>CAYLYV010000028.1:0-36499 GCA_964387655.1 uncultured Cypionkella sp. | reverse complement strand
TGTTGAGGGGGGTGGAGGTTTGAGGGGGAATGCGATTGAGGTGGGTTTAACCTATCCTACTGCGGTTACAATTTGGGCACGGAATAGATGAGCCCGCGTATAATCTTCTTTCGTCATCGGTGGGTATGTAGCAAATGGCATCCAAGCGTGCGCCTACCATTCGAGATTTAACTTCCTCTGACATCGACTGCTCGACGAATGTTTGGGACTCGTTGGTTGGAGCTTCGCAGGTTGACCAAACGTCTTTGAACCAGACCGGAACTTCGGCGGGTAATCCGAGATATTTGCGATCTGGATTGGCAGATGCTAGTCGCCGGAACCATTTAGGCCCGTTTTCGAAGTTTTTATCCGAAGCGTCGATATCATAAACGATTGCCCGGAACCCACTTCCAAATGAGATCGGATAAGCTCTGTCTGGAAGATCGGGTAAAGAAAAGAAACCACCGCGGTACATATCGTAAGCGCCCCAGCCGATAAAACCAATAAAACCAAGCAGAATAATTCGACCGATCCACTTCACGCGCGGACTCCATTACACGAAATCATTGCTGCAATCTAATTGGGTAAACACATTGTTATCAAGTGGAACCTCACTCCATCGCCCGCGCCTCACTCACCAGCATGATCGGAATGCCGTCCCTAATCGGGAAGGCCAGATGGGCGGCTTTGGAGATCAGTTCCATCTTTTCCGCGTCATAGGTCAGCACGGCTTGGGTGACGGGGCAGACGAGGGCTTCCAGCATCCGGCGGTCGTGCAGCGGGGTGTTTTGCGGTGTATCGGTCATTGCAAGGTCTCATCGCGGCCATCGGAGTGCAGCGCGATTTCCAGAAGGGTGACGAGGGTTTCGCGGCGGGTGATCAGCGAGGGGGCTTCCAGCAGCGCCTGTTTGTCTTCGGGGGTGAAGGGCAGCAGCATCGACAGCGAGTTGATCAGAAGTTCGGTGTCGGCGGCTTTGATGCCGCTCCAATCGGTGCCGAGATCGCGGGTGGCGAAGTAGCGGGCGAGCAGGGCGAGGAAGGGTTCGCGGTCAAAACCCGTGTCGGATTCCTCGCGGCCCAGATCGCGGGTGAAGGGCTGCCAGTCAATGTGGGCGCGGCGGTAGGGGGTGAAGCCTTCGACCTCGGCGCGCAGGCGGAAGCGCGACACGCCGGTGAGGGTGATCATATAACGGTGGTCTTCGGTCTCGGAAAATCCGGTCAGACGGCCCGCACAGCCGATGGCGGAGAGGCGTTTTTCGCCGTTCGGCCCCTCACGCGGTTGGATCATGCCGATCAGGCGGTGCGGGGTTTTCATGCAATCGTCCAGCATCGCGAGGTAGCGCGGCTCGAAAATATGCAGCGGCAGGCGGGCGCGCGGCAGCAAAAGCGCGCCCGGCAATGGGAACAGAGGCAGGGTGTCGGGCAGGTCGGTTTGCTTCATCATGCCCTCTAGCTAGTGTGCCATCCGGTTTAGGCAAAGATCATCGAGGACAGGCGGCGGCGGCCTGCCAAGACGATGGGGTCTTGCGGTTTCAGCGCGTCAAAGATGGTGAACAGCTGGGTGCGGGCGGCGTTGTTGTTCCACTCGCGGTCGAGTTTGAACAGATCCAGCAGGGTGTTGACGGCTTCCTCGACCTTGCCATTGGCGTGCTGGGCGGTGGCGAGGTCGAACAGGATCTGCGGATTTTTCGGATCGGCGGCATGGGCGGCGCGCAGATCATCCTCGGGGCCAGCAGAGGCCGCTTGGCGGGCAAGGTCGAGCATGGCGCGGGTGGCCTCGACTTCCTTGGCTTTGGCCAAAGCGCCGGGGGCGGTGGTGATCAGGGTTTCGGCAAGGTCGAGATCGCCAAGCGCGAGGTGGGCGCGGATCAGACCGGCATAGGCCACAGCGTTTTCGGGTTCTTCTTCAAGGATGGCGGTGAAGGTTTCCACCGCATCGGCGTAGTCACCGTCCTCCAGCATGGTTTCGGCGGCAGCGATGGCATCGGCAAGGCCATTGTCCGGCTCTGGCCCCATCGCGGCGAGTTTATCGACGAAGCGTTTCAACTCCGAAGGCGCGACATTGCCTTGGAAGCCATCGACCGGCTGGCCTTGGAAGAAGGCGTAGACGGTGGGGATGGATTGGATGCGCAACTGGGCGGCAAGCGCCTGATTTTCATCGACATTGATTTTCACCATCCGCACCCGACCTTTGGCGGCGGTGACGGCGGCTTCCAGCGCCGGGCCGAGGGTTTTGCACGGGCCGCACCAAGGTGCCCAAAAATCGACGATGATCGGGGTGGTTTGCGACGGTTCGATCACGTCTTGCAGGAAGGTGACTTCCGAGCCGTCGGTGATCAGATCGGTGACAGGTGCTGCCGTGGGGGCGGTTTGGGTGCCGAACATGGAAAGCCTCGAAGGTTTTGGGTTGGCGTATATATGGGGGGCGGGGGGCGAAAGGGGAAGGGGGTTTACGCTTGGGCGTGGGCTTCGTAGCTTGGCGCAAAACAGGGGGATGAGATGCCAGTTGTGATGTGCTTTGGCGACAGTAACACGCATGGGACGCCGCCGATCACCGATCTGGCGCGTTATGAGCGCTATGGAGACGGGGTGCGCTGGCCCTCATTGGTGCGAGAGGCTTTGGGCTGTGAGGTGATCGAGGAAGGATTGCCGGGGCGAACGTCGATGTTCGACGATCCGATCATGGGTGCACATATGAATGGGCAGGTGGGCTTGAAGATCGCGCTGGAAAGCCACGGTCCGCTGGATGTGTTGGTGCTGATGCTGGGGACCAACGATGTGAAGGCGCGGTTTACCGCGACTCCGCAGGCAGTGGTTGGGGGCATCGCGAGCCTGTTGGATATTGCGCAGCATCGGGTGATGCAGGAGCGGCATGGCGGGTTTAAGATATTGCTGATGTGCCCTACTCCGGTGGTGGAGGTTGGGCCGATCAAGGATGAATTCTGGGGTGGGGCCGCACGCTCGCAGGCTTTGCCGCCGCTGTATGCCGCCCTGGCACAGGCCCGCGGGGTGGCGTTTTTGGACGCGGGTGCGGTGATCAAGGTCAGCCCGTTGGATGGGGTGCATTTTGATCAGGGCGAACATGGTAAATTGGCGGTCGCGGTGGCGGGCAAGTTGCGCGGGATGATTTAGAGCACTCTTGGTATTTGCTCTTTTTGAAATACTACCGCCGGAGGCTCCTGACAGGTGGTGTGGAAGCCTCTGGCGGGGATATTTGAGCCAATGTGAAAGCCTTAGGTGCGGCCAAGACCCGAAGGGGCGCGCCGCAATTTTAATCTTGTTTGAATTAAGCCGAGGCGATCAGGCCGAAGCTGATAAATCCGACCAGCCGCAGAGTGAGGCGAGGTATTCTGGCGGGTGGGCGATGCCGACCGACATATTGGCGCGGAATGTCTCGGATCGGTAATCTTGCCAGCGGTTTTTATAAAGGTGCAGGCCGGATTTGCTGATTTTGATGATCGGGGTGCGCAGGGGAAGGTTTGCGCGCCATTTGTGGCGCATTGCGGTGTAGGACGCGACGAAATCGTCGCGCAGATGGTCGTGGTAGCGGTCGTTGTGGATGGTGGGTAATGCTCCGGCATAGGCGTGCAGGCCGCGGGCGCGGGCGGTGGTGACGATGTCGGTGCCGTACATGTGCCAGCCGGGAAGGGTTTCATCAAAGCGCAGGCCTGCGGAGCGGCGCAGGATGATGACCATTTCGTCGTAGCTTTGCACCTCGGCGGGGGTGGTGGGGACGCGGCCGACGATCAGGCCGATGCTGGAAGACCAGACCGGGCCGATGTGGCTGGCGTCTAACCCCACGCCGAACGGGCCATAGAGCGCCCAGTTGGGATCATGCGCTTCCAGTTCGCGCAGGCGGCGGGTGAGCAGTTTTTCCCAGCCGCGTGGCAGGTAGACATCGTGGTGGGCGAAGATCAGGATCTCGGCAGTGGTGGCGTCGATGGCGCGGTTATAGGCGACGGCGGCGGAGGCGGCGTCGCGTTCCAAGTGCAGCGGCACGATGGCTTCGGTGATCATCGGGGAACGCGCGAGGTTGGCGTTCAGGATTTCGTCGCTGTGGCTGGCGCAGATGAGGACGTAGCTCATGCGGGGTGCACGACGTGAGGGGCGAGCGGCTCTGTTCCAACTGCGGCATTTTTCAACGCTTCGGTGAAATGGGCGGCGAGTTTGGCGGCTTCGGTGTTGCCGTCGTGGCGTGCCATGGCGCGGGCGCGGGCTTTGATGCCCATTTCGGCCAGCACTGCGTTGGGGGTGTTGGACAATTCAACAATCACATCGGCCAAAGCGGCGGGGTCGCCTGCGGGGACAAGCCAGCCTTCTTTGGGCGTCAGCAGTTCCGGCACGCCGTTGATGCAGGTCGAGATCACCGGGCGACCGCAGGCCATCGCCTCGATCACCACCATCGGCAGGCCTTCGGCGAGCGAGGGTAGGATCAGCGCATGGGCGGCGGCGATGGCGGCACGCACACCCGCCTCATCCACCCAGCCTGCGATGGTGATGCGGTCTTGGATGCCGTGGCGGGCGATTTCGCTGTCGATGAGTTCGCGGAGTTCGCCGTCGCCGCAGATGGTCAGGGTCAGGCCGGGCAGGCGTTTGGCGGCGATTGCCATGGTTTCGATCAAGACGGGGAAACCCTTTTGCTCGCACAACCGACCAATCGCGACCAGATGCGGGCCGCCTTCGGGCATCGGGGCGGGGGTGGGGTAGCCTGCGGTGTCGACGCCGCAATGCACCTCTTTGATTTTGGGCCATTCGGGGATCTGGCTCCACCGGAACAACTGGCTGCGGCAATAGCTGGAGATCGCCACGGTAAAGCGGGCGCGGGCGATTTTCTCGGGGAAGGAGAAGGCGCGCGGGGCGTCGAATTCTTCCGGGCCGTGGACGGTGAAGCTGAAACCGGGGCCGCCCAAAGCTTCGGCCAGCATGGCGACAGTGGCGGAGTTGGTGCCGAAATGCGCGTGGATATGGGCGATGCCCAGTTCATGGGCGCGCCGGGCAATATGGGCGGCCTCAAACAGATAGATCAGATGGCGTGGGATGCCGCCCGTGCCGGGGCCGCCGGATTTGCCCTTTGTGCCGCAGCGGATCGCCATCGCGAGGCCCGCAAGCGCGTGTTTGGGATGTTTGATCATCCAGCCGAGGCTGGAGCGCAGCAGGTTTTTGCCGCCGATTTCCAGCACATGTTCGGTCTTATCGTCTTCGATTAAATCCACCGGATCGACCAAAGCTGCGCGGTCCGAGCGCATGGCAAACCGATGAACCTGCCAGCCAAGCACCTCTAGCGCCGCTATTTCGCGGCGAATAAAGGTGTGCGACGGCTTTGGATAGGTGTTGATCAGGTAGGCAATTTGCATGGCGGCACCGTATTACGTCTTAGCCTTGGTCAATAGGCAGGGCTTTTGGCAAGAGTAAGGCAAATTCAACGATTTCGCGCATAGATTGTTGCCAAATGGGCCTTCATTGACGCTTCACATACATCCGCCTAGGGTCGCGACGAAGTGGTAAAGGGTTTGCTTAATGTCTGAGCTGAATGGGACCGCGCCTGCGGGCAGAAGTTTGTTTGCCCGCGCGCTGCGCGGATCGGCGTTCACCGCCGGGTCTTATGCTCTGACGCAGGTGATGCGGCTGGGTTCGAATCTGATTTTGACACGGATTCTGGCACCAGATGCGTTTGGCGTCATGGCGCTGGTTTCGGTGGTGCTGGTCGGCATGGTGATGTTCTCGGATGTCGGGGTTTCGGCCTCGATCGCGCAGAACAAGCGCGGCGATGACCCGGATTTTCTGAACACGGCGTTCACCATTCACGCGTTTCGCGGCACGATGCTGTGGCTGGTGACTTGCGGTTTGGCTTGGCCTTTGGCGAGTTTTTACCATGCGCCGGAGTTGAAATATCTGCTACCCGTGGCGGGGATTTCGCTGTTTATCTCGGGGTTCAATCCGACGCGGATTGACACGGCGACACGGCATTTGCTGTTGGGCAAGGTCACCTTGCTGGACCTGATTGCGCAGGCGATTGGGATTGTGGCGATGGTGGTGTTGTCTTTGATGACCCATTCGGTCTGGGGGCTGGTGATCGGGGCGATTGTAGGCTCACTGGCCAAACTGGTGCTGACGTGGATGTATCTGCCGGGGCCGAGCAATCGGTTTCACTGGGATAAATCGGCGGGGCATGAGTTGATCCATTTTGGCAAATGGATTTTCATGTCCACCGCCTGCGGTTTTGCTTTGGCGCAGGGCGACAAGGCGATCTTTGGGCATTATCTGAGCCTTGAGGAGTTGGGGGTTTATAACATCGGCTATTTCCTCGCCTCATTCCCATTGCTGTTGGCGCGGGCGGTGAACAGCCGGATTATGATTCCTTTGTACCGCGATCATCACCCGGCGGAGTCGGCGGCGAATTTTGCCAAGATGCGCAAGCTGCGTTGGGCGATTTCGGGGGGCACGTTGCTGCTGCTGGGGTTCTTGGCGGTGATCGGGGTGCCTTTGGTCGGCATCATGTATGATGAGCGCTATGCGGCGGCGGGGTTCATCGTTGTGATGGTGGCGCTTATCCAGATGCCGGAAACCATTGGCATCAGCTATGATCAATCGGCTCTGGCTGCGGGCGACGGGCGAAATTACTTCTGGCTGCAAGCGCTGAAGGCTTTTGTGCAGACGGTGGCGTTTCTGATCGGTATCACCCATGGCGGGCTGGAGGGCGCGTTGTTGGCGCAGGCGGTGGCACTGCTGGCGCTGCATCCGGCGGTGATTTTGCTGGCGCGCAAGCATCGGGCTTGGGATCCGGTGAATGACATTGTGCTGTTTGCGCTGGCGGCGGCGCTGGTGGCTTTGGCGTTTTGGGTCAATGCCGATATGCTGGGGATGCTCTGACGTCATAATTCGGTCTGGGTCCAGCCGCTTAGATGCGGTAAAGCTTCGCGGCGGATGTGCGAATGGGTTTGAGATATGCAGATTGAACAGACGGCGCTGGCGGGGGTGTTGATTGTGACGCCGAAGCGGTTTGGCGATGATCGTGGCTGGTTTTCCGAGACCTGGAACGCGGCGGCGCTGGCGGCTGCTGGGTTTGGGCTGGATTTCGTGCAGGACAACCACTCGATGTCGGCGGCTGTCGGTACGGTGCGGGGGCTGCACTATCAGGCTCCACCGCGCGCGCAGGATAAACTGGTGCGCTGCACGGCGGGGGCGATCTTAGATGTGGCGGTAGATTTCCGGCGCGGCTCTCCGACTTTTGGGAAATGGGTTGGGGTGGAGTTGTCGGCGGCGGATGGACGGCAGTTGTTGGTGCCGAAAGGCTTTCTGCATGGGTTCGTGACGAAGGTGCCGAATACCGAGGTGCAGTATAAATGCACCGATGTGTATGCGCCCGATTGCGATGGCGGCGTGCGCTGGGATGATGCCGAGATTGGCATTGATTGGGGGCTCACGGCGGCTCCGGTTCTCTCGGACAAGGATGCGGCAGCACCGTTGTTTCGCGAGGTCGTGTCGCCATTTGAGTGGGTTGCAGCATGAAGATACTGGTGACGGGTGGGGCGGGCTTTATCGGCTCGGCCGTGGTGCGGCTGGCGGTTTCGCGCGGGCATGAGGTGGTCAATCTGGATGCGCTGACCTATGCGGCCTGTCTGGAGAACGTGGCGAGCGTGGCGGGGTCGAACCTTTACAGCTTTGAGCGGGCGGATATTCGCGACCGGGCGCGGTTGGATGAGATTTTCAGCCTGCATCGCCCGGATGTGGTGATGCATCTGGCTGCGGAAAGTCATGTGGATCGTTCTATTGACGGGCCAGGGGATTTCATCCTGACCAATATCAACGGCACTTATAACATGCTGGAAGCGGCGTGGGCCTATTGGCAGGGCGCGGGGCGTCCGGCGGGGTTTCGGTTTCACCATATCAGCACGGATGAGGTGTTTGGGTCTTTGGGGCCCGAGGGGCAATTTACTGAAGACACCTCTTACGATCCGCGCAGCCCCTATTCGGCCAGCAAGGCGGCGAGTGATCATCTGGTGCGGGCTTGGCATGAAACCTACGGGCTGCCGGTGGTGCTGACGAATTGCTCGAACAATTACGGCCCGTTCCATTTCCCGGAAAAGCTGATCCCGGTGGTGATTTTGAACGCTTTGGCGGGTAAGCCGTTGCCGATCTATGGCGATGGCTCGAACATCCGCGATTGGCTTTATGTCGAGGATCACGCCGATGCTTTGCTGTTGGTGGTGGAGAAGGGCAAGTTGGGGCGCAGCTATAATATCGGCGGTGAGAACGAGCGCAGCAACCTGCAACTGGTGCGGACTTTGTGCGGGATACTCGACGCCAAGCGGCCGAAGGCGTCGGGGTCTTATGCCGATCAGATCACCTATGTCACAGACCGACCCGGCCATGATGCGCGCTATGCGATTGATCCATCGCGTATTCGCGCGGAATTGGGCTGGCGGCCGAGCGTGACGGTCGAGGAGGGTCTTGCAAAAACCGTGCAGTGGTATCTCGACAATGAGGCGTGGTGGCAGCCGTTGCAGGCGCGCGCGGGTGTGGGCGTGCGGCTGGGGGTGAAGACGTGATCGGAATTCGCGCGCATTCCGGGACGATTGCCACGTTTAGCTTTGGGCGAAAATCGGGGTGGTGGCGGTGAAGGTTTTGGTTTTTGGCCAGACCGGGCAAGTGGCGCGGGAACTGGCGCGGCGGATGCCTTTGGGCGTTTCGGCGGAGTTTCTGGGACGCGGGCAGGCGGATTTGGCGGACCCTGCGGCTTGTGCGGCGGCGATTGCGGCTTGCGACGCGGATGTGGTGATCAACGCAGCGGCTTGGACGGCGGTGGATAAGGCCGAGGCTGAGGAAGCGGCGGCGCTGGTGGTAAACGGCGCGGCTCCGGGGGCTATGGCGCGGGCCTGTGCTGCGCGGGGCTTGCCGTTTTTGCATATCTCAACCGATTATGTGTTTGATGGCGCGGGGGATCAGCCGTTTGGGGTGGATCATCCGACAGCGCCTTTGGGGGCTTATGGGCGTACCAAGCTGGCGGGTGAACAGGCCGTGCAGGCGGCGGGTGGTCGCTTCGTCATTCTGCGCACGTCTTGGGTGGTCTCGGCGCATGGCAGCAATTTCGTCAAGACCATGCTGCGGTTGGGGGCGGAGCGCCCGAGCTTGAACGTTGTGGCGGATCAGATCGGCGGGCCGACTCTGGCTGCGGATATTGCCGATGCTTTGTATGTGATGGCGGCGGGGGTTTTGGCGGGTAAACCCGGTGGTGTGCAGCATTTTGCGGGCGCGCCGGATTGCTCTTGGGCGGAGTTCGCGCGCGAGATCATGGCGCGGGCGGGGCTGGCTTGTGCGGTGCAGGACATCCCGTCGAGTGCTTACCCGACACCTGCGAAACGCCCGCTGAATTCGCGGCTCGATTGCGGCGGGTTGGCAGCGTTTGGCATTGCGCGCCCGGATTGGCGCACGGGTTTGGACAAGATTTTGCAGGAGTTGGCGGTATGACGCGCAAGGGGATCATTCTGGCGGGCGGCTCTGGCACGCGGCTCTGGCCGATCACCATGGGGGTGTCGAAGCAGTTGCTGCCGATCTACGACAAGCCGATGATCTATTATCCGCTGTCGGTGCTGATGCTGGGCGGGGTGCGCGAGATCGCCATCATCACCACGCCGGATGATCAGGGTCAGTTCATCCGGTTGTTGGGTGACGGCAGCCAGTGGGGGCTTTCCTTAACCTATATCGTGCAACCTAGCCCCGATGGCTTGGCGCAGGCCTATCTGTTGGCGCAGGATTTTCTGGACGGCGCGCCAAGCGTGCTGGTGTTGGGCGACAATATCTTCTTCGGGCATGGTTTGCCCGAGATTTTAGCCTCGGCTGCGGCGAAAGAAGTGGGGGGGACGGTGTTTGGCTACCGGGTGGCGGACCCGGAGCGTTATGGCGTGGTGCAGTTTGATGCGCAGGGCAATGTGCAGGCCATCATCGAGAAACCCGAGGTGCCGCCGTCGAACTATGCGGTGACGGGGCTGTATTATCTGGATGGTCGCGCGCCGAAATTGGCGGCGCGGGTGAAGCCGTCGCCGCGTGGCGAGTTGGAGATCGCCGATCTGTTGGAGATGTACCGCGCCGAGGGCAGTCTGACGGTGGAAAAGATGGGTCGGGGCTTTGCTTGGCTGGATACCGGCACGCATGGCAGCCTGCTAGATGCCGGGAATTTCGTCCGCACGCTGGAGGCGCGGCAGGGTTTGCAGGTGGGCTGCCCGGATGAGATCGCCTATCGCGCGGGCTGGATTGATAAAGCCGCGCTGCTGGCGCGGGCCGATATTTTCAAAAAGAATGATTATGGTCGATATTTACTAGGAATTGTTTCCGAGTAAGCGGATAATATTCACGCTAGGGTTGAATGTTACAGTATTCCGGAGAGTTTTTTGCATTTTTCGGTCGCATTGTTTCGGAATCCTGTAAAACTGAACCCGTCAGGAGTATTCTGATGAAAGCGTGGTGATTGATGATCGTCGGTGTGCTGCTGAGTGCGATTCCGGGTGGGGTGACCGCTTTGGCGGTCTCGCTTGTGCATGACAGTGGCTTGGCGCAGGTGTTGCTGTCCTATCCTTTGGGGGGAATGCTGGCGATTATGGTATTTGCAGCGCTCAGTCTGGGCCGACAGAGTGCCGGATGCTTTTGAGCGTCGCGTGGCGTTGGTGATTAAGTCGAAACAATAGCTTGGTGTTTGCGGATGTAGCGCCAAGCTTATCGCGCACAGGGTGATTCGCACGCCGATGCTGCGCTGCCGTATTCACTGTGCGCTTGCGGCGGAGCGCTGTTTCGCCGCTTCACGTCAGGGTTGCGCTAGTTTGAAACGTGGCAAGATCATGGCGGCAATATGGCAAAATATCTTGGTGAAAATGGCTTAATTATGTTCGTCCCCTCCCAATAATGGTCGCCAAGCCCCCATTGAAACGGCTAAATTGGCCGCGGGGGCGTACTTGTTTAGTGCGGCAAATGAACTGCTAGTTTCCGATCGACTCCGGGCATCCGGGCGTTTGGTTTGTTTCCTGAAACCCACGAGACGGTGGGGCGGGATAGTGGTGTCGTTATGCTGTTTGGTGACACGCAATGACGATTAATTATAGAGAATTTTACAGTTTCCGATCTGCCTCGGCTGATCCCGCGCGGGGATCTGACGACATTGCGGCGATACCGATGATCACGGCCAGCCCGACGGGGCGCGGGCCATATCGGCGGTTTTTCAAACGCGTCTTTGACATCACGGCGATTGTGCTGGCGGCCCCCGCTGTGGTGCCGATCGTGGCGATTGTTGCGGCGATGGTGGCGCGCGATGGTGGCAGCCCGTTCTACACGCAGATGCGTGTCGGCAAAGGCGGTAAGCGGTTTCGGATGTGGAAGCTGCGCTCGATGGTGCGCGATGCGGATGAGCGGATGGAGGAATTCCTCGCCTCTGACCCGGAAGCACGGATGGAGTGGGACAGCACGCAAAAGCTGAAGGCGGACCCGCGGATCACCCGGATGGGGAAGTTTCTGCGCAAATCGTCGCTGGATGAACTGCCGCAGCTGTGGAACGTGCTGGTGGGCGATATGAGCCTGGTGGGGCCGCGCCCGATGATGATCAGCCAGCAAAGCCTGTATCCGGGGCAGGGCTATTACGCGCTGCGGCCGGGGATCACTGGCTATTGGCAGACCTCGGGGCGCAACCGCACGACGTTTGAGGCGCGGGCCGAGTTTGACGATGCCTATGAGGCTGATCTGTCGTTGCTGACGGATGTGAAGGTGCTGGCCGCGACGGTGGGTGTTGTGGTGCAGGGCACCGGGTATTGAGATTTTGCGGATGACTTAAGGCCCGCTTCCTAAGGGGGAAGCGGGCCTTTTCATGTCTTGGGCTTTGCATCGCATGGAGTTGTGCCACCCCCCATGCCGCCAAAGTCGACGGTAGCCCCGCAGCCTGTTTTGGGCGCCGAGAAGGCGACGTTAGGGCCTAGGGTTTAGCCGATTATGGCGGCCATAAGCACCAGCGCCAAGGTGGTGGCTGCAGCGAGCACGGCAAAGCGCGGCAGACCGAAGATCGGGCGTTTCGGGTCGTCGATCAGGCGCAGGGCGGCGCTGCCGACACGGCCTTTGGGCGCGCGGATTTCGGGGATGCAGACCACCGGTTCCAGATCAAGCTGGCGCTGCATCTGGGCTGCGGTGCGCACCACGGGTTTGGCGAGATCAAGCAGGAAGGCGAGGGCGATGGCCGCCAGCAAGCTGGCAACAGCGCCCGCGATGGCGATTTTCTTTTTACCTCCGCCTGTGGCATATTCTGGCGACAAGGCGCGGTCGAGCAGGGTGAACCGTTCGGACTGCTGACGCTCGGCGAGGCGTTGGGTGGTTTCGGCTTCGGCCATCCGCTGCGTGACATTGTCGTATTGGCCCTGCAACTGCTGCAGTTGGCGCGCGTAACCGGCCAGCACCCGTTCAACCTCGGGCGTGGCGGCGAGGGCGGTTTCGACATCAGCTTTGCGGGCATTGATCGAGGCGATCTGAGCGTTCAGCACGTCGATTTGCGTGGCGATATCATCCAGTCGGCGCTTGTCGGTTTCGCGCTGCTGCTGCTTTGCGGCGATGGCGGCTTGCTCGCCTCGCAGGCCGACGAGGTCTTGCGTGGCTTGGCGCAGGTCGTCGGACAGGCTGACGATTTCGTCGCGACGGGCATCAGAGAGCGTCGGCATCGCATCGGCATGGGCGTTTTTGTAATCGGCGACCTCGGCCTCTAGCTTGGCGATCTGGTTGTAGATGCGGGCCTCTTCTTCCTTGAAGAAGGCGACGTTCTTGTCGGCACGGTCGCGCTGGCCAGCAGCGCTTTGGTCAAGGATGCCTTGGGCGAAATCATTGGCGAGTTCAGCGGCGGTTTTCGGATCACCGTATCGGACCCAGATGATGATCGCCGAAATGCTGCGGCCTTGGCCAAAAGCTTGGCCACCCGCGCTGTCAACGGCTTGGAATGTGACTGCGCTGCGCAGGGCGACGAGTTTTTCATCGCTGGTCAGTTGCGGTTGATCGGTAAACAGGTTGTGACGCTCGATCACCGCTGTCAGCGCGTCGCGGGTGGTCAGGCGTTGTTCGATGGTTTGCAGAATTTGCGCGGCACCGCCGCCATCGGGCGGCGCTTGGGCGCCTTGGGTGGTGGGTTCGGCAACCTGCGCGCCCTCAATCTGGATGACGGCGGCGGTCTCGTAGATATCGGGACGCGATTTGGCGAAGACCACGGCGGCCAGCAGGCCTGCTAGGGTGATCAGAATGATCATCCAGCGGCGGCGGAGCAGCAGGCTGACAAGTTCTTCAATCGATTGAATCTGACCCATGATTTACGTCTTGGCGTAGCGGTAGCGGCCCGCGTTGAAATCTTGCGCGCGGTTCAGCACCACGCCCAACAGCGGAACACGGCCCTCAAACAGTTTCTCGCAGGCGCGGATTTCCTGCGGCGAGGATTTTGAGCCATCGGTGACCAGCAGCACGGCATCCAGCGAGGGGCCAAGGGCCAGCAGATCATCATTCACCAAAGCCGGGGGCAGGTCGTAGATCACCACTTCGGGGTCTAGTTGTTCGATCATCGCGGCAAGGGCTGTGACGGTGTCGGGGTCGTGCAAGGTTTCCGAAGCCCGCGCGATCGGATGGGTGTTCAGACCCAGCGCGAGGGTGCGACCAAAGCGGCGGAATTCGCTTTCCAGCGGCTGATGCCCCGCAAGGAATTCGCCAAGGTTGATGTCATCTTTGACGCCAAGAATTTGCGCGATCTCTGGGTGGCGCAGATCGAAATCCATCAGCACGGTGCGGCTGGCGGGGCGACGGGCGAGAGAAAAGGCAAGATTGGTGGCGACGAAGGACTTGCCGCAGCCGTGGGTGGGCGAGGTGACGGCGATGCGCTTCCAGCCTTTTTCGGCCAGACCGCGCAACAGGCGGGTACGCAGGATGTCGAAAGCCGTGGCAGCAGGATGGCTGGACGCCTCGAGAAACAAAGCGTTTCCAGATTTCGACCGCGTGTCCGCTTGAATGGGTCTGAGCGATTCCCACACCCTTGCCGGGTTGAACAGGGTCGGCAGATTAGAGGAAAATATCTCACGCCCGGTGATCAGGTCTGGCGAGACATCATGTGGTGCGGT
Source organism: uncultured Cypionkella sp. (assembly GCA_964387655.1). Classification (GTDB taxonomy): domain Bacteria; phylum Pseudomonadota; class Alphaproteobacteria; order Rhodobacterales; family Rhodobacteraceae; genus Cypionkella. Next base: position 22,403 of record CAYLYV010000028.1, on the reverse strand, counting down.
GGTCTGGCCCGTGCCGAACAGCGAGATACCGCTGGCTTTACCGTCTTTACGAGGACCGGTATGGTTGGCAGTCATGGCCGAAAGCTCCAGATCTGCGGGGCCATTGGGCCGCGACGTCAAGATATTGTGTCTGCTCATCCGAAGGTCAGGCTCCTGCACACTGCGCCGGACCGGGACGCAACCATTTAAACAAAGACCCAACCAAGGCTGGGGGTGGCAAAGAACGAAGTCTGCCGCAGACTGCGCCGCATGGCTCAGTTTGGTGAAAGATTCGTCCGGGCCCCCGTCCAGAAGGATTATACATAGCTGAACTGCCCTCAAATTGAAAGACTTGCGGGCTATGCTGCGCGTGCAGCGGGGCATAGCCAAGGCACAAACATGGCCTTAGATTGGCGGCAGGTTCAGGGGTGCTTGATGCAGAATGCAGGGATTGACGCGGTGGTGATCGGGCGCAACGAGGGCGCGCGGTTGATCGCCTGTTTGCAGTCACTGCAAGGCCGGGTGCGGCGGTTGGTTTATGTTGATTCCGGGTCGTCGGATGGCTCGGTCGCGGCTGCGCGCGCGTTGGGGGCAGAGGTGGTGGCGCTGGATGTGAGCCTTGGCTTCACGGCGGCGCGCGCACGCAATGCGGGATTGGCGGTGCTGGATGCGCCGGAGTTTGTGCAATTTGTCGATGGCGATTGCGAGGTGCAGCCGGAGTGGTTTGCGACGGCGTTGGCGGGGTTCGCGGCGCATCCGGCGGCGGTTGTGGTCTGTGGGCGGCGGCGTGAGCGGTTCCCGGAAGCCTCAGTCTATAATCGGTTGGCGGATTTGGAATGGGACACTCCAGTCGGTCAAGCGCTGGCTTGCGGCGGTGATGCGCTGATGCGGTTTGCGGCGGTTCAGGCGGTGGGCGGCTATGACCCCAGCCTGATCGCGGGCGAGGAGCCTGAGTTGTGCTTGAGGTTGCGGCGGGCGGGGGGGGGGTCTGGCGGATCGAGGCAGAGATGACCTTGCATGACGCAAACCTGCTGCGCTTTGGCCAGTGGTGGCGGCGGATGGTGCGGGCTGGCTATGCCTTTGCCGAGGGGGCCGCGCGCTATGGTGCCGCACCAGAGCGGCATTGGATTGTCGAAATGCGGCGGGCGGTGTTGTGGGGGATGGTGCTGCCAGTGCTGGTGGTCGGAGCCGGGGTGTTGCATCCGCTGGGGTGGCTTCTGGCGCTGATCTATCCGGTACAGGTGCTGCGGCTGGCGCGGAGGCGGGGATTTACGTGGGGGTTCTTTACCGTCGTCGGCAAGTTTGCCGAGGCGCGGGGTGTGATGAGTTATTGGGTCAACAGGGTGCGCGGGCGCACGCGGGGGCTGATCGAGTATAAGTAGTCAGCGCAGTTTCAGGGCTGCGATGATCTGGCCCGGCAGGATCGCGAAACAGGCGGCATAGCGCGGCAGCATCCGGCGGGGATCGGACAGCGCGCGCCACAGCCACTCCATCGCCAAAGCGCGCATCCAGCGCGGCGCGCGGGTTTGGCTGCCTGCAAGGAAATCGAGACCTGCGCCGAAGCTGGCGAAACCTGTGTGCGGGGTAAGGCTGCGGCCAAGGGCAGCGAGCGCCTCTTGCTTGCCTGCGGGCAAAGCGATGACGCAAAAGCCGATCTCGGCGGCGGCAAGTCGGACGAGGATGGCCTGCGCCTCGGGTCCCTGTGGGTCGAAGCCCATCGGCGGGGCGATGGTGAGGGCTATTTTCAGGCCGGGGATTTGCGATTCCAGCGCGGTGGCGGCGGTGGCGAGGGCGGTTTCTGTGGTGCCAATCAGCGCCACGCGGCGGCCCGATTGCACCGCCAGTTGCACCAAGGGGATGACCATATCCGACCCCGGCACCAGCTCAACCGGGCGGCGGGCGAGGCGGGACAACCAGACGATCGGATTGCCATCGGCGACGACGAATTCTTGTGCGGCATAGATCGCGCGAAACGCCGGCGAGGCGCGCAGTTTCACAAGATGATCGAGGTTGATCGTCGCGAGTGCAAAGCCGTCCCGCGCTGTAAAGCGCTGACCGACTGCGGCCAGCAAAGCGTCACGGTTGGCGATATTCACCGTGATCGTGGTTGTCTCAAACCGAAACTGCACCGGACCCCTCTTGCTTTCCCGCGGACCTCACATGGCAACGTGGCCGATATGTGGCGGCAAACTTGGTAAATGCGAACAATCTGTTTCGCGCTTGCAGCATAGAACCCGTTGCATGGTTTTGGCGATATGGATTACCCACGGGGGATGAGTAAAGTCAGCAATCATCGCCAATCAGTTGATCTGGCCCGGTTCCTTGCCTGCTTTGGCATCGTGGCGGCGCATGCCTATGCGTTGGAGGATGATTGGGTCGGGCATCTGTCGCTGGGACTGTTTCTGGTGCTGACCGGGTTTCTGGCGACGCAATCCTACCTGCGCGCGGGAGGGACGTATAATTTCCGCAGCCGTGCCGAAAGGTTGCTGCTGCCATGGCTGTTTTGGTCGGCGTTTTTCCGGTTGGTCGATCTGAAGGTTTCCGATTCACCCGACAAATGGCAGCTGCTGCAAGATCCGTGGACACTGTTCGTGGGATCGGCGATCCATTTGTGGTTCTTGCCGTTCATCATTCTGGCGATGCTGTTGGTGAAACCTGTCGGGCAGTTTGTGACAACGCCGGAGCGCTTGGCTGGGGTCTTGCTGGCGTTGGTGCTGATTTCGGTGCCGATGTTCTGGGCGATGCATTACTATGTGCCGCCCGCACCGCTGCCGCAGTGGCTGTATTCATTGCCGGTTTACACGCTGGGCCTGCTGGTGGGGGTGGCGCATCCGATGGGGCGCGCGTCTTGGCCGGTGATCGCCGGGGCGGCAATGGCGGTGGGGGCTTACCTTGTTACCGAGGCGGCACCTTGGGCGTGGACGGTATTTGCCGCCGTGCTTTTGTTCGAGGCGTTCTGGCGCGTGCAGATGCACCATAAGGTGCTGCCAAAGTTGGGGCAGGCGGCGTTTGGCATCTATCTGCTGCACCCGTTCTTCATGCTGGTGACGTATAAATTCGCCGGGCCCGATGTTGATCGGATGCTGGCCACCCTTGCCACCTTCGGGATGAGTTGGGCCGCCGTGGTGATCCTGCGTCGCATCCCGATTTTCCTGCGGCTGACCTGACATTCGGCCCCACGACATTGGCCAGTGTCGGAGGTTTGTGCTAAAACACTGGCATTGCTTATAGAAAGCTGATCCGCGCCGTGGCCTCGCCGAATGTCCTTGCTTACCTCATGCTGTTTGTCTGGCCGATGGTGTGCTGGCAGCTGTGGAAACGGCTGGACCCGGCGCGGGCGCTGATCTGGACGGTGCTGGGCGGCTATCTGATCATGCCGCCGCTGACGGTGATCAACTTTCCGATCATTCCCGATCTGGACAAAACCACGATCCCGAACCTGATCGCATGGTATTGTGCCTTGTATGTGGTGCGAGACAAGATCAGCTTTCTGCCCGAGGGGCGGATGGGTAAAGCCCTGATCCTGATGTATATTCTTTCCCCATTCGCGACGGTGCTGACCAACACCGATCCGCTGATTTTTCCGGGCGCAGATGTGCAGGGCATGAAGGTTTACGATTCGGCTGCGGCGGTGGCGAACCAGTTTATCGCGCTGCTGCCGTTCTTTCTGGCGCGGCGCTATCTTGGTACGCCGGAAGGCATGCGGGCGGTGATCGAGGCTTTGGTGCTGGCCGGGCTGTTCTATTCGGTGCCGATGTTGATTGAGGCGCGGTTCTCGCCGCAGATGAACGTCTGGATCTATGGCTTTTTCCAGCATGACTTTTTCCAGACCATCCGGCAGGGCGGCTATCGCCCGGTGGTGTTCCTGCCGCATGGGCTGTGGGTGGCGTTTTTCGCGCTGATGTGTCTGTTGGCGGCAGTGGTGCGGCTGCGTGATACAACAGCCGAGGCGCGGCCCAAGGCTTTGGTGATCGTGTTGTATTTGGCCTTCATGCTTTTTGTCTGCAAAAGCGCGGGTGTGACGGTCTATGCGTTGTGCCTCGCACCCCTGGTGTTGCTGGCAAGCGGACGGGTGCAGGTGTTGGCGGCGGCGACGGTGACGGTGGTGGTGATCAGCTATCCGATCTTGCGCGGGCTGCATCTGGTGCCGTTGCAGCAGATCGTCGATTTCGCCAATGGCTTCAGCGCAGATCGGGCAGGATCGTTGCAGTTCCGCATCGACAATGAGGAAGAACTGCTGGCACGGGCGCAGGAAAAGGCTTTGTTCGGCTGGGGTGGTTATGGTCGGGCGTTCCTGCATGATCCAATCACCGGGCAGATGACGACGATCGCCGATGGTGCGTGGATCATCGTGATGGGCATCTATGGTTGGCTTGGTTTTATTGCCGAGTTCGGGTTGACGGGCTTGCCGCTGCTGATTTTGGGGCGCGAGGCACTGTCGCGATTCGCGCCGCCGTTCAGCCGCTATGCGGCGGGGTTGGCGCTGATTCTGGCGGCGAATATGGTCGATCTGCTGCCCAATGCCACGCATATTCCGTTCACTTGGCTGATGGCTGGCGGGTTGTTGGGCGAGGCCGAGCGGATACGGCGCTTGCGTTTGGCTGAAAGCCGCGCGGTGTTGCGCGGAGGCCTGAAGGACGGCAAGCAGAAGCGGACGGTGATCTGATGCAGGTTGATATCGGCGTCTTTGCCCATAACGAGGCGCATGGTATTGCCGCGATGGTCGCCCGGCTGCTGGCGCAGGATATTCTGCTCGATCCGGACTTTGCGGTGCGGGTTCTGGTGCTGGCGAATGGGTGTTCCGACGACACGATGGCGCGGGCGCAGGCCAAGGGTGTTGAGGTGGCCGATCTGCTCGAGGGCGGTAAGTCGCGAACGTGGAACCGTTTTGTCCACGACCTGACGCGGGCCGATGCCGATGTGCTGGTGTTTGTCGATGCCGATATTGAGTTCTGCGATGCGGGCGCTTTGCGGCGGCTGGTGCAGGCGATGGGCGCGCATTGGGTGATCAACAGCCAGCCAGTGAAAGATATCGTCGCGCGGCCCGAGGGGTTGTCTGCGATGGACAAGATCATCGCGGCGGCTGGCGGCGGCTTGGACGATTGGAAAACAGCGATCTGCGGCCAGCTTTATGCGATGCCTGCGGCGGCGGCGCGGCGGTTCCATCTGCCGATTGGCCTGCCGGTTGAGGATGGCTTTCTGCGCGCGATGGTGTTGACGGATGCGTTGACCGGGCCGGAAGATTTCAGCCGGATTGGTGGGGCGGAAGGGGTGTTTCATATTTACGCGTCGGAGCGGTCTGTTGGCGCGCTGATCCGGCATCAGGCGCGGATTGTGATCGGCTCGGCGGTGAATTTCGCGGGCTTTGGCGCGCTGGTGGCGGTGCCTGAGGGCCAGCGGCACGCGGAATTGGCGCGGGCGGCGGCTGAGGCGGGCTGGCTTGGGGATGTATTAGGGGCGAGATTGCCACGCTGGCCGTTTGGGTTCGTGCCGGGGCATTTCCTGATTAAACGGTTGGCGCGCGCCGCAACCAACCCCCGCGATCTGCTGCGACCCAAGCGGCTTTTGGTGACGGTGTTGGGCTTTGGCTTTGATCTGGTGGTCTATTGTCGGGCGCAATGGGCGATGTGGCGCGGCACAGGGGTTGGGCATTGGTAGCCAATTTGCCCGAAACTTTGCCATAACCGAGCCGTATTGTTTCAGTAGTGCGGGATTGTTCAATGGCCCTGCACGCTCCATCTCTGAGCGTGCTAGGGTATGAGAGCTGTGGATTTTGCGGTAAATTGTTGAGGTCTGTCTTAGGGCTTAGGCCTACGGGCAGCGAGAGAGAGAAGCGCATGAGCGAAGATTTCGACCACTCGGGCATCAGCGATAGCGATATCGCCGTGGTTGGTATGGCGGCACATCTGCCGGGGGCTGCGGATATCGCGGCCTATTGGGCCAATCTTGCGGGCGGCGTGGAATCGATCCGGGTGCTGAGTGAGGCAGAGTTGCTGGCGGCGGGAGAATCTCCGGCGCGGCTGCGCAAGGCCAACTATGTCCCTGCGGCGGCAGTGCTGGATGGCTTTGAGCAATTCGACGCGGATTTCTTTGGCTTCTCGCCAAAAGAAGCCGCGATCATGGACCCGCAGCACCGTCAGTTTCTGGAAGTGGCGTGGGAGGCGTTGGAAAACGCAGGCCATCCGCCCGAGAATTTTCCCGGTGCCATTGGGGTTTACGCCGGCTGCGGCATGGGCAGCTATTTCTACTTCAACCTGTGTTCCAACCGCGATCTGGTCGACCAGACGGGGATGTTCCTGCTGCGCCATACCGGCAATGACAAGGATTTTCTGGCCACGCGGGTCAGTCATATCTTCGATCTGAAGGGCCCGTCGATCAACCTGCAAACGGCCTGTTCGACCTCTTTGGTGGCGGTGCATTTTGCCACCCAAGCCTTGCTGAACGGTGAATGTGATATGGCGCTGGCGGGGGGCGTGACCATCGAACTGCCGCATGCGCGCGGCTATCTGTTCACCGAGGGCGAAATCCTGTCGCCCGATGGCCATTGCCATGCCTTTGATCACCGCGCCGAGGGCACGGTTTTTGGCTCGGGCGCGGGGGCGGTGGTGCTGCGCCGCGCCAAGGATGCTGTGCGCGACGGCGACCATATCTGGGCGATTCTGAAGGGAAGCGCGGTTAACAACGATGGAGCGGCGAAGGCAGGGTATCTTGCGCCTTCCGTCGATGGGCAGGCGAAGTGCATCGCCGAGGCGCAGGCGATTGCCGGGATTTCAGCCGCAGACCTGTCTTATGTCGAATGCCACGGCACCGGCACCTATCTGGGTGATCCGATTGAGGTGGCGGCGCTGACTGCCGCGTTCCGGCAGACCACGGATGCGGTGGGCTCGTGCCGGATCGGCTCGGTCAAAACCAACATCGGGCATCTGGACACGGCGGCGGGGGTGGCTTCGCTGATCAAGGTGGCGCTGTCGCTGCATCATCGGCAACTGCCGCCGAGTTTGGGCTATGAGGCCCCGAACCCGTCGATTGATTTTGAGACCAGCCCGTTCAAGGTGAATGATCGGCTGAGTGATTGGATCAGTGACGGGCCGCGTCGGGCCGGGGTAAATTCGCTGGGTGTCGGTGGCACCAATGCGCATGTGGTGTTGCAAGAAGCGCCTGTGCGGACTTTGGGTGAGGAAAGCCTGTGGCCGTTCCAACCGATTGTTCTTTCCGCAAAATCTAAAGGCGCGCTGGATGCGGGCGCGGCGCGGCTGGCAGCACATTTGCGGGCGGATGCGTCGCAGGATTTGGCCGATATTGCCTATACGCTGAAGGAAGGTCGGCGCGCGTTTGAGAAGCGGCGCGTGCTGGTGGCGGGGTCGCATGATGAAGCGGCAGCGTTGCTGGAAGGTGGCGATCCGCGCCGGGTGTTTACCCATGATTACCTAGGCGAGAATCCCGAGGTGGTGTTCATGTTCCCCGGTGGCGGCGCGCAATATGCCGGGATGGCGCGCGATCTTTACGCCACGGAGCCGGTGTTTGCCGATTGGATGGACAAGGGGCTTGCCGTTCTGCAGCCGAAGTTGGACTATGACATTCGGGCCTTGTGGCTGCCGGAACCGGGGCAGGAAGCTGCTGCGAATGAGCGGTTGAAGCGCCCTTCGGTGCAACTGCCGCTGATTATGATCACAGAATATGCGCTGGCGCAGTTGTATCTGTCGTGGGGCGTGACGCCAACGGCGCTGGTTGGGCATTCGATGGGCGAGAATACCGCTGCGTGTCTGGCGGGCGTGATCGGGTTTGAAGATTGCATTGGCCTCGTACATCTGCGCGGCACGCTGTTTGATACCATTGCACCGGGTGGGATGCTGTCGGTGCCGCTGGCTGAGGTGGATTTGCGGCCCTATATCACGGGCGATCTCGATCTCGCCTCGGTCAATGCGCCGGGGCTGTGTGTGGTGTCTGGGCCCGATACAAGCTTGTTGGCTTTGGCTGCAGAATTGGCGAAAGCCGATGTGGACACCCAGCGTATTCAGATCGACATTGCCGCGCACAGCCGGATGTTGGAGCCGATTTTGGTGCGGTTTGGCGATTACCTCACAAAAATTCATTTAAGCCCACCGCAGATTCCGATTGTGAGCAATCGTTCAGGAATCCCCTTGACAGATGCGCAGGCGACCAGCCCGGACTACTGGGTGCAGCACCTGCGCAATACAGTGAACTTCCAAGCCTGCATGGCCGATCTGATGGCTGAACCGGGGCGCGTTTACCTTGAGATGGGGCCGGGGCGGGCTTTGTCGTCGCTGGCGCAGGCCAATGGCGTGCCGCAGGGGCAGGTGATTGCCGCGCTTCGGCATCCCGAACAGAAGATGGCCGATGATGCGTGGCATGTGGTCTCCATCGCGCGGCTCTGGGCTTGCGGCGTTCCGGTCGATTGGGAGCCGATTTGGGGTGGCGCGCGGCGCAACCGCGTGGTGCTGCCGACTTACGCATTTCAGCGTAAACCGTATTTCATTGAACCCGGCAAGGGCGCGGAAGTTGAGGCTGCTGCGCTGCCCGCGCGGATTGACGACATTGGGGATTGGGGCTGGAAACCGCATTGGCGGCCTGCGGCGACGGGTTTTGACTATGCGGCGGATTTTGCGGACGCAAAACCTGAAAGCTGGTTGATTTTTCTTGATACAGAAGGGCTTGGTGCGGAATGTGCTGCGCGGTTGCGGGGCGCTGGGCATCAGATCACCACCGTGCGCGCAGGCGATGCCTTTGGCCATGATGGCGAGGGCGGCTATCTGCTGGCCCCCGAGCGGGGCCGTGAGGGCTATGATCTGCTGATCCGCGACTTGGTGGCTAGAGGCCACACGCCAAGCCGGATTGCGCATTTCTGGCTGGTGACGCGCGGGGGAGATTTTCGGCCCGGCTCCAGCTTTTTCCACCGCAATCTGGAGCAAGGTTTCTACAGCCTGCTGTTCCTTGCCCAAGCGATTGCCGAGGAAAATCTGCCGCGCCCGATCCATATCACTGTGGCTTCGACCGGGGCCTCGCAAGTGAAATCTGAGGGGCTCTCCGATCCCGAAAAGGCCACGATCCTTGGCCCGGCGCGGGTGATCCCGCGTGAGTTGCCGGGGGTGACGGTTTCAACTTTGGACGTGGTTTTACCAGTAGCGCCACGCCGTGGCAAAGCCGCATTAGAACCGCTGGCCGAACAGGCGTTAGAGGAGCTTCTGGCCGAGCCTGCCAATGCCGTCGCGGCCTTGCGGGGTGAAAAGCGCTATGAGTTGGGGTTGAAGGCCACCAGCCTTCCTGAACAAACCTTCACATTGCCGCAAGGCGCGCATGTGTTGATCACCGGGGGCTTTGGTGGCATCGGTTTAACCATCGCCGAGGATCTGATCCAGCGCTTTGCCGCGAAAATCACCCTGATCGCGCGGCGTAATTTGCCGGATCGCGGCACTTGGGCGAAGTATCTGGCGGCGCATGATCCGGCCAGCCCGATTGCGCGGCGGATTTTGGCGTTGCAGCGGTTGGACGCACTTGGGGGCGAGGTTCTCGTCGCCCCGGCGGATGTCTGCAATATGGAGGATATGCGCGCGGCGGTGCAGGCGGGCGTGACGCGCTTTGGCCCGGTGCGCGCGGTGATCCATGCGGCAGGGGTGGTGGACGACGGGCCATTGATGATTAAGACGCCTGCGCAGGTGGAAGAAGTATTCGCGCCAAAACTGCATGGCACGCTGGTATTGGATCGGCTGTTCCCGGATGGATCGCTTGATCTGCTGGTGCTGTTTGCCTCGACGTCGACCGTGACCGGGCCTGCGGGGCAGATCGACTATGTCGCGGCGAATGAATTCCTGAACGCTTATTCGAAATCGCGCAGCGGCGGCAAAACCAAGGTTGTGGCGTTGAACTGGGGCATTTGGACGGGCGTTGGCATGGCGGCAGAGGCTTTGGCGGATCGCACCGGCGCACCGCCTGCGCCGCGCCTGCCGATTTCCGCGCCGATGCTGGATGAATCCAGCTTCGATGCTCAGGGAAATCGTCTGTTTACAGCCTCTTATGGCTTGGATCGTTGGGTACTGGATGGCCACCGAACCAAGTCGGGGCAGGCGCTGATCCCCGGCACGGGCACGATTGAAATCGCCGCCGAGGCGTTGCGCGCGCAGGGTGAGACGGGCGGCTTTGAGCTGCGCGATCTGTATTTTTTCCGGCCGTTGGATGTGGCCGAGGGTGAAATGCGGCAAGTGCGCGCCACACTTTCGCGCACCGATGAGGGCTATGGTTTTGAGTTGCGCTCGGGTGTGACGGTGAAGGGGCGCTTGGGTTGGCAGTTGCATGCACAGGCGCGGGCGATTCCGCTGGCTGCAACCCCTGCCAAGATTGATGTTTTGGGGATCGCCGGGCGGTTGCCTGCGGCGGAGGTCGGCGTGGGGTTGCGCAGCCCGCAAGAGGAACATCTGGCATTTGGGCCGCGTTGGCGGGTACTGCACTCGCGCTCGATTGGCGGCGGTGAAGGGCTGGCGCGGCTGGCTTTGCCTGCGGAGTTCGCGGCAGAGGCGGGGCGGTGGCTGCTGCATCCGGCTCTGATGGATTTGGCGACCGGCTGGGCGATGGGGCTGATTGAAGGCTACCAGCCAGATCACCTTTGGGTGCCGGTATCGTACAGCCGTATTCGTGTGCTGCGCCCGCTTCCGGCAGAGATTGTCTCATGGGTGCGCAATGCGGCAGACAATCGTGCGGGCGCGCAGACCGCAAGTTTTAACGTGACGCTTGCCACGCCCGAAGGCGAGGTTTGCGTTGAAATAGAAGGCTTTACCATTCATCGGCTTGAGGGTGGGTTGACCTTTGCCGCCCCGGATCCGCGCGAGTTGACCTATGATGATGTGGCGGCAAAGCCGGTCTCACCCGCCGAGGAGCGCTTGCTGCACGCGTTCAGCCTAGGCATAAAACCCAGCGAAGGTGCCGAGGCATTTGGCCGTGCTGTGGCTTTGGGCGGCAGTCAGATCATCGTCTCCAGCCTCGATCTGCCGGCCTTGATCCGCCAGACTGCCGAGGCAGAGGCCGCGAAGGCCGAGGGCAAAGCGTTTGAGCGGCCCGATCTGGACACGGCTTATGTCGAGCCGCGCAATGATGTCGAACGCACGCTGGTCGGGTTCTGGCAGGAGTTGCTGGGTGTCGCACAGGTGGGGGTCGAGGATAGTTTCTTCGACCTCGGCGGCCATAGCCTGATCGCGGTGCGGCTGTTTGCGATGGTGAAAAAGGCCTATCGGGTGGATTTCCCGATCTCGGTGCTGTTTGAGGCCGCGACGATTGCGCGCTGTGCGGCGCTGATTGTGGCGCAGATTGGCGATGTGGGCGACGATGCGCCTGCGAAACTGGTGACTCCGGTGCGGCGATTCACCCATCTGGTGCCGATGCATCAGGGCGAGGGCGGCGCGAAGCAGCCGTTCTTCCTTGTGGCCGGGATGTTCGGTAACGTTTTGAATCTGCGGCATTTGGCGCAGCTGTTGGGCGGAGATCGACCGTTCTATGGCCTGCAAGCGCGTGGGCTTTATGGCGATGCGGCACCCCATACCACACTGCCGGAAGCGGCTGCCGATTACATCGCCGAGTTGCGTCAGGTGCAGCCGGTTGGTCCCTATATGCTGGGTGGTTTCTCGGGTGGCGGTCTGACCGCATGGGAAATGGCGCGGCAGTTGGAAGCGGCGGGCGAGAGGGTGTCTTTGCTGGTGCTGCTCGATACGCCGTTGCCGTTGCGACCCGGCTTGACGCGCGCCGATAAAGCCCTGATCAAGTTGGCGGAACTGCGTGCCAAAGGCCCCGGCTATCTCGCCGAATGGGCGCGCAAACGCTGGGCCTGGGAGATGCAAAAGCGCCAACCGCAGGCGACCGAACAAAGCGACGCACAGTTCCACAATGCCGCAATTGAGGCGGCTTTCCGTGCGGCGCTGCCGCTATACCAGATGGCAGAGCGGCTCGGGGCAACGGTGTTGTTCCGCCCGCCCTTGGATAAGCGGTGGGGGGTGACGGGGGGCAACTGGGTGTCGAAGGCGAAGGAATATGTGTTTGACGACAATGATTTGACCCGTTTTGCGCCGACGCTCGTGACGATCGAAGTGCCCGGTGACCATGACAGCATGGTGTTGGAGCCAAACGTGCGGGTGCTGGCGGCCAAGCTGCGGGCGGTCATCGCTGAAGCCGAGAAGGGTGCGTCGAATGTCGTGTCTCTCGCCACTGCGGCGGAATGAGCATGGCGGGTTTGTTAACCGTTCTGCTGAACTGGCGCTCGGCCGAGATGACGCTGCAGGCGGCGGAATCGGCGCTGCTGGCGCTGGACGAAATCGCAGGCGCGCTGGTGATTGTGGACAACGATTCCGGCGATGGATCGTTTGAGACGATGACCGCCGAGGTGCAAAAGCGCGGTTGGGACAATGGCCCGCAGAGGGTGCGGGTGCTGCAATCGGGGCAGAATGGCGGCTTTGGCGCGGGCAATAATTTTGGGATTCGAGCTGGGATGCCGGATGGCTCTGTGCCAGAGTTTATCTATATCCTGAACTCGGATGCTTTTCCAGACAGCGATGCGATCCGGGCGTTGCTGTCGCATTTGCAGACTCATCCCACCACCGGGTTCGCGGGCAGTTTCATCTATGGCGACGACGGTGCGCCGCATCGCACGGCGTTTCGTTTCCCCTCGGTTGCCTCGGAATTTGAGTCGCAGATCCGGTTTGGTCCGGTAAGCCGGATGTTGAGTCGCAAGATTGTGGCGCAACCGATCCCGGAAACCACTTGTCGGGTCGATTGGCTGGCGGGCGCAAGCCTGATGATGCGGGTGGCGGTACTGGATCAGATCGGGTTGTTTGATGAGCGGTTCTTCCTGTATTTTGAGGAAACCGATCTATGCCGCAGGGCTGCGCTGGCGGGTTGGCCGACCGATTATGTGGTGGAAAGCCGGGTGATGCACATCGGATCAGCCTCCACGGGGATGCGGGAGTGGCAGCGCATACCTGGGTTCTGGTTGGATAGCCGATTGCATTATTTTCTGAAAAATCATGGTGTTGGGTACACTGTCGCCGCAACGCTGGCGCTGCTTGCGGGTGGTATCCTGTGGCGTGCGCGGCTTCTGATCCAGCGCAAAGACCGGGGCGATCCGCCGTTGTATCTGACAGACCTGATCCTGCATGCCTTGCGCGCGGCAGTCAGTCCCTTGTTCGGCAAATCTGCCGCTTTAGCCAAATCGCCCCGGACGACCGAGGGGTAAGGACGTCAAGATGACCCAGTTTTCCGCCTAGCTGATCGGCAATGAAACCCTGACCCGCCAGTGCGGCGAGATGCTGTTGGCGCGCGGTCACGGATTGGTCGCTGTGGTGACACGCAACGCGGAAATTCGGGCTTGGGCGGAAAGCAAGGGGCTGCGGATTGAAGCCTATGGTCCCGATCTGGCAGAGCGGTTGGGCGCACGCGTCGACTGGCTGCTGTCAGTAGCCAACCTGTCGGTGATCGGGCCAGAGGTTTTGGCGCTGGCGCGCGGGGCCGTGAACTTTCATGACGGGCCTTTGCCACAGTATGCCGGGCTGAATGCTCCGGTCTGGGCCATTCTGAACGGCGAGACCAAGCACGGGATTTCGTGGCATTTGATCGAAGGCGGGGTGGATGAGGGCGACCTGCTGGAAAGCCGCAGCTTTGAGATCGCGCCACAGGATACCGCGCTGACCCTGAACACCCGCTGCTTTGAAGCGGCGATAGAGAGTTTTCCTAGTGTTTTGGCGCAGTTGGAAAGCGACAGCTTGCAGCGCAAGCCGCAGGATTTGAGCCAGCGCCGGCTGTATCTTCGTGGTGACCGACCCGCTGCGATGGGGCGGATTGACTTCTCGCAGCCTGCCGAGGCCGTTGTGCGACTGGTGCGGGCGTTGGATCACGGCCGCTATTGGAACCCGCTGACTACGGCGAAAATCGCCTGTGCAGGTCGCGTGCTGAACGTTGGTGCCGCAGAAGTCGCCGAGGGCGCAGGCGCCCCGGGTCAGGTTTTGCACGCCGATGAGGCGGGGCTGCTGGTGGCTTGCAGCACGGGTGCGGTCCGGCTGATGCGGCTGACCTGTCAGGACAAGGGGCTGGCGGTGTCACCTGCGACTGTGTCAGACGCCGTGCTTCTGGCTGGGGTCGAGGGGTTGACCGCGCTGGGGCAAAGCCTTGCCAGCGCCGAACCTTCTTTGCGCAAAGCATTGAAATCAATGCAGCCTGCCGCGCTTGGCCATGCCAGCACGGCCGCCGCTGACTGGAAAGCGCTGCCGCTTTCGGGGGGGGTAGCCGACCTTGCGCTGGCCGCTGGGTTGGCCTTGGGCTCCGGTGCAGTTGATCTGGCGCAGGCCGCGCAAGGTATGGCGGGTTATGCCTCGGGCTGGCGACCATTGCGGGTGGCGGCCGTTGGCAGCGTGGCGCAGGCGCGCGATGGCTTGGATGTGGCGTTGAAACCGGGTTTCGCGCTGGATCTGCTGACTCGCGACACCGCGCTGGCTGGCCTGCGCTGCCCGCAAGTCGGCGTGTCGGAGCAGGGGGCAATCGCTGGCACGACCGTCACTTTGACCCCGAGCGCGCTGCATTTTGACGCCGCACGCCTGTCCTTGTCCGAGGCGCAGGCCTACGCTGCACGCATCACCCATTTGGCTGCGGCTTTGGCAAAAGCCGCGCCGGATGTGGCGATTTCCAGCATCTCAACCCTAACCGATGCCGAGCGTGCTCAGGTTCTGCACGATTGGAACCAAACCAAAACGCCATACGATTCAAACCTTTGCGTGCATCAGGCCTTTGAGCAGCAAGTGCTTCGCAGCCCAGATGCGGTGGCTTTGGTCTGCAATGATCAAAGCCTGACCTATGCGGCACTCAACGCCCGCGCCAATCGGGTGGCGCATGTGCTGATCGGGATGGGCGTGGTGCCGGGAACGCTGGTGGGTCTCTGCATGCATCGCAGCCTTGATCTGCTGGTCGGCGCTTTGGCGATTCAGAAAGCGGGTGGGGCCTATGTGCCGATGGACCGGGCCTATCCGGCGGACCGCATCGCTTTGTATATTGAGGATTCCGCCTGCCCGGTGATCGTGACGCAAAGCGATATTGCCGCAGGATTGCCGCCCCATCAGGCGCAAGTTTTGTGTCTGGATACCGACGGCCGCCCCGGTCAAGCCAGCGACGCCAATCCCATATCTGGTGTCACCTCGGCTGATCTTGCCTATATGATCTATACGTCGGGGTCCACCGGGCGGCCAAAGGGCGTCATGGTGGAACACCGCAACGTCGCCAACTTCTTCACCGGGATGGATCAGCGGATTGGTCCAGAGGCCGGGGTCTGGCTGGCGGTGACTTCGCTTAGCTTTGATATCTCGGTGCTGGAATTGTTCTGGACGCTGGCGCGCGGCTTCAAAGTGGTGCTGACCAGCGATGACAACCGGGCCTTGGTGTCAGGCGGTACGATTGCTTCGGCGCCGAAGATGGAGTTCTCGCTGTACTACTGGGGCAACGACGACGGCGCGGGCCCGAAGAAATACGAGTTGCTGCTGGAAGGCGCAAAATTCGCCGACAGCCACGGTTTCTGCGCAGTCTGGACGCCCGAGCGGCATTTTCATGCCTTTGGCGGCCCCTATCCGAACCCATCGGTAACGGGCGCGGCGGTGGCGGCGGTGACGCGGAATATCGGCGTGCGGGCTGGGTCTTGCGTGATGCCGCTGCACCATCCGGCGCGGATTGCCGAGGAATGGGCGGTGATCGACAATCTGACCAACGGTCGCGCCGGCGTGGCGGTGGCGTCGGGCTGGCACCCGGATGATTTCGTGTTGCGGCCCGAGAATACGCCGCCGCACAACAAAGCGGCGATGTTCGCTGCCGCTGATCAGGTGCGCCGGTTGTGGCGGGGTGAGAAAGTCGGCTTCCCAACCGCAGATGGCGGTAGTTTTGAGCTGATTAGCCAGCCGCGCCCCGTCTCAAAGGAACTGCCCCTGTGGGTGACGACGGCGGGCAACCCGGACACTTGGCGCGAGGCCGGGGCGATTGGGGCGAATGTGCTGACGCATCTGCTGGGCCAGTCGATTGAGGAAGTGGCTGGCAAGATTAAGCTTTATCATCAAGCGCTTCGCGAGGCGGGACATGATCCGGCGGATCATATCGTAACCCTGATGTTGCACAGCTATATCGCGCGCGACCGCGACCACGCGCGGGAGGTGTCGCGCGGGCCGATGAAGGATTATTTGCGCTCGGCTGCGGCGCTGATCAAGCAATACGCCTGGGCTTTCCCGGCGTTCAAAAAGCCGCAGGGCATCTCAAACCCGATGCAGATTGACCTGCAATCTCTGAGTACGGACGAGACCGAGGCGATCCTCGACTTCGCTTTCCAACGCTATTTTGAAGACTCCGGCCTGTTCGGCACGGTCGAAGACGCGCTGGCGCGGGTGGAGCAGTTGAAGCGGATCGGCGTGGGCGAGGTGGCCTGCCTGATCGACTACGGCATCGCACCGGAAAAAGTGATGGAGGGGCTTTATCCACTGGCCGAAGTGGTGAAGCGCGCCAATGCGGGTGGCGGTGTGGCTGAGGACGATTTCTCAATCGCGGCACAGATCCTGCGGCATGGCGTGACGCATTTGCAATGTACGCCGTCGATGGCGCGGATGATCACGATGAACGATGAGTCGCGTATGGCTTTGGCTGGGGTGAAGGCTGTGATGCTGGGAGGCGAGGCTTTGCCAGCCGCGCTGATTGCCGATGTGCGGCAGGCGACCACGGCGCGCGTGCTGAACATGTATGGACCGACCGAGACAACGATCTGGTCTTCGGTGGAGGAAGTCGGCGAGGTCGACGGGGTGTGCAATATCGGCACGCCTTTGGCAAACCAGCAGATTTATGTGCTGGATGAGGCGATGAACCCGGTCGCTGCGGGTGTGGCGGGCGAGTTGTGGATTGGCGGTGACGGCGTGACGCGCGGCTATTGGCAGCGGCCCGATTTGACTGCAGAGCGGTTTGTGAACGATTGTTTTGTTTCGCCAGATCGCGCTTGTGCTTGGGGTGCGCGGATGTATCGTACCGGGGATTTGGTGCGTTGGCGGGCGGATGGCAAGGTCGATTTTCTGGGACGTACCGACCATCAGGTCAAGCTGCGCGGCTACCGGATTGAGTTGGGCGAGATTGAATCGGTGCTAGAGGCGCAGCCGGGTGTGCGGCAAGCCGTGGTGATGGCGCGCGAAGATGCGCCGGGCGATCTGCGGCTGGTGGCCTATATTGTTGGTGCGGCGACTGAGGCGGCACTGCGGGCAGAACTGGCGGGGCTTTTGCCCGAGCATATGATGCCCGCGCATTTCGTCAGCCTCGATGCCTTTACGCTGACCCCCAATCGCAAGGTGGATCGCAAGGCATTGCCTGCTCCAAGCGACAAGCTGCTGGAAACGCAAAGCTTTGTTGCTCCGACCTCGGATATTGAGGCGCAGATTGCGGCAATCTGGGCGCGGGTTTTGGGGGTTGCGAAGGTCGGCACGAAGGATAATTTCTTTGCCTTGGGTGGACATTCGCTGTTGGCAGTGCAGGTGCATCGCGAGATCAGGGATAGTCTTGGCGCGGCGAAGCTGTCGATCACGGATATCTTCCGCTTCCCGGTTTTGCAGGCCTTGGCGGCGCATTTGGATGATCGCCCGAAAGCCGCCCCTGCGGTGGTGTCTGACCGGGCCGACGCGCGGGCAGATGCGATGGCGCGGCGGCGGGCGATGCGCGGGCAGGTGAATGCCTGACATCACGGCACGTCTGCGCACGGTTTTACCGGATGGCGTGATACTGGCCGAGGCGGTTGAGCCGCTGGAGCTTTGGCCGGGCGAGACTCTGCCGGAGGCCGTGCCCGCGCGGTTGACAGAATTCGCAACTGGCCGCAGTGCCGCGCGGCAGGCTCTGCGCGGTTTGGGCTTTGGTCCTGTGGCGATCCCGATCGGGCCGGATCGTGCTCCGATCTGGCCAGAAGCCGTGACAGGCAGCATCAGCCATTGCGCGGGGGCCTGTCTGGCGGTGGCGGGCTTCGCCCGCGACTATCGGGGGCTGGGTTTGGATATAGAACCTTTGCAACCTCTGCCCCCCGAGCTCTGGTCGACGATCCTTCGACCAGAGGAACAGCGCGAAATCAACGATCTGCCGCAAGTGCAGCAAGGCTTGCAGGCGCTGCGGATTTTTGTCGCGAAAGAGGCGGCGTATAAGGCGCAATACCCGATCACGCGTCAGATTTTTGATTTCCAAACATTCAGAATTATTTGGCAAGATCATAGGTTTACCGCAGAATTCTGCAACGCGATCTCACCGATTGAAAAAGGATTTCAAATCCAAGGGCGTTGCGCAGAAAACCACCGCTTCTTCGCAGCATTTTGCGACCTGCCTACTGGGTGAACATACCAAACGTCGCCAGCGGCACGCGGCGCAGCATTGAGGCGTAGACCACCGAATAAATCCCCTCACCGTCGCTGTCGTCGGGATCATAAATCCGCAGCGTGGTGGTGCTGCCGTCGGGGCTGTGCGAGCCGCGCGCCCCCACGATCACCACATAATGCC
Source organism: uncultured Cypionkella sp. (assembly GCA_964387655.1). Lineage (GTDB taxonomy): Bacteria > Pseudomonadota > Alphaproteobacteria > Rhodobacterales > Rhodobacteraceae > Cypionkella. Next base: position 3,890 of record CAYLYV010000028.1, on the reverse strand, counting down.
CTGACGAGCCGGTGCCGCGTTGGAATGAACTGGGATTGTGCAACAGCTCCAGCATGATCGGGCCACTCCGCAACAACCCGATCAGTGCCGGCACGGGCCAGCTTTGCGGTGGCTGATAGCGCAGCCGATGCAGTTGCGCGAAGGTCTGGTGCACCTCAAGCTTTTGGCCACGCTCACTTTCGTTGATCAGCGAGCCATCGGCGGTCAACAGGCGCTGCGGCGTGGTCATGCGGATGGCCTGAATCGACAGTCGCGTCAGCATTGCCGTGGCCGCCGCCCAACAGGTGGTCGGCGTCGGCTGGCTGAGATAGGGCACGTTGTGCAGGATGATCGACGCGGATTCGGTGCCATAGAGGGCGTCCAGCGTGCAGGGACCAGCGATGCCATCCATCTCCAGCCAGTTGGAGCGTTGAAACGCCAGCACGGCGCGTTCGGTTTGCGGGGTGAAAAGGCCGTTGACGATCAGATTGGGCGATGGATTCAGGCGATTGTTCAGCGCCATTTGCAAGTCCCGGACGGATTGCCCAGACGAGCCGGATCGCACAATGACATTTCGCATGAAACGTCTCCGATATAATAAAATCCGATCAAAATGGCCAATCCGGTGAGTCTCGGATCGGCTTTCATTAAGCCTAGGATAAACATCGTAGCGGCTCAAGCACTCGTTTTATGCTGTGACGCCTTGATCCCAAAGTGACTTTTTCTCTTGCCGTTGGGTCAGGCTGCGGCCGGGCGCTTGATCGCAGCTTGAGCCTCCAGCACCAGCGGACGCAGACCTGCACCACCGGCATCCAGTACTTCAAACAGATGGCGGCGCATCCGAGGTTCCCAGAAGTCATTGATATGTGACGCCAATAGGGTCAGGCCCTCGTCATGCGGTTTCGATTCCATGAACTTGGCGATCTGGTTCGCCATATAGATCAGCTTGGCGTGCGGGCCTGCGTGGGTGTCGTTAAGCGACATGGGCGGTCTCCTGCGAAATGCGGTCGGTGTGGGTATAGGCCTCAAACCGATCCGGGCGGGCGAGGGCGATCAGGGTGATGCCAGCCTGATCGGCGAGGCGGACGGCATGGGCGGTTGGGGCGGATACGGCGATTAGGATTGGCGCACCAAGGGCAGCGACCTTCTGCACCATGTCGATGGAAACCCGGCTGGTCAGCACGACGGCTCCGGTCGGGTGCGGGGTGCGGATCAAATGACCGCAGAGTTTATCCAGCGCGTTGTGACGGCCGACATCTTCGCGGGCGGCCAGAAGTTTGCCGTTGTAATAGCCCGCGGCGTGGACGGCGCGGGTGAGATCATGCAGCGGTTGGGCTGCGGGCAGGCTTGCCACGGCGGCCATGATTTCGGACGGGGCCATGCGGAATGTGCTGGCGGCGACGGGCTGCATCACCCGCGTGGCTTCCTCAAGGCTGTCGATGCCGCAGAGCCCGCAGCCAACCGGGCCCGCCATGGTGCGGCGCCGCTTGGTCAGGCGGGCTTCGGCTTGCGGTTCCAGCCAGATTTGCACATCCACGCCAAGCGGCGCCTCAACCACATCAACGCTTTGAATTTCTTCAGGTTTCGCGATGCCCTCGGTCAACGCAAAGCCATAGGCAAAATCTTCCAGATCGGCGGGCGAAGCCATCATCACGGCTTGGGTGGAGCCGTTGAAGGACAACGCCACCGCCACTTCCTCGGGCAGTTCTCGGGCCGAAGTCTGCCCGAAACCCGCGCCCAACCCGAAGGTCAGGCGCGGTAAGGGGCGGTGGGTTTGCATCACTCGGCCGCTGCGATGCGGCGCGACATCGCGGCTTGGGCGTTGTATTCCTCTTGCCATTCCGACGGGCCATTGCTGGGCGAGACTTGCACAGCCGTAACCTTGTATTCGGGGCAGTTGGTGGCCCAATCCGAGAAATCGGTGGTGATCACGTTGGCCTGCGTGTCGGGGTGGTGGAAAGTGGTGTAAACCACGCCCGGATTGACCTTGTCGGTAATCGTCGCACGCAACGTGGTTTCGCCGGAGCGGCTGGCCAAGCGGACAAAATCCCCATCCTTGACGCCACGCACTTCGGCATCATGCGGGTGGATTTCCAGCACATCCTCGGCGTGCCAAGCAATGTTGCCGGTGCGGCGGGTTTGCGCGCCGACGTTATACTGGCTCAGAATCCGTCCTGTGGTCAAAAGCAGCGGGAAGCGCGGGCCGGTTTTCTCGTCCGTCGCCACATATTCGGTGTTGATGAACTTGCCCTTGCCGCGCACGAAACCATCGACATGCATCAAGGGCGTGCCTTCCGGAGCTTTTTCGTTGCAAGGCCATTGCACCGAGCCCATCACTTCCAGCTTTTCATAGCTCACGCCCGCGAAAGACGGCGTGGTGATCGCGATTTCATCCATGATCTGCGTGGGATGCGTGTAGGTCCACTTGGCACCCGCAGTGTCTTTCAGCATCGCATTGGCCAGCATCTGGGTGACTTCCCAATCTTCATAGCCGTTGCGCGGTGCCATCACCTTGCGCACCATATTGATGCGACGCTCGGCATTGGTGAAGGTGCCGTTTTTCTCGAGGAAGGTCGAGCCAGGCAGGAAGACGTGGGCGTAGTTTGCGGTTTCGTTCAGGAACAGGTCATGCACGATCACGCAATCCATCGCGGCCAGACCGGCGGCGACATGCTTGGTGTCGGGGTCGGATTGCAGGATGTCTTCGCCCTGGCAATACAGACCCTTGAAGGTGCCTTCCACGGCGGCATCCAGCATGTTCGGGATGCGCAGGCCGGGTTCGTCGTCAATCGTGACGCCCCAGATCTTCTCATAGGTTTCACGCACCGCAGCGCCTTTGACGTGGCGATAGCCCGGCAGTTCATGCGGGAACGAACCCATGTCGCAAGAACCCTGCACGTTGTTCTGCCCGCGCAACGGGTTCACGCCCACGCCCGGACGGCCGATATTGCCGGTCATCATCGCAAGGTTGGCAATGCCGATCACGGTGGTGGAACCCTGTGAGTGTTCGGTCACGCCCAGCCCGTAATAGATCGAGCCATTGCCGCCCTTGGCATAAAGCCGCGCGGCCTTGCGCACTTCTTCGGCGGGAACGCCGGTCAGCAGGGCCGCCGATTCCGGCGAGTTTTGCGGCTGGCTGACGAATTCGGCATAGTCCTGGAACTCATCCCAATCGCAGCGGTCTTGAATGAACGCCGCGTCGAACAGGCCTTCGGTCACGATCACATGCGCCAGCGCGGTGACGATGGCGACGTTGGTGCCGGGGGTCAGCGCGAGGTGGTGCGCGGCCTTCACATGCGGGCTTTCGACCATTTCAGTGCGGCGCGGGTCAATCACGCTCAACTGCGCGCCCTGACGCAGGCGCTTTTTCAAGCGGCTGGCAAAGACCGGGTGCGCCGATGCCGGATTGGCGCCAATGACAATCACCACATCGGTTTCTTCAACCGAGTCAAAGTCTTGCGTACCGGCCGAGGTGCCCAAGGTTTGCCCCAGACCATAGCCGGTGGGCGAATGGCACACCCGTGCGCAGGTATCCGTGTTGTTGTTCATAAACACGGCGCGGGTCAGCTTCTGCACGAGGTAAGCTTCTTCATTGGTGCAGCGCGACGAGGTGATCACCCCCACCGAATGCCGACCATGTTTTTCAATAATGCCCTTCATCCGCTTGGCGGTGAAGTCCATCGCCTCATCCCATGACACTTCCTGCCACGGGTCGTTGATGCTGTCGCGGATCATCGGGTTCAGAATGCGGTCTTTGTGCGACGCGTAGCCGTAGGCAAAACGGCCCTTGACGCAGGAATGGCCGCGGTTGGCCTTGCCGTGCTTGTAGGGCACCATGCGGACCAATTCATCGCCGCGCATCTCGGCCTTGAAGCTGCAACCGACGCCGCAATAGGCGCAGGTGGTGATCA
>CAYLYV010000027.1:0-36738 GCA_964387655.1 uncultured Cypionkella sp. | reverse complement strand
GTGGAACTTCAAGCCAGCAAGCTGACGCAATTGTGCTGTCCAGCGAACGCTTACGTTCCTATCCTTCGACACCCAACTCGGACGCGACATAACAATCGGGCCGAATGTCGTATTCGGCCCCGGTGTTACTGTCGAAAACGATGTCGAGATTTCCGCCTTTGCATATCTCACAGATTGCGTGATCCGGCGCGGCAGTTTCGTCGAGCCGCTCAACCGGCAAGGCGCAAACGGATGGAGCATGTCGGACGGTAATCCCCCCATGTTTAACGGGGCGTTGTCGTGAATGGATGCGGCCATTTTTGGTTTCTGAGCGGGTCGAAGCATGCCTGATCTAACCACGCCTGTTTGACGCGCGGCACACCGGGGTTGTGCGGCAGTCGCAAAAAAACGGGGCCAGCCTGAGACGGCCCGCCCCATTTCTCAGCGTCGGCCACAGCGCGCGGCGGGACGCCGCGCTCTGGATCAAATGATCAGGAACTCATCCACAGCAAAGCCGGCCCGATTGGCCCCGACATTGGCAAACACCTCGCCGGCGGCACCGCCGACCCCGTCGGCGTCATAGAAGAGATTGCCGGTGTCGGTTTCATAGATGATGTGGTCGGTGGCCCGCTCCGCAAGCCCGGTCAGGTTGGCGGCAAAATTCTCCGCTGCCAGCGCCCCCGGTGTCAGCGCTGTAAACACCGCGTCTTCCAGTTGGATCTGATCATCTGCCGAGACATAGCCGATGATCTGGTCGCTGTTCGCCGCCCCGATCGTCGCGTTGAACACGAACACATCCGCCCCCGCACCGCCGGTCAGCACGTCTGTGCCGACACCGCCCGACAGCGTGTCGCTGCCAGCCCCACCGTAGAGGCTATCGTTGCCGTCGCCGCCGTAGAGCGTATCGGTGCCGAAGCCACCGTAGGCCGCATCGCTGCCGTCGCCACCATAGACAACATCGTTGCCGCCGCCGCCATAGAGGTTATCGTTGTCTGCGCCGCCAGACAGCGTGTCATCGCCCAGGCCGCCGTAGAGTCTATCGTTGCCGGTGCCGCCAGACAGCGAGTCATTGCCGGTCCAGCCGTCCAGGAAATCGTTGCCGGTGCCGCCGTAGACCGTATCGGCGCCGGCACCGCCGTAGGCCGTATCGCTGCCGTCGCCGCCATAGACCGTGTCGTTGCCGAGGCCGCCGAAGAGGCTGTCGTTGCCGACGCTGCCAGACAGCGTGTCATTGCCGGTCCAGCCATAAACCTTATCGTTGTCGCCGCCGCCATAGAGGCTGTCGTTGCCGACGCCGCCCAGCAGCGTGTCTTTGCCGTCGCCGCCATAGGCCGTATCGTTGCCGGCCCCGCCGTAGATGTTATCGTTGCCGACATCGCCATAGATCGTGTCATTGCCGTAGCCGCCGTGGACACTATCGTTGCCGGTGCCGCCAGACAGCGAGTCATTGCCGATCCAGCCCAGGAGGAGGTCATTGTCAGAGCCGCCATAGACCGTATCGTTGCCGGTACCGCCGTAGGCCGTATCGCTGCCCTCGCCGCCATAGACAGTATCGTCGTCGGCGCCGCCGTTGAGGTTATCGTTGCCGGTGCCGCCAGACAGCGTGTCATTGCCGGTCCAGCCAAGGATCGTATCGGTGTCGGCACCGCCGTAGAGGCTATCGTTGCCGGCACCGCCATAGAGCGTGTCATTGCCAGTCCAGCCATAGATTGTATCGTCGCCGACGTCGCCGTAGAGGCTATCATTGCCAATGCCACCAGACAGCATATCATTCTCGGTGCCGCCATAGCCCGTATCGTCACCGTCGCCGCCGTAGAGGCTATCGTTGCCGGCATCACCAGACAGCGTGTCATTGCCATCGCCAGCGTAGATCGTATCGTCGCCTACATCGCCGCCAAGGTAATCGTTGTCGCCATAACCGTAGAGGGTATCGTTGTCTGCACCACCGTAGAGAGTGTCCGGCCCGTCAGATCCAGGAATAACTGGCATTATTTTACTCCAAAATATTGATAGAAGATTTTTGAGTCGCTGCGGGGTCCAAAACGACGCACCGCGGGCGCAAGGTGTCAGCAGCCAACGTCGACCGACGATGGCAAGCGTTATCCACCCCAGCAGCCGAGCTGCGCCCTTCCAGAATAGCATATAACAGGTCCTGGTGCGCGCGTTTTTTTTACACGCTAAGCGGGTGTTGACTCTGTATGTAGGCGGAATATAAGCGAAAAATGCAACCTGAAGTTGTTGTGCGTTGACCCTAGGTGTTCCGTCCCGGCATCTGGTGGATCGGTTTCAGGATGAATCGATCCGGCGCTAATGTCCGGATTTTGCAGATGTCTTCTTGGGGCGTGAGGCCATTTAGTGCCTTCAGCCTTCGCGCGAAATCGTATGCCGTCAGGAAGTCGGCGAAATGTGTTCGCGGCTGTCTGATTTGGCAAGGGTGCCGCGTAACATCCTGCGCAAAATCGAAAGCGGCGATGCGGTGGCAACCGTGCATACCATGGAACGTATCTTTGCCGTGCTGGACCATGAACTCGAAGTGATGAAGGCGGATTGAACCTTCAGCCCCAACGCATCTTGATTTTATTGCTTTCCATTCGCCCGTCCCCAAAAAGCGTCAGGTCATTGTGTCGGCCATAGTGATCCCGCCAGATTACCAACGCCACTTTTTCGCATTGGCGATGCCTGTTTGAGTCGATGCTCGCTTTTGCCAGTGCTTCAAGTAGGCACGTTGCCCGAATCTCGGAACGTCCATTGCCGACTAGGTTGGGCGTCGTGCGGTAGTCGTACAGAATGTAGGTCAGGTCATAGGGCGCCATAGCAAAAACCTCCGGGGCGAAATGCCCACCGGAAGGTTACTACTGCCGAAAGGTTGTTGCGGTGTTTAGGTTAACGTCGGTTATCCGGCTGCCTCGCGCAGTTTGGCCCGAATTGCCTTGCGAGCCAATTGGAAAGTAGACTCTTCTTGTTTCCCAACGTGGGATGCGCTGCGCCAAAGTGCTACTAAGGAAAGGATAGGTGCCGCGATCATTGTCCCCATCATTAAGACTTCATTCTGGCTAGGCAATCCGAAATTGATTGTCATGTAGCCTACTAGTCCCAATAGGCCTAGATTGGCGATGAATGCCAGCGAACGCATCGTTCCTCCCTTGCGGACGATTGGCCCGCTGCTTCAAAAATTTGCCTACACAGTGCCTACATCGGAAATAAAACAGGGGTCAGCTTTGCAGCTAACCCCTTGATTTTTTGGCTCCGGCGGTAGGGGACGGAGACAATTTTTAAACGCCGTAACCCATTGAAATATATAGGGCGGAGCTTCGTCTGTCCGTGGGTTTATGCCACAGTATGATGGAACACTTTTAGGGTCACTAATTCGGTCTGGCAATACCGTTTTCGGGGCAGTTCGACGATTCAGTCAGGGGAAAGGGAATACCAAACTCGGGCTAGTTTTTGCAGTGACGGAGGGGTTTGTGCCACGTCAGCACTCTTCGGGTGGAAAGGAGCGATTGGGTCAGATCACGAAAGCGGGTCAGGCGGACATCAGGCGCCTGCTCATAATCGGTGCGATGTCGCGGCTTAACCGGTTGGGACGATCGCGCATCCCGCAAGGTTCGTGGTTGGAGCGGATGCTGGCAAGGAAGCCCCGCATGCTGGTGGCGATCGCCTTGGCCAATAAAATGGCGCGCGCTATCTGGGCGATGATGACAAAGCAGGGGGACTACAGAATCTCGGTGCCGACTGCAGCTGCGCATTAAAGCGCAGTCGACAGCAGGCGGCACAGGGTAAAGAGGTGTGAGAAGCCGACGACCCCATGGGCAAAAGATCGACGCGATCTGGATCGGGAAAACCAGATAGCAACTGCGAGCACTCGAGCTCGAGACACAGATGTGGACCCGCTTCGCTGATCACCATCTCGGCCAGCGGATTCTGAAAAGTGCCGCATATACAGGCCTGACAGAGGAAGACCGCACTCGATCACCAAGTCCAGAAGTCAGAGCCCTTTGCACAATGGGCGGCAACCGCAGAAGTTGCTAGCGAAAGCAACGGATGTTTTGGTAGCGCACAGTATGTCCTTACTCAAACCGACTCAGCTCCGTCGATAACAAGAGCATGGCCTGTCATGAACGATGATCGGTCCGATGCAAGAAATACGATGCTGTCCGCAATTTCGTCCAGAGTGCCAAAGCGGCCCATTGGGATCGCGCCTGCGACGTAGTTCTCCAAGGCGGTCCGACCGCCCATCTGTGCCTCGAAGCCTGCGTTGAAGGTGGTATCGATAAATCCGGGACAAAGAGCATTGCAGCGAATGTTGTGGCGCGCATAATCGACCGCAATCTGTTTCGACATTGCGACCACCGCATGTTTGGTCGTCGCATAGGCGACCATCTCACGGTCATATTGCACGCCTGAGTTTGACGCAGTGATGATGATTGATCCGCTTTGCTGCACCTTCATTGCAGCCACTGCTACTTGGGCTGCAACGAAATGAGCGCGCACATTCATCCGCCAAGAGGCATCCATATCGGCTGGGGTAATCTGGTCAAGCCTGCCCGGAATCTGAATTCCAGCATGAGAGTGCAGGATATCGAGCCTGCCATAGCGCAGGGCGGTATCGCGTATGGCCCGCGTCAGGGCGTCATCATCGGTCACATCCAAACCCATTGCTTCGGCTGTGCCACCGCGAGCCATAATCATGGCCGCTGTCGCAGATGCGCTGGCAGCGTCGCGGTCGGTGACAATCAGCTTGGCACCTTCTGCCGCCATTGCCAGTGCGCCGGCTCGGCCAATACCGGCTCCGGCGGCGGTAACAAAAGCGATGCGGCCCTGCAAAAGCATCACAGCCTCTCTAAAGATTTGGTCGCGCCGCGCCGCAAGATAATTTGGGCGGTGATCAGAAGGCAAAGCGAAACCGCCAGCACCATGCTGCCGATCGCGTTGATTTCTGGCGTTACACCGCGCCGGATCGAGGAGAACACATAGATTGGCAGCGTGGTGTTAGAGCCTGCGACAAAGAACGCGATGATGAAATCGTCGAAAGAAAACGTGAAGGCCAAGAGAGCCCCCGCAAGGATTCCCGGAAAAATTTGCGGCAGCGTCACTTGCCGGAATGTGCCAAAGGGCGTGGCACCCAGATCGGCCGAGGCTTCGATCAAGCTGCGATCCATGCCCGCGATGCGGGCGCGCACGATGATGATGACCAGCGACATCGAAAACAGCCCATGTGCTGCGATCAGCGATCCATAGCCAAGCCCCAGCTGCGGCGCGCGCTCTGCCGAGGCGAACAGTGATTTCAGCAGCGGGTTCAGCAAGTCAAACAGCGTCACCATCGCGATCAGCGTGGCGATGCCGATCACGATGCCGGGCACCATGACTGCGATATAGATCATCGCATCGAACAGCGCCCGCGTCTTGCCCTTCACACCTTGCAGCGCCAGCGCCGCCATGGTGCCAAACACCGTGGCCAATATCGACGAGGTCAACGCAACGATCAGGCTGGTCTGAAACGCCTCGACCACAAAGGTGTTGGACAGCGCCTTGCCATACCATTGCACCGAAAGGCCCTGTAGCTGGCTGGCTGCCTTTCCGGCGTTAAAGGAAAACAGCACGATGATGCCAATCGGCACATAGAGGAACAGATAAACTGCAAGGGCATAAAGGCGCATGATCCCTCACATCAACGAGATATCGTCGCGGCCACCCGACCAGCGACGCGTGAAGCGCATATAGGCGGTGACAGTGACCAGCATCACCAACACCAAGGCCACCGCCACCGCCGAGCCAAACGCCCAGTTGCGCGATTGCACGAACAGATCCACCAGTGCATTGCCGACGAAAAACACCTTGCCGCCGCCCAGCATCGCAGGGATCAGGAATTCGCCCATCAACAGGATGAACACCAACATGCAGCCCGTCGCCACGCCGGGCATCGACAAGGGCAGGGTGACGGACAGAAAGGTGTTCAGCGGCGGCGCGCCAAGGTCGCTTGCAGCCTCTAGCAGGCGTTTGTCCAGCCGCTCAAGACTGACATAGATCGGAAACACCATCAGCGGCAGATAGCCATAAACAATACCGACCAGCACGGCAAAGGGGGTGTTGATCAGCTGGATATGCCCCAATCCCAAGGCGGCGATCAGGTTCGGCAAGCCCTTACCGCCCAACAGGAAAATCCACGCATAGCTGCGGATCAGGATTGACGTCCAGAACGGCACGATCACCAGAATCAACAGCATGGTCTGCCATTTGGCGCTGGCCCGAACGGCAAGGAAATAGGCCAGAGGATAGGCGATCAGCAGGCAGGCGATGGTGCCGATCGGGGCCAGCACCAAAGTATTCTTGAACGCCGCCCATCGCGCGCCGAGGTTGAGAAAGTTGTCAAAGCTGAACGCCGGGACATAGCCCCCGGCGGCCCCGCGCTCGCCGAACGAAAAGACGAAAACCACGATCAGCGGCAGCACCAGCATGGCCACAAACCAAGCGGTTGCAGGCAGCAAAAGCAGCGCTGTGCGAAATCGTGGTTTCATCCTCTTAGGCCGATTTGAACCGCGCCATCAGCTCGGCCCGATCGGGGTTGGTCAGGGTTTGTGCCGCACCGAATTCCAGCGCGTTCAACAGCTCTGCGGCAGGATACAGGATCGGGTCGGCCAGACGCTCGGGCGTCAGCATCGCATTGACACGGGCATCCGCCACGGGCTGACCATGGAACATGGTCTCTTTCAGGTTGATCGCCGGGTCGAGCAGATAGTTGATCAGCGCATAGGCCGCATCGCGGTGCGGGGCACCGACCGGCACTGCGTAAAAATCGCTCCAGATCTCGCCGCCTTCTTTGCCCAAGGTGTATTGAATCTCGGGCATATCGCGGTTCAACTGTTTGCCATCGCCGGTCCAGCACATTGCCAGCCAGGCATCGCCGTTGCGCATCGCGGGTTGATAGTCCGAGGTGATCGCAAACAAATGCGGCTTGACGTCAAGCAGCAGCTTCTCGGCATCGGCAAGCTCTTTCGGATCAACCGAGTTGAAGGAATAACCGAAGTATTTCAGAGCGTTGCCGATAGTGGTCAGTTGATAATCATGCACCGTTGTGCGGCCCGAAAACGCGGCGCGGGTGATGTCCCAGAACTCTTTCCAACTGGTCACGGCCTTGCCGTTGTTGTTGGCGGTGTTGGTCGCCATCCCGGTGGTGCCCCAGTCTTTCGACACGGCATAGACCTTGCCATCGACGGTGCCGGGGCCGGCAAAGCGGGGATCAAAGGAATTGGGATCGTAGTTGGGGATTTTCGACATATCCAACGGTTCAATCAGCCCCAATTCAACATAGGTGGTGATCGTGTAGTTGGTTGGCACGAAAACGTCCCAGCCGGTGCCACCAGCCTGAAGCTTGGCCAGCATCTCTTCGTTAGAGCCAAACACGTTCAGATCGACTGCCGCGCCCGTTGCAGCCTTGAAACTATCGAAATCCGCCGGATCGTGGTAGTTTGGCCAACTGGCAAGCACCACGCGATCGCCAATATTCGCCTGTGCCATCGCTTGCCGTGCAAGCGTCGCGCCAATCACCGATGTCGCCAGCCCCAAACCTGTCACGCCCAGAAAGTGCCGGCGCGACACCGAGCCTTTCTTGTAGCGCATCAGTTCTGCCATAAACTTATCACGAGATATGAAGTCATTGCGGTCAGTCATGTTCATTCTCCCAGTTTTGTTTTTGTTTTCAGTGATTGTCGAGGATCAAGCCGACGCCATCACGCCAGCTTGCTTGCGCCATTTGCCCCGGCTCGAAGGCACCTTCCACAGCTTCAGCCTGACGCGGAACCAGCACCAGGAACTTGCCAAGGTCGGCGTTGTTGACGAGGTATTCGGTATGCTCGCCAAGAAAAATACGTGCGGCGATCGTCACCGGCATGGTGATGCGGTCTTCGGTGGTCTGGTTGCGGTGCAAGGTGATTTGTTCGGGCCGCAGGCAAAGTGACGCCGTCTGTCCAACAGCTAATGGGCGCGGCGCGTCAGCAGAAAGGTTCAACCCCGCGACACGGATCTGGCACCTATCGCCTGTTGCAGTGACGACGCCTTCGAAGAAGTTCGTTTTGCCCACGAAATCCGCGACGTAACGCGTGCTAGGGCAGTCATAAAGCGCGCGCGGAGAGCCGATCTGAACGATTTTGCCGCCCTGCATCACACAGATGCGATCCGACATCGACAGCGCCTCTTCCTGATCATGGGTGACCAGAACGAAAGTGATGCCAAGCTGGCGTTGCAGGGTCTGAAGCTCGATCTGCATGTCGCGGCGCAGCTTTTTGTCCAAGGCCGCCATAGGCTCGTCCAGCAACAAAAGCTTAGGCTCATTAACGATGGCGCGCGCCAAAGCCACACGCTGCTGCTGGCCGCCTGACATCTCGTAGGTGCGCCGCTTGCCATAATCGGGCAGGCGCACTGTCTCTAGCGCCTTATCGACGGCGCGGGCGATCTCGGATTTTTGCAGGCGTGGACGCTGCTGACGCAGCCCATAGGCGATGTTGTCGAACACGGTCAGATGCGGGAACAGAGCGTAGTGTTGAAACACCATGTTGATCGGGCGACGATAGGGCGGCAGGTCGTTCACCCGTTGCCCGTCCAGCAGCACATCGCCCGAGGTGGGAACCTCAAACCCCGCCAACATCCGCAACGCCGTGGTCTTGCCGCAGCCAGAGGGGCCGAGGAACGACAGGAACTCGCCACGATGGATCGTCAGGGAAACATTGTCGGCAGCGATGACCGCGCCGTAATGCTTTGACGCACTCCGCAATTCCGCGATCGGGTCATTTTGCTCGGCCATCCGCCCATCCGTGCCTATGCATTGAACTGAGCTAAATCCTAGGCAAATGGCTTTTCATTGTATATACCTCAAAAAGCATAGCGGCGATTTAAACACGGCAAATGAATCAAGCAGAACTCTTTACAAAAGCCGGTCTTCTCATCGACGCGGTCGGGACCAAGGGCTTTCCGGCGGCACTTGCGGACTTGCTGCGTTTGACGGTGCCTTACAGCTATACGGTGGTATTCGGATATGGCGATGCGGCCCGCCCTATCGACCTTTTCGACGACTTTCCGGTCAGCAAGCGAAAGATATTCGTGACCGACTATCTTGCAGGTCCCTACCTTTTGGATCCATTTTTCCGCGCCGCCAAACGCCCTGTTGCGCAGGGACTGTATCGGATGCGTGATCTGGCGCCTGACCGGTTCTATCAAGGCGAATACTATCGCAACTATTACGCCCAGACCGGATTGGCAGAGGAAATCGGCTTTTTCATCGAGCTCGCGCCGTCAGCAACCATTGTTGTCTCGATGATGCGGGCCGAAAAAGCTTTTAGCGCCCGCGAGATGCGCAGCCTGCAAAACGTGACCCCGTTCGTGATTGCGGCCGCGCGTAAGCATTGGGGAAGCCTGCCGGATCTGACACGAACCAGCTATAGCGGAGACGAGACAAAGGTAGAGGAATCCTTTGCCAGTTTTGGGCAGGGCACCCTAACGCCGCGGGAACGCGAGGTCGTCGAACACACGCTCAAGGGCAATTCCGCTCAGGCGATCGGTGAGATTCTCGGCATTGCTTCCGGCACCGTGCGCATCCACCGTCGCAATGTTTATGCCAAGCTGCAGATCTCGTCGCAGGGAGAATTGTTTTCAAGGTTCATAAGGGCTCTCAGTGGACCTAAAGCCTAAAAGCTGCTGCTGGCCATCAGCATTGCAAAGAACGGCAAGAGGTCGTGACGCAACAGGTCGGATTGCGTCGTCGAAAACCGAAATTTCCAGCGACTGGCAATCCATGCGCGAGGCTTGGTGCTGAAGGCTGCCGCACAGGCAAATAATGGTGGGCATATTTTTCTGTTTTGAAGCTATCATTTAACAAAATTTTCCAAATAGATAAATTTGGTGGGACGGAAGCGCATCTTTGTGGTGACGGGAACAATATGCGTGCCTTGTTTGATCGTGTTGACAGACATCTCTCGAAGCTCTTGTCAGAGGATGGGCGGGATGGGGCCAATGGGCTGGCCGAGCGATTGGATCTCAGCCCGCCAACGGTGCGTGCGCGGCTGAAATCACTGATTGAACGGAATTTGCTGAAAATCGTTGGCGTGTTGAACGTGTCCGAGCGGCCCGAGCTGATTTGTGCGATTGTCGGCATCCACGCCAATGGCCACGGCAAACTGAATGAAATTGCGCGCAAGATGTCTGAACTGCCCTTCGTGACCTCGGTCAGCATCGTGACGGGCCGCTATGATATCATCGCGGAAGTTCTGTTTGAGGGGGATATGGAAGAACTTTACCACGTCACCAGCGAACTGCTGCCGGGGCTGGCCGCACCCGGAATGATCAGTGGCAGCGAGGCTTTCGTGGTGATGAAGTCGCATAACAAATGGCTCAGCCTGCCGAAAGGCGTCTGGGACGGTGAAAGCAGTGGCGATGATGCCGCTGCCGAACGAGGGCAGCAGTAAGTTTCGGCACGTTATGAAACCGCAAGCCGGGGTCGGTCCGGCACCTTATACCAATGGGAGAGAATGGATGAGCAAGATTAGTGCCATTGCCGTGACGGCGATGCTCGCTGTCGTAGCGCAGGCGGGCGCTGTAACCTCGATTGAGGCCGGCACTCTGGACGACATCATTGCGCGCGGCGAATTGCGCGTGGCGGTGCAGACCCAAGGCCCTCCGTTCTCGTTCATGGACAAGAACGGCAACCGCACCGGCAGCGCCATCGAACTCACCACCCTGATGGCCGAAGAAATGGGCGTCGAGGTGGTCTATCTCGACTTTGACTGGGATGGTTTGCTGCCTGCGCTGATGTCAGGCAAGGCCGACATTCTGGCAGCCGACATGACGCCGACGCTGGCGCGCGCCACCAAGGTCGGGTTTACCAAACCGTTCATGTATGTGGGTGCGGTTGCTTTCAGCAAAGGCGATTCTGCGTTCAAGACCGTCGCGGATTGCAAAGCACCGGGCACCACGATTGCCGTCTTGCTGGGCTCGACAGGCGAGAAACTGGCCGCAACCGTGTTTCCCGAGGGTGAGATCAAATCTTTCAAGGGTGCTGGCACGCTGCTGCTGGACGCCGTTGCTTCGGGGCAGGCGGATTGTGGCCTGAACGACGGATCGGCCGTTTCGGCACAATCAGCGGCATATGAGGCGGGCACGTTCACGGTGTTCCCTGAAATGCTGTCGAAGGAACCGCTGGCCTATGCGGTGCGCTATGACTCGCTGGATCTGCTCAGCTGGGCTAACCTGTTTATAGACACCACGACGCTGGATGGCCGTCTTCAGGGCAACCTTGATTACTGGGTGAACTCGGCCAAATGGCAAGAAGAGCATTGATACGGTAATAAGCTGTATTGCGGACGGTGACACGTCCGCAATACAGCTTGTCGTCTGACCCAAAACCTGCCCGAATGCTGGGGACCCATGCTTGGAAATCTGAACACACGCGTGATGTTGGAATATCTGCCCGATATCTGGCAGGGATTTCTGGCGACGCTGATGCTGTCGGCGGCGGGCTTTGCCGGGGCAATGGCGCTGGGCATTGTGGCTTGCGCGCTTAGCATTCAACCGATCCGCTGGCTGCGGGCTCTGGCTGTGCTCTATGTCGATGCGATCCGGGCCACGCCGCTGCTGGCGCAACTCTATTTCCTGTATTTCGGCCTGCCGCGTCTGGGGGTGCTGGTGCCAGAGATGATGATCGGCGTGATCGCGCTGTCGCTGAACTCGGGGGCCTATGTGGCAGAGATTATCCGCTCGGGCATCCTGTCGATCCCGCGCGGGCAGGTCGAGGCCGGGATGAGCACAGGCATGGGCTATCTGCAACGGATGCGGCTGATCATTCTGCCGCAAGCGCTGCGGCCCACGGTGTCACCGCTGATCGGGCAGGCCATTGTTCTGATCAAGGACTCGTCGTTGCTGTCGCTTATTTCCGTGGTCGAGTTGACCCGAGCCGGCCAAATGATCGCCATCGACCGCTTCATGCCGATTGAGGGGTTGGTGGCAACCGCACTGGCCTATCTGGTGCTGTATTACCTGTTGAAACTTCTGGCGGGTGTTTGGGTCTACCAAAACCGTCTTCCAGACCAAGTGTAGGGGGCGCCAATGTTCTGGGTGCATCTTGATCGGGTGATGGGCTACTGGCCGGTCTTGCTGAAAGGCATTGGCATGACCGTGTCGCTGTCGATCCTGTCCTTGATGATAGGCGTGGTCTTTGGCTTTGCGTTTGGCGTCCTCCGGGCCGGGCGCAACCGCACGCTGTCCCGGCTGCTTGGGATCTACATTGATTTCTTTCGCGGAACGCCTTTTCTTCTGCAAGTGTTCATCGTCTTCTTCGTGCTGCCCGAAATCGGCATTGAACTGAGCGCCTTCATGGCGGGCGTGGTCGCTTTATCCAACATAGCTGCCTGTTTTATCGGTGAAATCGTGGCTGCGGGGATCAAGGCCGTGCCTGCGGGTCAATCTGAAGCTGCCGCGGCTTCGGGCCTGACGCGCATTCAACAGATTCGTCATGTCGTCTTGCCGCAAGCCGTGCGCATCGTGACGCCCTCGCTTGTCGGACAGTTCGTGCTGCTGATCAAGGACTCGTCGGTCGTCTCGGCCATCGGTCTGCTGGATCTGACGCGGTCAGGCTGGGTGATCGTGCAAAGCGTGCCGAACGGTTTGCTGGTGTTTGGCATCATTGGGCTGGCCTATTTCGCCATCTGCTATCCGTTGATCTATCTGTCGCGCCGGATGGAGCGGCGCGGTCAGCCCACCATCCTGTAGCCCCGTCGTTGACATCGCAATCCACAGCCAAGCGGCACCAAGGGACACATCGCATGATTGAGTTTTCCAACCTTAACAAATGGTTCAGCACTCTGCATGTGCTGAACGACATCAATCTTTCCGTGGCCAAGGGCGAGGTCGTTGTGGTCTGTGGCCCGTCGGGGTCGGGCAAAAGCACGCTGATCCGCTGCGTCAATGGGCTGGAGCCGTTCCAAAACGGCAAACTGGTTGTCGATGGCACCGAACTTGGCGGCAACGAGGCGCGTCTGCGTGATCTGCGTATGGAAGTTGGTTTTGTCTTCCAGCAGTTCAACCTATACCCCCACAAGACGGCGCTTGAAAACGTGACGCTGGCCCCGATCCATGTGCGCAAACTGTCCAAGGCCGCCGCCGAGGAACGCGGTCGCGCGCTTCTGGAAAAAGTCGGTTTGGCTGACAAGATGGCAAGTTACCCGCATCAACTCAGCGGCGGCCAACAACAGCGCGTCGCCATCGCCCGATCCTTGGCGATGCAACCCAAGATCATGCTGTTCGATGAACCCACCTCCGCGCTTGATCCCGAGATGATCAACGAGGTGCTGGATGTCATGGTGGCGCTGGCGCGCGAAGGCATGACGATGATGGTGGTGACGCATGAGATGGGCTTCGCCCGCAAGGTCGCCGACCGGGTGATTTTCATGGACCGCGGCGCTATCGTCGAAACGGCCCCGCCCGAAACCTTCTTCACCGCGCCACAGAACGAGCGCACCCGCGATTTCCTCAGCAAGGTATTACAGCATTAGTCGCGCCAAATTTTTGCGATTTCGAATGGAATGATGTGCTGCAACAGCGCTCGGACGACCCAGGTTTTTTCTGTCGCGAGTGTTGGTGCGGCTACGCGAAGCTTCGACGACGGTGGTCTGGTTGGCCGCCAGATCGGCGGGATATAGCTTCGCCAGGGTCCGAAATGGGACCTGAGGAACTGTTGAACTTTTGGCGTGGCTATTCATGAAGTTTTTTTCATAGCACTGCACCAACCCTATGGCTCTGTGTTAGTCATGGCCGAGATTATTTCCAGCAGGCAGCCCGAATGACAGAACTTTCCGCCTTTGGCCCCGACTTTCCCTTTGGCTATGACCAGTGGTTGACCCACCCAGCGGGCCTCGGCAAGATCCCCGCAAACCGCCACGGCGAAAACGTCGCCATCATCGGCGCCGGGGCGGCGGGCGTCACGGCTGGGCATGAGCTGATGAAGCTGGGCCTGCGCCCGATCCTGTATGAATCGGGCAAATTCGGTGGCCGCCTGCGTTCGGAAATCTTTGAAAGCACCGAAGACGTTATCGCCGAGCTGGGCGGGATGCGCTTTCCGGTTTCGTCCAAGGCCTTCTATCACTACGTTGACCTCGTCGGCTGCGAAAGCGCGCCCTTTCCCAATCCGCTGACCGAGGCCGCAGGCTCGACCGTCATTGATCTGGAGGGGGAAACGCTGTTCGCCCGCACGCTCGCAGATCTGCCAGAGCTCTACCGCGAGGTCGCGCAGGCTTATGAGGCGGCGCTGCAAGAGGGCGCGCGCTTTTCCGATCTACAAGCCGCGATGAAGGCAAGGGATGCCAAGCGGGTCAAGGAAATCTGGGATCCGCTTGTTGCGGCCTGGGACGAACGGACCTTCTATGATTTCATCACCTCGTCCAAATCCTTCGGGGCCCTGTCGTTTCGCCACCGCGAGGTCTTTGGTCAGGTTGGTTTTGGCACCGGCGGCTGGGACAGCGATTTCCCAAATTCGATGCTGGAAATCTTGCGCGTCAACCTCTGCGGGCTGGACGACAATCAGCGCTATATCAAAGGTGGCGTAGAGACGGTTTTGCAACGGCTGTGGCGGCAATCCGCCCCTTGCGCGCATTGGCCTGAGGGCACAACACTTGCTAGGCTGAATGGTGGCGCGACACGCGCGCGCGCCGTCAAAATCGCCCGCGATCCTTCGGGGGCGATTGCGGTGACCGATTGCTGGGGGCGCAAGGACCTCTACGATGCCGTGCTGGTGACCTGTCAAAGCCACCTGCTGACCACTTCGATCGAGACGGACGAAGCCCTGTTCGCGCAACCGTTGTGGATGGCGCTCGACCGCACGCGCTATATGCAAGCGGCCAAGACTTTTGTCATGGTGGATCGTCCATTCTGGAACGACATCGACCCCGAGACCGGCCGCCCGCTTTTGTCGATGACGCTGACCGACCGCATCACACGCGGCACCTATTTCTTCGACAACGGCCCTGACCGACCCGCGGTGATCTGCCTGTCCTACAGCTGGATGACGGATGCGCTGAAGGTGCTGCCGCATGGTGCAGAAAAGCGGGTCGAGCTGGCGCTTTCGGCGCTTGGCCAGACCTATCCAAACGTCGATATCGCCAGCCATATCCGTGGTAATCCGATTTGTGTCAGTTGGGAAGCGGACGAGAATTTTCTCGGTGCGTTCAAAGGCGCGCTGCCCGGTCATTACCGCTATAATCACCGGATGTATGGGCATTTTGTCCAAGACAACCTGCCAGCGCAGCAACGCGGCATCTTCCTGGCGGGCGATGGCATCAGCTGGACACCGGCCTGGGTCGAGGGTGCGGTGCAGACGGCGCTGAATGCTGTCTGGGGGATCATGCACCATTTCGGCGGCACATCTTCAGCGGCAAACCACGGACCTGGGGATGTCTATGCGGATCTGGGCCCCATTTCACTGGGCTAGCAACGATCAAGAATTCCCTACGTTCTATTCATAAAAATATTCTGGATCGGGCATATTGGAAAGTATCGGGCATCCGCAGCATGCAATTTGGGTGACATGCTTTTGTTCGGCGCTTTCGATTGACGCGCCGAACCTGATCTGCGATGCCAGCATCCGCTTTGAAGTGAGGGCATCATGCACGACAAACCGCTGAACCAAGCCGAACTGGATATGCTGGACATTATCCGGCAACTTCATGCCGAGAAGGGGCCGTTTCTAAGGAGCACGCTCTCTGTGGTTGGTCGTGGGCGCGGTCTGGAAGTTGCACGCCCATTCAACCGTTTGAAATTACTGGGTCTTGTAGAGGAGATCGAGTGCCGTCCTTTCTTTCTTAAGTGGCTATTTGGGGCGAAACCGATCATTTTGCTTCGGCCAAGCGCTGCAGCACTCGCTACAGCATACACAGGCGACAACGACGAAAGTGCGCGGCTCCCAATCGAGGCACCGCCACCTCTTGGTGCGACGGTTCCGATTACTAAAACGTTGCCGCCGCTGCCGGAGCCGCTGGCAGTGATCGAACTGGCACCACTGCCTGCCGCAGCCGAGCCCATTGCTTCACCCATACCTGGGCCAACAGAGCCCGAAGTGGCACCTCCCGCCCCACCGAAGTCTGCGCCCACGAAGCCTGTTCGTCTGGCCCCTGACGCCTATACAGACGTCATCGGCGGTCAGCCGATGGCGCATGTTTCAAATCCGCTGGCAGCCGACCTTGACCCTGAACTACAGGACGGCCTGCGCGAGATGCTCGACGTGCTTGGAATGGAAATGACCGTTGCCGGTGAAGCAATGATCAGCGCCCGGATGGCAAAGGGGGCCTCTGCCGGCGAGGCGCTGGCCCAAGTGGCGCTGTTCGCATTCGCCCATGCGGCTCACTATGACATCTTGGCTGGCGGCCCGATGCAGGCGGCCGTTCTGCGCGATTATGCCATCGATGTTATACGGGAGCTGGAAAAGCTGCGGGATTCGGGCGAGATTGGTGCAGAGCCGTTCGAACGCGACATGCGCGCGATCTGGGCACTGGCGGACAAAGAGAGCGATCGTAGCCAGCTTGTGACGGAGTTGCTCGCCGACCCGATCGGCGGTGCTGCGCCTCCCGCCCTGCTACCAGAGGATGTGCGCGGTGTCGCGGAGCATGAGGACTGATGCCCTCCCCGGTGCTAGGTCCGCAGAAGCTGAATCGGATCGATACTCTGCTGTCGGTGGCGTTCAAGCTGATGATATGCTGAAAATGCTCCCAGGGCCCGGAATGCGTATTGACCGATCTAGCTCGCGACTAGGGTGGAGTTTAGCGGTCAGCCCGATGTTCGCCAAACATATTATACTGCAGGCTAGGAGCGCGGCTCTGCCTGACCAAAAGGTCTGATCAAGGCACTTCCAGAAAATCGTCCACGAATTCGGACACTGGCGAGATGCCTGTTACCAGAAGATGAGCGCGCGCACGGGTGCATGCAACGTAGAGCAAGTGCCGTTCGGTGTTGTAGATCTGTTGAAGGTCAGCATCGTCCGCGACCGACTAAATGCTATCGGTTAGGCGTCTGTCATTAGGTCTTCGAAATGAGACGGAGACTTGGCATGGCGGATGGTGGGGTTGGGTTTGTTGGGCGGTGCGATGTTGTCGAGCCCCGGCGTGGGAACCGGTGGTGGCCTGACGATTTGAAGGCCCGGATTGTTGCGGAGAGCCTTCAGCCCGGTGCGCGCGTCGGTATAGCGTCGTTGCGCATCAGCTTTCCGATTGGCGCAGGCAAGCTCGCCAACTCCCGCGAGAACGAGCGCAGCAGTGGTCAGTCCTGCCCCCGGCCCGACCTGCACACGCACCGCACCGATGTTGCGTGACGCTCCGTTACGGCCCATGATCCGTGCGCTTGAACTGACCATTGATTCACGCAGGCACGAAGTGCCGCGTTCGGCACCTGCCGTAGAAATGGGCAATGGGTCGCGCGCTGCGCAAGATTTCTGCACAGACAGTGGCGCACAAATATAATTGTATTTGTCCACTAAATTTAGTTGCAAAAGTCCACCAATATGACAGCCTCATGACAAGCGACTCGCGGCGGTGGGCCGCATATCGGCAGGGGTAGTTGTGACTGAGAAGCAAAAGGCCGGGGCGGCTACGACGATTGATCATGTCAATCTGGACGTGCTGGAAAACGTCCTCAGCTTTTACATCCGTGTCCTCGACACCTCGGTGTCGCGCGACCTGGACGAACGGCTGAAGGATCTGGAAGTGGCGCGGGGCAAGGGCAAGATCACCGCGCTGCTCCTGATCGACAGCCATTCCGGCATCCGACCGTCCGTTGTGGCCGATCTGGCGATGCGCGACCGCTCTGCCATGGGCCGCATCCTTGAGACGCTGGAACAGCAGGGCCTGATCTGCCGCAAGGCATCCCCCGAAGACAGTCGCGCGCAAGAGCTTTACATAACGCCAAAAGGCGCGGCGCTGGCGGTCACGGTGCGCAAGATCGTAGTTCAGCAGTCGGAAGATTTTTTTGATTCCATAATTCCCTGCGACGAGCAGGAGGTGCTGATTGGCATCCTGAAGCGGGCCTACCGGCGCCTGCAGGAGAACCGCGCATGATCGACAAGCGTGTGGCACTCATTTCAGGGGCAAGTCGCGGCATAGGCGCGGCGATTGCCGAACGCCTAGTGCGGGACGGCTGGGCCGTGTCGCTGGGGATGCGCCACCCGGTGCGACCGGAATGGAGCGCCGAGGCACATGTCGCCGCCTATGATGCAAGCGTGCCGGGGGCCGAGGCCGTCTGGGTCGCGGCGGCAATGGGCGTTTTCGGGCGCATCGACGCGGTGGTGGCCAATGCAGGCATCATGGTGCCCAAGTCGGTGATCGAGGCCACCGAAGACGACATGCAGGCTATGATGGAGGTCAATGTTCTGGCCCCGCGTCGTCTGGCGCAGGCGGCATGGCCAGCACTGATGGCAGGCGGACGGGGCAGGGTGGCCATACTTGCATCGCTGTCGGGCAAGCGGGTGAAATCCTCACGCGCGGGGGCCTATGCGATGTCGAAATTCGCTGCCGTGGCACTGGCGCATGGTCTGCGCCACGAAGGGTTCGATCACGGCATCCGCGCCACCGCGATCTGCCCCGGCTTTGTCGCGACCGATATGGGGCTGTCACTCAGCGACCGCCCGGCGGACCGGATGACCCACCCTGCTGACCTTGCCCGGATCGTGGCGATGATACTCGACCTGCCGAACGAGGCGAGCGTCGCCGAATTCGCGGTCAATTGCCAACTTGAGGAGAGTTACTGATGCCCGGCCCCTACGTCGTTCCCGTCCATGGCGATGCCGACCTTCCGCGTGAGGTTGATGTCGTGGTGATCGGCGGCGGGATCATCGGATGTTCCACTGCGCTGGAACTGGTAGAAAGCGGATTGCGCGTGGCCCTGTGCGAAAAGGGCGGCATCGGCAAAGAGCAGTCCAGCCGCAACTGGGGCTGGGTGCGTATCTCGCGGCGTGATCCACGCGAAGTGCCGTTGATGGCCGAGGCGCTGCGGATCTGGTCGGGGCTGAATGAACGGTTGGGGCGTGAAACCGGATACCGGCAGTCGGGCATCATGTTCACTTGTGCCAACGATCTGCAATTCCAGCAGCACGAAGGCTGGAATCGGCATCTGGAGGGCTATCAGCTTGACAGTCGGATGCTGTCGGCGCGCGAGTTTCAGCAGATGCTCCCGGACTCGCGGCTGCAACTGAAAGGCGCGCTTTTCACCGGATCCGACGGGCGGGCCGAACCACAGAAGGCCGCCCCCGCCATCGCCGAGGCGGCGCGTGACAAGGGCGCACATATCCTGACCGAATGTGCTGTGCGTGGTATCGAAACCTCGGGCGGGCGGATCAGCGGTGTGGTGACGGAACGCGGTCCGATCGCCTGCACCTCGGTCGTGCTGGCGGGCGGCGCATGGTCAGGCCTGTTTGCCGGCAACCTTGGAATAGATTTTCCGCAGTTGAAGGTGATGAACTCGGTCCTGCGGACCAAACCTCTGGAAGGCGGGCCGGATCAGGCGATCTGGCACAGCGATTTCGCAATCCGCAAACGGCTGGATGGCGGTTACACCGTGGCCTCGGGGCACGAGAATATCGTGAACATCGTCCCAAAATCCTTTCGCTACGCCAAGGCGTTCCTGCCAGCGCTGCGCAAGGAGTGGCGATCCCTGAACTTTCGTCTTGGCCTGCGGTTCCTGGACGAGGCACGCATCGCCAACCATTGGAAAATGGACGAGCCAAGCCCCTTTGAATACAATCGCGTGCTGGACCCTGTGCCCAGCAAGGCGCTTTCGGACAAGGCGCTGGCCGCCGCGCGCCGTGCCTTTCCGGCCTTTGCGAAGGCCGAGATTGCGCAACGCTGGGCCGGTTATATCGACGTGACCCCGGATGCTGTGCCGGTGATCTCGGCCATCGATCGGATCCCCGGTTTCTTCATGGCCTCTGGATTTTCCGGCCATGGCTTTGGCATCGGTCCGGCGGCGGGTCGGCTGATGGCCGATCTGGTGACCAACCGCACGCCGCTCGTCGATCCGAAGGCGTTCCGTTTCAACCGCTTTACCGACGGCTCGAAGATCGAGTTGATCAGCGGGTTCTGACCCCACTCCGGCCCGGCAGCCGCCGGACCGGCTCATCCGGAAAGCGGCCGCCAGAAGCCGCATCCGATCCACCGCAAACCAGGGATACCCAATATGACCGAAGCCAACCGCTTTACCCCGACGCGCCGGCAGACCTTGCTCATGATGGGCGCGGCCGGCGTTGCCACGCTGGTCCCCTCGCTGTCCAGCCTTGGGGTCGCGCGCGCGCAGGATGCGCCGAGCGGCCAGATCATCGTCGGCTTTTCTCAGGAACCGACCGTGTTCAACCCCCACCTGCTGCATATCGAGGTGGACGAGGGTGTTCATTATGCCGTTTTCGATCCGCTTTTCGACGTGGATCCGGCAGGCAATTTCTACCCCTTGCTGGCGGCCGAAGTGCCGACCGTCGGGAATGGCGGCATTTCGGCGGATGGTCTGACTTGGAAGGTCAAGCTGCGCGACGATGTGAAATGGCATGATGGCACGCCCTTCACCGCCGAAGACGTGAAGTTCACGCTGGAGCTGATGGTTGATCCCGATTTTCGCAGCTGGCGGCGGACAGGGCACGAACATTTGCGCGATCTGACCGTGGTTTCGCCGACCGAAATCACCTGGAAAATGGAAAAGGCCTTTGCGCCCTATGCCGCGATCCTAGCGTCGACCTTCATCTTGCCGAAACATGCCTTTGACGGCGTGGCCGACAAGAATGAGGCCCCGTTCAACTCGGCCCCGATCGGCACCGGCGCGTTCAAATGGAAAGAGCGTGTGGCAGGCGACCATATCGAGCTGGTGGCCAATACAGAATATTTCGGCGACGGCCCCTATCTGGAACGGCTGGTGTTGAAATACATTCCCGACCTGACCGTGCTGTATACCCAGTTCAAGACCGGCGACATCGACGTGGCGGGCCTGCAATGGATCACCCCCGACAACTATGAGGAAGCCAAGACGCTGGAGGGCAAACAAGTTCAGGTCGTCGGAACGGGCAGCTTCGAGTCGCTGACATTCAACATGGAGCGCCCGCAGTTCCAGGATCTGAAGGTGCGTCAGGCACTTTATCACGCGCTGGACAAACAGGCCATCATCGACGCGCTTTACTATGGTGTGCCGACACCGACCGAAACCTACATGCCGAAAGAATCCTTCTATTACAATGCGGACCTGCCCAAGCACGACTACGATCCTGACAAGGCAAAAGCCTTGCTGGACGAGGCGGGCTGGGTGCCGGGCGACGATGGCATCCGTGTCAAGGATGGCGTGCGTCTGGCCTTCAGCAACTCAACCACGTCGGGCAACCATCTGCGCGAACAGGCGCAGCAGTTCTTTCAGCAGTCGTTCAAGGACATCGGGGTCGAGATGACGATCTCGAACCTGCCGCCCGCTGTAATGTGGGGCGACTACTGGATGTTGTCGCAGTTCGACTCGGTCGTGGTCGGCCTGAACACGCTGACCGGACCCGACCCCGATACCTCGGATTATTTCATGTCGACCTCCTCGGCCGCCAAGGGCGGAGCGGGGCAGAACACATGGGTCTATCAGAACCCCGAGATCGACGCGCTTCTGAAGCATGGCGGCGAACTGGTATCGCCCGAGGAACGCCGCCCGGTTTATCTGAAGATACAGGAAATCATGCGGAACGATCTGCCGTTCCTGCCGATTTTCCAATACGCAACGATCCGTGGCTGGAAGGATGGTGTCACGGGATACGAGGCCAATATCAACAACCGCATCGACACCTGGAACGTCCGCAGCTGGCGCTGGTCGTGACATCCACCTTGTCGCGCGCGCCGGATAACCGGCGCGCGTCCGCCGCAGCCTTTGCCTTCTTTTTGGGGGCTGCGCATCTCCTTGTCGACCGGGGTGCCCCATGATCCGCTTTCTTCTGCAGCGCTTCTGGCAGAGCATTGTCCTGCTGTTCATTGTCTCACTTATCGGGTTCATGGTGCTGAACCTCGCGCCAGGCGGGCCGTTGTCGCAATACACGCTGACACCCGGCATGACCAAAGAAGCGCTGGACCGCATCGCTGAACAGATGGGCCTGAACCGTCCGCTGCCGATCCAGTATCTCGACTGGCTGTGGAACATGGTTCAGGGCGACTGGGGCAATTCCTACCGCGACGGCCGCCCCGTGCTGGAGGTGATCAGCCGGCACCTGTTCGCAACCTTGCTGCTGATGGGAACATCCACCCTGATCTCGGTCGGCATTGGCACCTGGATCGGCATCCGCAGCGCGATGCGGCAGGGGTCTGCCTTTGACTATGCCACGACCGTGGCGGCCATGGTGGCGCTGTCTATCCCGACCTTCTGGTTCGGGTTGATCGCGATCTATACCTTCTCGCTCTGGCTCGGCTGGTTGCCTGCGGGCAACATGTATACGGTCGGCGACGGGTCGCTGGGCGACTATGCCATCCACCTGATCATGCCCAGTATGGTGCTGGCGCTGGTGAACGTCGCCGTGTGGAGCCGATACATGCGATCGGCCACGCTTGACGTGATGAGCCAGGATTTCGTGCGCACGGCCAAGGCCAAGGGGCTGGCACCACGCCGCGTGCTGATGAAGCATATCGTCGGAAATGCGCTGGTGCCGATGATCACGCTTGCCGGGCTGCAACTGCCGACGCTGCTGGGCGGGGCATTGGTGACGGAGACTGTGTTCACCTGGCCGGGCATGGGGCGGCTATTTCTCGATAGCCTCGGCTACAATGACTATCCGGTGGTGATGGGTCTTTTGATGTTTTCGGCAATCCTTGTGCTGATAGGCAACCTTGCCGCCGATCTTCTGGTGGCGCTTGTCGACCCGCGCATCCGTCTTGACTGAAGGGAAAACCGCCATGAACGCAGCCACCCTTTCCGATCATCGCCCACGCTGGTGGCGTTCGCGCACCATCCTCCGCTTTGCCTGCAACCGACTGGCGATGGTGGGCGTCGGGCTGATCGTCGGGTTGACGCTGGCCTGTTTTGTCGGGCCCCACCTTCTGCCGTTTGACGAGCTGTATATCGACCTGCGCGCCCGTTTCGCGCCACCGGGCAGCGGCGCGCATTTCCTTGGCACCGATCCCTTGGGCCGCGACATCGCCGCGCGGTTGTTCCAGGCGGGGCAGATCTCGCTGCTGGTCGGCTTTTTCGCGATGGTGATGTCCACGGTCGTTGGCACCGTGGTGGGTGTTGTCGCGGGCTATACCGGCGGATGGTTAGGGGCGGCTTTGATGCGCGTGGTGGACGCGTTTCTGTCCTTCCCCTCGATTTTCCTGTTGCTGGCACTGGCCGCCTTCGTCAATCCAAGCCCGATCATGATCACCATCATCATCGCCGTCACCAGCTGGATGGAGGTGGCCCGCATTGTCGAGGCCGAGGTGCGTTCCCTGCGCGACCGGGATTTCGTTCTGGCCGCGCGGATGGTTGGCCTGTCGCGCACCCAGATCATGTTCCGCGAACTGCTGCCCAATGTCATCGGCCCCATCATCGTCGCGGCGACGCTGACCGTGGCACGGGCGATCCTGCTCGAGGCTTATATCAGCTTTCTGGGCTATGGCATCCAGCCGCCGCTGCCCAGCTGGGGCAACATGCTGAACGGGGCACAGCAGTATCTGGACAAGGCGCCCTGGCTGGCCATCGTGCCGGGCGTGGCAATTACCATGGCGGTGGCCGGGTTCAATTTCATCGGGGACGGGCTGCGCGACGCGCTGGACGCTCGGTCGGACCAGAGGTGACGTGATGACGAAATTCTCTCCCTTCGACACGACACTCTGGTATGCCACCGCAATGCCGCCCGCGCCCACCGAACCGCTGCGCGGCGAGGCGCGGGCCGATGTCTGCATCGTCGGCGGCGGCTATACTGGCCTGACCACCGCGCTGGAACTCGCCAAGGCCGGGTCGAAGGTGATGGTGCTGGAGCGCGAGGAGATCGGCTTTGGCGGATCGGGGCGCAACGCCGGACATTGCACCCCGACCTTCACCCATTACAGCGTCGACGATCTGCGCCGCATCTTGGGCGAACCTTGGGCCGAACGGTTGATCCGGCGGCAGACGCGGGCGAATGACCGCGCAGGTCAGATGATCCGGGAGTATCAGATCAGCTGTGAATGGGTCCAGAACGGCTATGTCATGGGCGCGCTGCGCCCGAACCAGATCGAGGCGCTGAACGAAAAGGCACGCAGCTATAACGAGGTGGGCGCGCGGACGCGGGTGTTGACGCGCGACGAGGTGACAGAGCTCACCGGCAGCCCTAGGTTCTACGGCGGCTGGATGCACGAAGAGGCTGGGCACCTGAACCCGCTCGGCTATGCCCGCGGTCTGGCGCGCGCGGTGATGCAAGAGGGCGGGGTGATCCACACCCGTTCCGGCGTCACGGGTTGCGAAAGGCGCGGCACGGGGTGGCAGGTCACGACCGCCGAAGGCAAGGTCACGGCCGACAAGGTGATCTTCACCACCGGTGCCTATACCGTCGGCGGCTGGCCCCGGCTGGACCAGAGTTTCCGCATACAACGGGTCTTTGTCGCGGCGACGCAGCCCCTCGATGACGAGACGCGGGCCAGTGTGCTGCCACGGAACACCACGATTCATGATGGGCGAGGCGATATTTTCGTCTATAAATACAATGCCGAGGGGCGCATCGTCGCCTCGATGTTCCCGATGGGGCGGCGCGGCGGCGATCTGGTCTATACCCGAAAGGTGATGGCCGACCGTCTGCGCTGGCTGCATCCGCAGATCCGCGACGAAATACGCTGGGACTATCTATGGTTCGGCGAGCTGGACATGCAGCAGCGCACCGTGCCGCGCCTTTATGGGCTTGCGCCCGGTGTTGTCGCGCTGACCGGGCTGTCGGGGCGCGGCGTGCCGACTGGGACAATGCTGGGCGGCATTCTTTCGGACTGGGCGCTTGGCGTGCCCGAACCGGACCTCGATCTGCGGGTGGAGCCATTGCATCACGCGCCCCTGTGGATGACCGTCGCCCCCGCGCTGAAGCTGCGGCAGATGCGACTGACCGACAATCTCGCCGCGCGCCTAGCCGGTGCGCCCTTGCCCCCTCATGCCTGAAGGACCGACCATGAGCCTGATCACCCACATTTCCGCCGATGAAACACTGACCCCCGGACTTGAGTCCCAGGAAGGTGCCAAGTCATTTCGCCGCATGATCTGGGAGGATGCCGGGGCGCCCGAGACCGCGACCAAGGTCGCCGTCTGGAT
This sequence comes from uncultured Cypionkella sp., assembly GCA_964387655.1. Taxonomy (GTDB): domain Bacteria; phylum Pseudomonadota; class Alphaproteobacteria; order Rhodobacterales; family Rhodobacteraceae; genus Cypionkella. The sequence continues at coordinate 11,493 of CAYLYV010000027.1, read as the reverse complement.
CGCCGAGCCGGGCATCTATCCCTATCCGCCCCGCGATCTGGAAGAAACCTTCGTCGTGCTGGAGGGCGAGGCGCTGTGCAGCCTTGGTGGTTCGGACCCGCAAAAGATCGGGCCCGGATCCATCGTCCGGGTGCCCAAAGGCATTGCCCCCTGGCTGCATGTGCTGACCCCGTTCCGCAAGCTCGCCACCGTCGTGCCAAAGCCCTAAGGAGACGGCGATGACTGATATCCCAACCGCCGATACCGTGCTTTCGGTCCAGGACCTGACTGTCAACCTGCCCAAAGAGATGGAACGCCCATATGCGGTCGAAGGCATTTCCTTTGACCTGCGGCGTGGCGAAATTCTCTGCATCATCGGCGAGTCGGGGTCGGGAAAGTCGGTCACCGCCAGCACGGTCATGGGCCTGCTTCCACCGGTCATGACACCGACTGCGGGGAAGATCCTGTTCAACGGCACCGATCTTCTGTCTATGCCGGAAAGGGCCCGGCGGCTGTTGCGGGGCAAGTCTTTGTCGATGATCTTTCAGGATCCGCTTTCGGCGCTGAATCCGCTGATGACGGTGGGGGCGCAGATCGACGAGGTGCTTGTCGCGCATGGCTGGACCGATCGTGCAAAGCGCGAGTCGAAGGTGCTGGAACTGTTGACCGAGGTGGGTCTGCCCGACCCGCCGCTGATGCTGTTGCAATACCCGTTCCGCCTTTCGGGCGGACAGCGACAGCGGGTGATGATCGCAATCGCCCTTGCCCTCGACCCCGAGGTGTTGATTGCGGACGAGCCCACGACCGCACTTGACGTGACGACGCAGGCCCAGATACTTGAACTGATCCGCAGCATCCAGCGTCGCAAGGGGATGAGCGTCATGTTTATCACCCACGACTTCGGCGTGGTCGCGGACATTGCGGACCGGGTCATCGTGATGGAAAAGGGTCGGATGGTAGAGCAAGGGCCTGCGGCGCAGGTGCTAACGACGCCGGTGCATCCCTATACCCGCCGCCTGATTGCGGCGGTGCCGCGCTTGCGCCACACCGACCGCGCAGCGGAGGCGGAATCTCCGGTGGTGTTGCAGGTCGAGGCGCTGGAAAAGACCTATCGCAGCACCGGTAGCTTTTTCGGCAAGCAGCGCATTGTCCATGCCGTGAAGGACGTGAGTTTCACCCTGCGCCGTGGCCAGACGCTGGGGGTGGTGGGCGAAAGCGGCTCGGGCAAATCGTCGATGGGGCGTATCCTGATGAAGCTGATCGCAGCGGATTCGGGTCGGATACTGCTGGACGGCACCGACATCGTGCCGCTGACCGAGGCGCAGATGCGGCCCTACCGTGCGCGCATCCAGATGGTGTTTCAGGATCCCTATGCCTCGCTGAACCCGCGCCAGACGGTGGGCGCCTCGCTCACCGTGGGGCCGGTTGCGCAGGGGATCCCATGGGCGGAGGCACGGGCGAAGGCGCAGGCGATCCTCGCGCAGGTCGGCCTTGATCCAGCCGCCTATCACCGTTTCCCGCACGAGTTTTCCGGCGGCCAGCGGCAGCGCGTCGGCATCGCCCGTGCGCTGATGTTCGACCCCGAGATCATCGTTGCGGACGAGGCGGTTTCGGCGCTGGACGTGTCGATCCAAGCGCAGATCCTTGAACTTCTGGCGCGGGTGCAGGCAGAGCGGCAACTGGCGCTGGTGTTCATCACCCATGACCTGCGGGTGGCGAGCCAGATCTGCGACGAGGTTCTGGTGATGCACCGCGGCGCAGTGGTCGAGTCAGGCCCGCCCGTCCGCATCTTCCGAGACCCGCAGCAGGCCTATACCCGCCAGCTGGTCAGTGCCATTCCAGGCAGCCATTGGGAAACTGCTGCCTGATCGGGCGCATGCCATCAGGCGGGCGGGGAAGCCAGCGCGGAAATCAAGCGCTTTGCGGTGATTACAGGTGCTAAGCCGATCCGATCTGCACAATCCAGATCCAGGTTACTTACGCCGCCAGCCCCCACAGATCCGCGCCCGTCGATTGCCAGCCAAGACGCGCGCGGATCAGCGCACTGGATGCGGGCAGGTCCATCGGCGCGAAGATCGAGAACCGGCCGAAATGGCTCTGCATCCGCTCGGGTGCAAGCGATGCCGAGGGAATCCCCAGCCGGACGGTTGACAACCATCGGCGATGGCGCGGGTGTGACGCCCTCTTCAACTACGGCGTGATGACGCTGCCCAGCCTTTCCCTGTTCGACATAGGCCGCGACGCTCTTGTCGCGCGCGATGGCGATATGGGGCGAGATCATGCCCTGCCGCTCCGTGTTATGCACCTGCGGCAGCCTCACGACCCGCTCGTTGACGCCCGCCTCCAGCACAGCAGCGCCTGCGCCGCCAGTTCGGACGTAAGGCCGTATACCCCACAAACCTTGCCGATGCTGATCTATCTCTTGCCCGCCGTCCTCCATTGCCGATGCGCTGTTGAAAGCGGTAGAGACGGGGGCTCGGCATGCTAGGGGCAAGAAATTTTGTGGTGATGGTCAGGGCTGCCCGATGCCGGACAGCCCATTTGCACGGTCAGCCGAACAGAAAATCCGCAGCGGTCAGTTCGGCCAGCGTCATTGCGTTGATGTGAATCGTCGTGGTGCCATAGCTGACCACTACGTCATCACCGACTTGGGTGCGGCTGAGGCCAGCCAAAGAAGTTGGGCCACCGATGATGCGGATTTTGTCCACGCCGTCTTGGAAGTCGACGATCGTGTCGGTGTTCGAGGTGGCGCGGAACCAAAACTGATCGGCACCAATGCCGCCTCGCAGAATGTCGTTGCCTGCGCCGCCATCCAGTTTGTCGATGCCGCTGCCGCCATAAAGTGCGTCAATGCCTGCCCCACCATACAGCATGTCGTTGTCGGCATTGCCGTAAAGTGAATCGTTGTGGTTGCCGCCAAACAGCCGATCCGCGCCCGCGCCACCGTCCAGCCAATCGTTGCCATCCAGCCCCGACATGGTTGTCGCCCCCGCGCCGCCCTGCAGCCGATCTGCCCCCGCTTTGCCGGTCAACGTGGGGGAAGTGGAAACCACCGACAGCAGATATTTGCCGGTATTGCCCGCGCTGTAGCCCTGCACGTCAAGATACAACGGACCATCGGCGGTGGCGGTATAGGTGATTGTGCTGCTCGCACCGGTTGCGGTGTAGACCACCGTGCCTGCGGCATCGCGCAAGATCAGCCGTGTCGATGCAAGTTCGGTGGCTGGGCCATCACCGGACAAGGTGAAGACATAAGCGATGCCCTGATGTGCGGCAAAGCTGTGCCAATCCTGATCGCCCGCATTGTCGATCAGACCGGTAATGCGGCCGCCATCTTGCAGCACGCTGGTGGTGGCTTGATTGGCGATGATCGCGTCGTTGCCGACATTGCGCAGCACGTAGCCGCCGGTGTCTGTGCCGGTGTCCGCGACGCTGACAAAGTAGGTGCCAGAGGCGGTGGCGGTGAAAGACAGCGTGTTCTTGCTGTCGGAGTAGCTGACCGAGGTGGCAATGACGTTGCCGGTCGCGTCTCGCAGCGTCAAATCGCCGTCGGGAAGGCCGTTTGCACCAGCTGCCGTGACCTCAAATGCATAGTTTCTGCCTGCAACCAAAGCGACCTTCACCCAGTCTTGGTCACCTTGCACATCAATCGCCGAGGCAAACTGCCCGCCGCTTGCCAGGGTTTTGGTGGTCGAGACGTTGTTGACGATGGTGTCGGTAGCGATCCAGCGCGCGGCATAGCCGCCGCTGTCGCCGCCGCTGTCGTTTACCTCCAGATAATATTTGCCGGATTGCACCGCATTGAAGTTCAACAAGTTTATGCTGTTGCTGTAGTTAATGCTGGTGCTGACCGCGTTGCCGGCGCTGTCACGTAGAGTGATGTCGGCATCCGGGAGGCCACTGACGCCGCTGGATTTGACCTCAAAACCGTAAGACAGTCCCGCCGTCATGTTCAGTCCGAACCAATCGCTGTCTTGGGCGACATCAATTTTCGAGGTCACTGTGCCGTTTGCGATCAGATTTGCCGTGGTTGCGACGGTGTTGACGATGGTATCGGTGGCGACCCAGCTGAGCGCGTAATTGCCGGTATCCGTGCTGTTGTCGCCGACACCGATGAAATAGCTGCCGCTGCTGCTGGCCCGGAACGAGATGGTGACGACAGAATCGGAATAGTTGACCGAGCTATTGATCACATTGCCAAGGCTGTCATAGATCGCAATATCCGGGTCTGGCAGGCCGATGCCCGGACCTCCCGACGAGGCAAGCGTGAAGCTGTAGGTGATCCCTGCGACCAGATTGACCTTGAACCAATCTGCGTCACCTGCGACGGTGATGGCGTGGGTTTCAATCTCACCTACGGAAAGCACTGCGGTGGTCGAAGTATTCCCTGCTATGCTTGACATACTCAACATCTCCTATCGTTTACCAATAACTTGCTACGGCGAATATTTCGCAGATGCAGGTGAGGATTTCCATACCTGTTCCGGTGATCTGCTTGGCCACTGTGGTTGCGGACGTCGCAATGCGGATTTTGCCCTTTGTTTTTGTGCCATTTCCCCTCTGCTTTTGTTCTCACTGAATCCTTGGTCTGGCGCCGAGCCTGAGATCCCGCCGCCGCTCGCGCTTATCGGCGCAGGCCGAACCTTTGGCCTCGTCTTCATGCCTCCATTGAAACCAGCCCGCGCAGCAGCTGCTCGGCTTCCCTGCCGTTGGCAACATCGTCTGGGTATCCGAGGGATACGTTGGTGACCGGCACGCCGTGAATGTTGGCTGCAAACTGTCGATGTGTGTGGCCGAAGAACCAGCCGTCGGGGCGATGCGTGCCGATCCAGCCCTCCAGATCTGATGCAAATGCGGCTGAGAGGCCATTTAGCGGCGCGACAGCAGCGGCGGTTGGTGCGTGATGCGTGACGATAATCCGTTGGCCCTCCCAAGGCTCCGCCATCGCAAAGGTGAGCCAGTCCAAATGGTCCTGATGGACCGCGACTATGTCCTCAGGGCTGATTGCCCCGCCGGCCAATGCGCCGTTTTTGCGGATGCGCGTGTAGTCGGACATCGTCATGCGGGCGCGCCGCATGGCTTCGTCACGATCATTGGTGAGAGCGAAGTCGGTCCAGAGGGAACAGCATAAAAACCGCGTCGCGCCGATGTCGATGATGCGTTTTTGCGCGAAGTTCATGCCAGCTTCGGTCACCAAAACTTCAAGCGCGGCATCGCCGTCCAAATGAAGATTCCAGTAGTCATGATTGCCGGGAATGATCCAGACCCGGGCCGGATCAATCAAGCGACCGATGCGGGCTAGGGCGCGCGGCCACTGATACATAGGATTGTTGGCGAGATCGCCCGCGATGATCAGCGCGTCCAAGTGGCTGATGATTGGCGCGGTGGAGGCGAAAGGATCGCGATTCTCGCGCATCCACGCGTCGAGATGCAGATCTGCGGTGATCAGGACCATCATAATGGCGCACCGATCAATTGAATCCTGCCGAAGGGCACCAAGGCCACAGGACGAAGCGTTGCGAGATCAAACATTGCCATCGCGACCTCCGATGCCCTGCGCTGCCGCCGCTTGGCGGGCGCGGGCGATGAAATCAGCCAGAATGCTGTCCAACAGCGCGGGGTTATCAAGTGGGACGAAGACGCCAAACTCGGAAGCGCTGGCCTGGCGCTTGAGCTCCGACAGTGTGGCAGGTGGTTGGCCGTGCGTCTTGCTGCCCGCAATAGGCTCTCCAAGTCGAAACCACCTGCTGATGCTGCGAGCCCATCCCGCACTTGGGTTGATGGCGATCAGCCGCGAGGTGGAGATCATCGTGTCGTCAAGACGTGGATGCCCGCTGACCTGTCCCCAAATCACCGGGCTGCCATGGCGGCTGATCAAAACGCGCCAGTCTTCCAGGAGGGGGGCCTCGGCTATCTCGGCGACGGTGGGCCTCGCTTCGGCGGCGCGGATCGCGGTCATCACGCGCGCAAGATGGTGCTTCAATTCTGGTGGCATGAATGTTCTCCTAAGTGGGAAGCGCAAGAGTTTGGGCGAGAGACTGCGCCGTGTTTGCGTTTCGGTTCTGGTGTGGCAGGGGGGGCACGGGTCAATGTTAGGGAGCTGCGCACGACCTTGGCGGCTGTCCCAGATCGACAGCAGGCTCGGAAGCCTGAGGCAAAACCGGGCTGCGCACCCGATCTAGCCAGACTTTGGCCACCTGCTCATCCATATCGCGGATGCGCACCAGCTGCCGTGCCATCGACTCCAGCAGATCCCGGTTGGCCATAACGATCCCTAAGGCGCGCGCTTCGGCGGCCTCGATATGCTGGCGCACGCGGGTGCGGCAGGCCGGATCACGCAGCTGTGCCCGGTCTTCATCGCCGATCCAGACAGGCCCAAAGATGCCCAGTCCATAGCGGCTGTGAATAGCCAAAGCGACGGCCGTGGCTTTAGCGAGATCCGAGGCGTCGGTGCCGCCGGAGCCTGCGGAGACTTCGCCGAAGATCAGGCGCTCCGCGGCCCGCCCTGCCATGTGTTGACACAGCGTTGCCTAGAGATCTGTCATGAGGCCAGGTCTTGGGGTGGGATCCCAAATCACCGCACCGCCACCAGAACGTGAGAGCAAAATGCGCCGGACAGTGCCGAGCCCTAAAGCAGCACAAACCACGGCATGACCACATTCGTGCACCGCTACACGCCAGTCGATGTCGGCATTACCCTGGACAGTAAAGACGGATTGCAGATCGGCTAGGGTCACCTCACGATCGTCATTGCGCGCCATCGTCCGGGCTTGTCGAATTGCCGCGTCAACATCTGCAGCACTGCAGCCAACTGCGTTTTGCGCAAGACCCTGCAAGCATGTCTCGGACCATTTGGGGAAATGCCGCTGCAACACGCCGAGCAACGCATCGGCATCGGGCAGCGGAAGCTCGATTTTGAGATCAAACCGTCCGGCGCGCATGACGGCGGGATCGATCAGTTCGGGGTGGTTGCAGGTGCCGATGACCATCACGCCTTCCTCCCGCGAGATCGCATCCATCTCGGCGAGGAAGGCGTTGATGACTTGTGTCCGGTAAGCGTGGTTGCGCGGATCGCGGTCTTCACGGGAACCGACCGAGTCGATCTCATCAATGATCAGGACTGTGGGGGTGCCGACGCGCGCTTCGCGGAAACATTGCCGCATGGCTTTGAGCATGTCGCCCAAGTGGCCCTCAGCCTGCCATTGGCCGAAAGTGGCTGTGATCACCGTAAAGCCCGCACTGTTGCCGATCGCGCGGGCAAGCCAGCTCTTGCCCGTGCCTGGTGGGCCATAAAGCAGCATTGATCGGGATAGATCATTCCAGCTGATTTTGCCGTCCTTCCATGCCCGCAGATCGCGAGAGAGTTGACGGGCAGCGCGCAACGCAGGGCTGTTGCCCGTGAACGCGTCGAGATGGGGACCGACAGGGCTGGGTTTTGTGTCCGTGCGCCCCATAACGCGAAGCCGCTCAGCCACCTCGCGCGCCGAAGGCGCGCGCATGGCCACGGCAATGCAGAGCGGATCGAGCCCTGCCAGCGCCTTGTCATCCAGTAAGGCCTCTCGGACAGATGCTTCATCAAGCCGGCCCACATCAGAATGGCTCGCGGGGAATGTGGCGATCAGGATATCGCGTGTGATCGGCAGAAAGGTGATCCGGCGGATGTGATCAATTGGCAGACCTGGCGGTAGCGTGGCGCTTGTCGGCTGGATGATGAGCAACGGCGCTTCAGCTTTGATGCCTGCTAGAATATCTCTTTCGAACTCACGCGCGGCGTGCGCCGAAATCTTCCCATCGCTGACCATTGGTCGCACCACCGAAATGCAGCGCGGGATATTCATTGAGCCTCTGGTCGAGGCAAGAGACCAATGCTCCGGCACAACATGCATCAACAGCCGATGCAACAGGTCAACATCGTCGTCAGCAATGCCATCAAGAACAGTGATTGCACCCGGTTCGAGGAATGAGTCAAAGGCGGCGGCATTGCTGATGCTGGCAGCCAAGCGCGTGATGAGCAGGAGCTTGTGCGGCGGGATCCGGATCGGCGGCAACGCCGGTTTGGTCTGTGCATTTGCGGCCAACTCGCTGCTGGCGTCTGCGGTGGCCTGCGGTGCCGCGGGCGACAGATGTTGTGCAGGGGCGAGAGGGTTCAGTCCGGAACGTGGGGACGGAGCCGCGTTCAGATGCGCTGTCAGCGCCGCTTTGAAGTCGTCATCCGCCGCCGCATAGGTATAGCTGCGATCCGCTTCCGCCTTATCACATTCGTGCTGCTGAAAGCGGCGGATCACCTGCTCTGCATAATCCCACCAAGCCGGTCGGGGGGCTGACGTGCAGTTCGAGTTGGGGGCATTGTGCGTCATAGCGGTCTCCGGGGAACAGAAGAGAAAAAGCGGCCCGGACGGGTCCGGATTGCAGCGCGGTTCGGAACAGGGCAAGGGCGTGTCGGTGCCAACACCGGGTTGTCTTCGGAAGACCGACCCGGGACATCCGGGTCGGGGATTCTGTGAAAGAAGGTAAGATTGGTGGCAAAGGGCAGAATGAAACGCGGTTTATCCGGTCAAACCCGGCGGTGACGCGGCTTGGGCAAGTGGTCGCGGCGTTGGAGGGCTGGACGCGCGTTGTTGACCCGGTTACCGGGTTGTTGCGGACCCGGTTCCGGGTGCGTTGGCGCCGCGCTTAGGGTGACCTGCGGCTCGATCTCGTCCAACAGCCGATGAAGGTCGGACACGAATGAGGGGCGGTAGATCTCTGACACCACGTTCATCAGGTCTGCATATTCCGGATGGGGAACGATAGCTTCCGGGTGCGTGCGGCCGAGTTCAGCGTGTGCCGCTTTCTCCACCGAGCAAGCGTCATGGCCGGTTTGCATCGCCACCACGCGCAGCACCTCAACACTAGCGTCCTTCGGCAGTCCGAGTTGATGGCGGTGCCGCTTGACGGGCCGGGCGCTGTAGCCCAGCTTCAAGAAATGCCGCTCCGAAGCCTGATGTCTGATGTCGAGCAAGTAGATGAAGGACGGCTTTGCGGTCCAAGACTGCCCACATCCCGCGCAGTCACATTGACCCCATTGGATATTGGCGCGGGCGATCCGCTGTTCGTGGCCGCAGGTATGGCGATACAACCGATAGTTTGCATTGTTCTGCGGATCACGCCCGAGCCGGGTCCAGCCAAAACGCTTGGCTTCGGCCTCCTCGCGGATCACAAGACAGCTCTTGCAGCGGAGCGCGGCCGCGCCTTCGGCAATGCGTGCGACAAACCCGATCTGTCGCCGCACTTCATGGCCGCATTGGGCGCGATAAAACGCGCATTCATGATGGTCCAGATCGCGGCGCAGGAACGTAATACCGGCCGCTTCAGCCGTTTTGCGTTGTGCAGCATCAAGGCAATGGCGGCACAGGAGCTTTTGGCTGGCCATCACGACGGAATAGCGAACGATGCTGATCGCGCTGCACGCATGACAGCGTAAGGCGAGGCGGAACCGATCTTGAACTCTGGCAACAACGTCGAACCCTTTGGCCTGGGCATTTGCCGACCAACAGTCAAGGACGATGCCTGGTTGGATGATCCCCTGCAGATTAGCGGCGGAAAAAGACGCGGGTGTGAGGCGATGTGAAGTCTTGAGCATCGGAGTAGTCTCCTGAAAAGTGGGGACGCGACCATTCGGCCAGTGCCCTCGCACGTCAGCGAAGGGTCTGGTCTTGGGCCTTGAGAAAACTTGAGAAAGGGGGTTCATCCCGGCGGATGTGCGTGAGGTGACGCAGCCGCCGGTGACGCGGTGCGCGGCGGCGATCAGGCCGCAGCGGCGAACGTCATATCATCCGCTGGTGTGTCTTCAGCCCCGATCATGTCGATATGCTCGGAAAGCCGGGCCAGATCATTGAGCCGCAGCCGTGTGGCATCAATCATCAAATTGATGCGAGATGGAATGAGGCCTTGCCCGGAGCAAGAAAACAGATCCGCGTGCTGCTGCAGGCTGCTGAACAGCTGGCCAAACCGCGTGGGCGTGTCGCTCTCAATCAGCAAACGTGTCAGCAGGCCGATCCGCTTCAGCGGTAGATCTTCGCAGCGGCAGACCTCGACCCGCTGCAGATCGCAAAGCGTGCCAAGCATCTGCTTGCGGGCGCGTTCGGCATCCACGAACCAGACATCGAATGCTGGGTCAAAGCCGCCCGCATGCTCCAGATCGCGCTCGGCCTCAATATAAGCAGACAGGTCGTGCAGGACAGCCATGAAGCGCTGCGAGATAGGCGTGTGGCTGAAGCCGTGGCCCGGTTCCGAAACCCGGGCGGGCATGATATAGCTGGTGATAGCCATTGCTGATCTCCTCATAAGATTGGCAGGGTCAGGGTCGGGGGGGTGTTGGTAGCACCTTTTCCGATCCGCATATCGAACATATGCGATATATGCTGTATTGTCAATATGCGACATATGGGATATTTCGACTAAATGGCCAAAGAAATAGCATACCCGATTAAGAAGCTCGTGAACCTGACAGAAGAGCAAGCAAAACGGATATCCGATTTCCGTTTCGATCAGCGGCTTCAGTCTGAGAACGAAGCCATTCGTCGATTGATCGAAATAGCGCTCGACAGGGCGGCTGTTGATCGCCAGCCGAAACCCTGACCCTTCAACAGATAATCGATTAAAATTAGGTCATCCCTCGGCCCCCGGCGGGTGGGTCCAGCAGGCTGCTGGTCGCAGACGGAGAGATCAGGGGGGACCCGAAATCGATCCGGCAAGAGGGATCCGAAGGGGGAACCCCTTTGAGAGATCACCGGCACGGGCGCTTGCGCCCGGGTTGGTGATCGACGGCAAGGATGGCAACGCCATACGCGCAGTTGGCTCGATAATAGATGCAGCGCATATTATCGAGCTGACGGAGCGCCCCCCGGCGTTAGGGGCAGACGAGGTAGCTTTAGCTACCTACAGTCTGTCGATGTATGTAGCTGCTGTGGCTACATTTGCGAAATTTAATATGTGCAAGCTAGATCAATAGGTTAGGTTATCCCCATAAATAGGACAAGCTGGGAATTTCGACCATCGGATTTTCGTTCATACGGCATAACTCATGTGCCATGAAGCAATCCGAAGGAGATCCGCCGTGGCCTATCAATATGTTCACGTCCACACTTACAGCGAAAAGCTGACCAAGGTTCAGGGCACGAAAGACCAATACAATAACATCAATCAGGTGTTTGAAGAAGCCGACCGGAACCCTAACTATTCCGAACATGTGAAAGATCCTCTGCCGCCCATCCCCTTAATGGAGCAGGGTGCGATGACCGTAAAAGATCTGCGAAAACTGCACGATGAACACCGTGCTAAAATCGAGGAAACCGTCACGCTTCCGAATGGACAGACCTACGGCCGTAACTTGAAATCAGACTTCCCAACGCTCTACACAGAAGTTCATTCAAATCCAATGCGCGCGGAAGATTACCGCAACGCTACGCAAAAGGAACGTAAGCGCTGTCCTGATCACACCTTGGCGGCATAATTCCACGGCAGCAGATCGTC
>CAYLYV010000026.1:0-36997 GCA_964387655.1 uncultured Cypionkella sp. | reverse complement strand
GGGTCGGTGGGGCGGCGTGGGGACAGCCCCAAGGGGTCACCGCCGGTCAGGATCACCTCCCATATCGCGGGGGTGGCGGCGATATAGGCCAAGGCGGCCTCCAGATCAGCTTCGGGCAAAGCGCCCTCCTCGCCCACCGCCTCACGCCGAAAACAAAAGCGGCAATAGATCTCGCAGGTGTGGGTGGCGGCGAGGATGACGCGATCCGGGTAGCGATGGGTCAGGCCGGGGGTGGGGCTGTAGGTGGTGTCACCGATCGGGTCGTAGAGTTCCTCGGGGCGGATGGTCAGTTCGGCGGGATCGGGCAGGAATTGGCGGGCGATTGGATCATCGGTATGGGTCAGCGCTGCCTGCATTTCGCTGGACAGGCGGATGCGGAAGGCTTCGGCCACCTGCTGCAAAGCATCGGTTTGTGCAGTGGGCGCGAGCCCTGCCGCAACAAGATCCTCAACCCGCGTCAGGGCGCGCTGTGGCAGAATTGTCATGATTGCCGCCTTCAAAACTCCAGCGCTGCTTATCCGCGCCCCGGGTCGAAATGGCAAGCCGGGCTAATGCAGCCGAAATTCGCCAACCACATTGCGCCATTCGCCCGGTGCGATCAGCTTGCGATGGGTGAATCGCACCGAATGTAGCGGGCCTTCGATCTGGCTTTGCCAAAACTCGATAAAGCCGAAAAGCTGCGGATAATCCGGGGCAAGATCATAGTCTTGCCAAGTGAAGCTATTGAGAACATTGCGATAATCCGGCATCCGGTAGTACAGCTCTGCCGTTGTCAGCCCGTAGCCTTTCAGCATCAATTCCGTCTCAGACGCGTGCATGGGTTGCCTGCCTTTCCAAAGCCCATAAGTACATCCTGCGCCCTACATATTAATTTTCAATAAAAACAGTATGTTATCACTCACACCCCCCTGCTGCCAAAGCCATTTGCGCGCCTGCCTTGCACCCCAAATGCACGATAGTGTAAGGTAGCGGCAACCATATATAGACCCTATACAGGAAGGCGCGGCCCAAGTGACCGACACTCCGGAAACCCCTGAAACCTCTGACGAAAAACCGATCCGCATGCACCATGACGGGCCGCAGATCGACATCGCCGCCGAGATGAAAACCGCCTATCTCGATTACGCGATGAGCGTGATCGTCAGCCGCGCGATCCCCGACCTGCGCGACGGCTTGAAACCCGTGCATCGGCGGATCCTGTTTGCCATGCATGAGACGAATAACTCTCACGACAAGCCTTACCGCAAATCGGCGCGTCCGGTCGGCGATACGATGGGCAAATACCACCCGCACGGCGATTCTGCGATCTATGACGCTTTGGTGCGGATGGCGCAGCCGTTCTCGATGAGCCTGCCACTGCTGGACGGCCAGGGCAATTTCGGTTCGATGGACGGCGATACGGCAGCGGCGATGCGCTATACCGAAGTGCGGATGGACAAGCCTGCGGCGTTCCTGCTGGCGGATATCGACAAAGAAACCGTTGATTTCCAAGACAATTATGACGGAAAAGACCGTGAGCCGACCGTGCTGCCGGCGCGTTTCCCGAACATGCTGGTCAATGGTGCGGGCGGTATCGCCGTGGGGATGGCCACCAACATTCCGCCGCATAACTTGGGCGAGGTGATCGACGGCACGTTGGCAATGATCGCCAATCCCGACATCAGCATCGAGCAGTTGATGGAGATCATCCCCGCCCCGGATTTCCCCACCGGGGCGACGATTCTGGGCCGGGCGGGCGCGCGCAAGGCCTATCTTGAGGGGCGCGGCAGCGTCATCATTCGCGCGAAAACCCGCATCGAGGAAATTCGCTCGGGCCGCTGGGCGATCATCATTGATGAGGTGCCGTATCAGGTCAACAAGGCCCGGATGATCGAGATTATCGCCGAGCAAGTGCGCGAGAAAAAGATCGAAGGCATCGCCCATGTGCAGGACGAATCCGACCGGATCGGCGTGCGGGTGGTGATCGAGTTGAAGCGCGATGCGACGGCGGATGTGGTGTTGAACCAGCTTTATCGCTTCACGCCGATGCAAACCTCGTTTGGCTGCAACATGCTGGCGCTGAATGGCGGGCGGCCGGAACAGCTGACTTTGGCCGATTTCCTGCGTCATTTCATCACCTTCCGCGAGGAAGTTGTCGCCCGCCGCACCGCCTATGAATTGCGCCGCGCGCGGGAACGCAGCCATATTCTGTGCGGTCTGGCGGTTGCGGTTTCCAACGTCGATGAGGTGGTCGCGACCATCCGCTCCTCGGCTGATCCGGCGGAAGCGCGCGAACGGCTGATGACCCGGCGTTGGCCTGCGGGGGAGATTATCCCCTATATCAAGCTGATCGACGATCCGAGCCACCCGATCAACGACGACGGCACCTACAATCTGTCGGAGTTGCAGGCCCGCGCGATCTTGGATCTGCGCCTGCAACGCCTGACCGCGATGGGTGTGAAGGAAATCACCGACGAGTTGCAAGAGCTGGCTGGCAAGATCAAGGATTACCTTGAGATTCTGGGCTCGCGCGAACGCATCATGGCGATCATTTCGACGGAACTGAGCGAAGTGAAGTCGATGTTCGCGGTGCCGCGCCGCACCGAAATCATCGACTGGGCCGGCGATATGGAAGACGAAGACCTGATCGAGCGCGAGGATATGGTCGTGACCATCACCTCGGGCGGCTATATCAAGCGCACGCCACTGATCGAATTCCGCAGCCAGAACCGTGGCGGCAAGGGCCTGTCGTCGATGGCGACCAAGGAAGACGATGTGGTGACGACGCTTTTCGTCGCCAACACCCACACCAATCTGCTGTTCTTCACCACCGACGGCATGGTCTACAAGCTGAAAACCTGGCGGCTGCCCTTGGCGGGGCGGACGGCGAAGGGCAAGGCGATGGTCAATATTTTGCCGATCACGCAAGGGGTTAGCATTGCGGCGCTGATGCCAGTGGATGCGCCCGAGGCTGAGTGGGAAGATCTGCAAATCGTGTTTGCCACCAGCGACGGCGATGTGCGGCAGAACGATCTGTCGGATTTCACCAATGTGATGCGCAACGGCAAAATCGCGATGAAATTGCCGGAAGGCGTGTTCTTGGTCAACGCCGCGATTGCCGATGAGAATGACGACATCATGCTGGTGACGGCGGGCGGGCGGGCTATTCGCTTCTCGACCCAGGAAATCCGCGTGTTCAAATCGCGCGGCTCGACCGGCGTGCGGGGCGTGCGGCTGGGCAAAGACGACAAAGTGGTGTCGATGTCGATCATCCGGCATTTTGAGGCCGAACCCGATGAACGCGCGGCGTATCTCAAGCAGCGCCGCCTGATGGCAGGTGTGACGGAAGAAGCCGAGGCCGATGACGAAGATGAAGCCGTCAGCGCGGGCCAGCTTTCGCCCGAGCGTTACGCCGAGATGTCTGCCGCCGAGGATCTGATCCTGACCATCACCACGTCTGGCTCTGGTAAGCTCAGCTCAAGCCACGATTATCCGGTGCGCGGTCGCGGTGGTATGGGCGTCAAGGCGATGGACGGCGCGATGCGCGGCGGGCCATTGGTGGCCTCGTTCCCGGTCGATATGAGCGATCAAATCATGCTGGCAACCTCCACTGGGCAATCCATCCGGGTGCCCGTTGACCAAATCTCGTTCCGCTCGCGTTCCGCAGGCGGGGTGAAGGTATTCAACACCGGAAAAGGTGAAGAAGTGGTTTCCGTCGCACGGGTTGCTGAACAGGGCGATGAATAATCTGGAGGCGCGGCTGGCCGAGCTGGCCGCGCTTCAGCAGACGATCAGCTATGGCCAACTCGCGCGGGATCTGGCCATCCCCGGCCCCGGCGCGATCGCCAAATTGACGCAAGCGCTTGAATTGCTGATGGAAGTGGATGCCGCCGCAAACCACCCCCTGCGTGCAGCTTTATGTGCGGGGCGGCTGGCGCAGGGCATGCCCGCCCCCGGTTTTTTCGAAAAAGCCGCCAGTCTGGGGTATGATCTGGGCGAGAATCCCGCTGCATTTGTGCAACAGCATCGCCTAAAGCTGTGGGCGCGCCCCGAAAACTGACCGGTTTTCTGTGCGTCTCCGCAGATCGCGCGCGCGCTGACACCTATTTCATGCAAAACTGCCGCAGGTTAGACCCATTCAGATGCCGAAACCCAATATGGGGCTTGGCCACAGAAACCGGATATCAGGATTAATCATGGATAAACTCTCTCCCTACGCCCCGCTGGTTGCGCGCATCTTCATTGGCGCCATGTTTTTGATCGCAGGCTTCGGCAAACTGAGCGATGTTGCTGGTTTTGCCGGCTATATGGCCTCGGCTGGCCTGCCGACGATCTTGGCTTGGCCCGCGATTATTTTCGAATTGGCCTTGGGTGCGTCGATGGTTCTGGGCTTCCAGACCCGGATTATGGCACTGCTGGGCGCTGGGTTCTGCATTGTCACGGCTGTGCTGTATCACAACCCGTCCGATCCGGCACAAATCACCAACTTCCTGAAAAACTTCGCGATTGCGGGTGGTTTCTTGATGCTGTTCGCGCATGGCGCGGGCGCTGTGGCGGTCGACAAGCGCTGAATTGAGCGCAAATTTGCGAAGGGGCCGGGGGGAACTCCGGCCCTTTTTTATGTCCGCTTAACGGCTTGGCAAGGAATTGCTGCTTTCCTGCTGCGGACAGGAGGCGGCATGAACATCTATCATTGCATGATCGAGTTGAAAGACGGCGCCCGCGCTTTGGCCTTTGCGGCGGCGGTTGAGGCTTGGATGGGCTATCTAAAGGCGCAAGGCCTGATCCTGGATTGGCGGTTGCTGCGGCGGAAATTCCGGCTCGCCTCTGGCACGCATACCGATTTTCTATTGGAAATTGATGTGGGCGGACTTGCCGATCTCGACGCAGCCTTTACGGCGCTCTCCACCCCGGATGAGGCCGCCGAGCGACGATATGACCTGATGCATCAGATGATCGCGCAGATTGAGGTCGGGCTTTATCGCCGCTTCCCCGATGCGGCACAACGCGAACGCATTGCCTTGATCTAGGCGGCGTGCAGGGCTACATCGCGCCTATGACACAAGAATTGCACATCATCGGCGGCGGCATGGCCGGATCAGAGGCGGCTTGGCAAGCGGCAGAGCAAGGCGTGCGCGTGGTGATCCACGAAATGCGCCCCAAGGTGGCGACCTTTGCGCACCGGACCGGCAATTTTGCCGAAATGGTCTGCTCAAACTCCTTCCGCTCGGATGATGATGAACGCAATGCGGTCGGGCTTTTGCATTGGGAAATGCGCGCGGCCAACGGCTTGATCATGGCGATGGCTGAAGCGCATCGTCTGCCCGCAGGCGGCGCGCTGGCGGTGGATCGTGATCCGTTTGCCGAGGCTGTCACGGCAAAGCTGAACGCGCATCCGCTGATTTCCTCGTCGTTTGAGGAAGTGACCGAACTGCCCGATCAAGGCCATTGGATCATCGCCACCGGGCCTTTGACCTCGGGTGCCTTGGCGACCAGCATCCGTGCCGCAACCGGGGCCGATGCTTTGGCGTTTTTCGACGCCATCGCGCCGATTGTCTATGCAGAATCGGTGGATATGTCGCTGGCCTGGATGCAAAGCCGCTACGACAAGGGCGAGACGGTGGAAGAACAGACCGCCTATATGAACTGCCCGATGACCAAGGACGAATACTACGCCTTCATCGACGCGCTGCTGGCGGCTGAGAAGACCGAGTTCCATGAAGGCGAGACGGCTGGGTATTTCGACGGCTGTTTGCCGATCGAGGTGATGGCCGAGCGTGGCCGCGAGACCTTGCGCTTTGGCCCAATGAAACCGGTGGGGCTGACCAATCCGCATAGCCCCATGAAACCCTATGCCGTGGTGCAGCTGCGCCGCGACAACAAACTTGGCACGCTCTACAACATCGTCGGCTTTCAGACCAAGATGAAGTACGGCGCGCAAACCGCTGTTTTAAAAATGATTCCGGCGTTGCACAATGCCAGCTTTGCCCGGTTGGGTGGTATCCACCGCAACACCTTCATCAACTCACCCACTCTGCTCGATGATCAGATGCGGCTGAAATCACGGCCGAATATCCGCTTTGCAGGCCAGATCACCGGGGTTGAGGGCTATGTCGAATCCTCAGCTATGGGTCTGCTTGCGGGCCGGATGGCCGCAGCAGAATTGCAGGGCCGCATTCTGCCGCCGCCGCCGCCAGATACTGCGATGGGCGCGCTGATCACCCATATTACCGGCGGGGCCGAGGCGAAAACCTTCCAGCCGATGAACGTGAACTTCGGCCTATTTCCCCCGATTGACGCCCGCGGCGGCCGCAAGGGGCGCAAGGACCGCTACAAGGCCTATACGGATCGCGCGAAAGAATCGTTCACGGAATGGCTTTCGTAACCCGCTTCGCCCCCTCGCCCACCGGGCCCTTGCATCTGGGCCATGCCTATTCGGCACTATTGGCGCATGATATGGCGCGGGCAGAGGGTGGCAAATTTCTGCTGCGGATTGAGGATATTGACCGTAGCCGCAGCAAACCCGAATGGGAAAGCCAGATATACGATGATTTGCAATGGCTTGGCATCTGGTGGGAGGAAGCGCCCCAGCGGCAATCAGATCGCCTTGCAGATTATAGTAAGGCGCTGGATGATCTCTGGCTGCGCGGGCTGATTTATCCCTGTCGCTGCACGCGGCGCGATATTGAAACCGCGCTTTCGGCCCCCCAGGAAGGCGCTGAAATTCCGGTTGGCCCAGATGGCATGATCTATCCCGGCACCTGTCGCAGCGAAATGTCTTACGAGCGGAGCATTCCCAAAAACTATCCAAGGCCCAGTGACGCCAGTCTTCGGCTGGACTTGGGCAGCATCGCGGACAGTCGGGTTTTTGAACGCAGGATAGACAGTGCGAATGGCGGTTGGCACTGGTATGCGTCCTACCGCGAAACTGGGATGGGTTCGAACGGCGAATCCGGCCGGATCGAGTTTTCGCCCGAGGATTTGCAGAAAGAGGTTGGTGATTTCGTCATCGCGCGCCACGGCATGGGCACGTCTTATCACCTGTCGGTGGTGCTGGACGACGCAGCGCAGGGCGTGACGCATGTGGTGCGGGGTGCCGACCTTTTCGAAGCCACGCGGATTCATGTTTTTTTACAACGACTTCTCAACCTGCCCACGCCCACCTACCATCACCACCGCCTGATTCGTGACGACACTGGCAAGCGGTTGGCCAAGCGCGACGATGCCCGCGCTTTGTCAAAATACCGCGCCGAAGGGGCGACGCCTGCCGATATCCGTCGGATGGTTGGGCTATAACGGTTCGGAGATCACCACTTCGACACCGTCCCGTATCGCCGTGTAAAAGCAACTGCGCCGATTGGTGTGGCAGGCCGGACCCTCTTGCGTCACCAGCGCCAGCAGGCAATCGCGGTCGCAATCGACATGCAGCTCGACCAAACGCTGAATGTGCCCCGAAGTTTCGCCCTTGGCCCAAAACGCCGCGCGCGAGCGCGACCAATAGGTCATCGCCCCGGTTTCCAGCGTGCGTGCCAGCGATTCCGCGCTCATCCAGGCCATCATCAGCACCTCGCCCGAGGCATGATCCTGTGCGATGCAGGGAATCAGGCCGTTGGCATCATAAGTCAGCGTTGTCGGGTCGAATTGCATCGGCTGCTCCTTGGCTGCGGCGTGTTGTCGGCTTATCTTCTGGGTTAGAAAAGGGGAAGCCATGAGCGACGGTGATCTTGTCAAACTCTACTCGGGGCGGATTTTGGCGCTGGCCGCCGATATTCCGCATCTGGGCCGCCTGCCCGCCCCGACGGGGACCGCGCGCAAACGCGCGCCACTCTGCGGCTCGACGGTGACGGTTGATCTGGTGTTGAAAGACGGTCGGATCGCGGATTTCGCGCAGGATGTGAAGGCCTGCGCATTGGGTCAAGCCTCGGCTGCGATTTTGGGCGGGGTGATTCTGGGTCGCAGCCTTGCGGAACTGGAGGCCGCGCGCGAGGCTCTGCGGGCGATGTTGAAAGACAATGGCCCGGTGCCCGCCGCCCCATTTCAAGGTTACGAAGTCTTAATCCCGGCGCGCGAATATAAGAATCGCCATGCCTCTATCCTTTTGGCGCTGGACGCGGCTTGCGACGCAGCCGCCCAAGCCGAGGCTGCATAAAAAAAACCGCCGCACATCCAAAAGGATGGCGGCAGAAAGTGGCGTTCTTGAACCGGGCGGGGGTGGCAGGGCAGCCACGAGGCGCATCGCTTGGGGACAGATGCGCAGGCCCGGTTCGACAAGACCGCAGGCAGAACCTTCAAAGCGTGCCAGACATCCCCAATCCGGCGAAAAGCAGCGCAAACAGCGAAACAACGCCTACAGCGTCAGCCATAAGGCTGGAGTTGGACCGTTTCAGGATTTCGATAATCTCAGTGAACATTGCGACCTCCGTTTGTTTGTTGCCGTATTGTTCTCATACTCTTAATGATCTGTAAAGAACTTTATGAGAACATTTGTGAACGGATGAGAACAAAACGCCCGTGCGCAGGATCAGGCCCATGCTTCAGACACAGATTGTGAGGTTTCAGCCGACAGAAATCAGTTTTATCGCACGATCTTGATCCAGCAGCCACAGCAGCACACGGGCGGCCTTGCCACGCGGGCTGTTCAGATCGGGGTCGAGCGCCAACAACGCCCGTGCATCCGATTGCGCGACGGCCATCAGCCCGGCTTGCCGCTCCAGATCGGCGACGCGGAAGCGTGGCAGACCGGATTGCGCGGTGCCAATCAGATCACCCGCGCCGCGCATCGACAGATCTTCCTCGGAGATCCGAAAGCCGTCCTCGGTATCGCGGATCACTTTCAAGCGCCGCTCGCCGCTTTCCGAAAGCGGCGCTTGATAGACCAGCAGGCAGGTCGACTCCAGGCTGCCGCGCCCGACCCTGCCCCGCAACTGGTGCAACTGTGCCAGGCCAAAGATTTCGGCGCGCTCGATCACCATGATCGAGGCATTCGGCACGTTGACCCCAACCTCGATCACGGTGGTCGCCACCAAAACCTTGGTAACGCCCGACACAAACCGCGCCATCGCGGCATCTTTCTCGGCCACCGGCATTTGGCCATGCACCAGCCCCACCACATCCCCCAAAGCCGCGCGCAAAGTTTCAAAGCGTTCCACAGCACTTGCATAATCGACCGACTCGGATTCCTCGACCAAAGGACAGACCCAATAGGCCTGCCGACCCTCGGCGACCGCGCGGGCGAGGTGGCCCACCACCTCGTCCATCCGTGCGCCCGAAATCATCACCGTCTTGATCGGTTTGCGCCCGGCGGGCTTTTCATCCAGCACCGAGACATCCATATCGCCGTAACTCGCCAGCGCCAGACTGCGCGGAATTGGCGTGGCGGTCATCACCAGCACATCCACCGCCTGGCCTTTCGCGCCAAGCTCCATGCGTTGTGAGACGCCAAAACGATGCTGCTCATCCACCACGGCAAGGCGAAGATCTTGAAAATGCACATCCTTTTGAAACACCGCATGGGTGCCCAGCAGGATCTGGATTTGGCCATCCTGCAGGGCAGCCAGTTTGGCTGCACGCTCCGCGCCCTTGTCGCGCCCGGTCAACAGCTCCAGCCGGATGCCCGCCGCTTCGGCCAAGGGCAGCAGACCCTCACGGTGTTGACGCGCCAAAATCTCGGTGGGGGCCATCAGCACGCCCTGCCCGCCCGCCTCAACCGCCGTCAACAGCGCGAGGAAGGCCACCAGGGTTTTGCCCGAGCCGACATCGCCTTGCAGCAAACGATTCATCCGCAACGGCTGTGCCATGTCTTGCGCAATCTCGGCGACGGCGCGGGTTTGTGCCGCAGTCGGCGCATAGGGCAGCGAGGCCAAGACTTTGGCTTGCAGCGCTCCGGTGCCGATGCTTGCCACGCCATTGCCACGGCGCAGGTGGGCGCGGGCCAGAGACAGGGTCAGCTGATGGGCAAAAAGTTCATCATAAGCAAGGCGTTGCCGGGTGGGATGGGTGAAGGCAAGCGCCGCCTGATCCTGCGGCGCATGGGCGATCTCCAAGGCTGCGCGCCAGTCCGGCCAAGCCTCACGCGCCTTCAAATTGGGGTCGATCCACTCTGGCACCATCGGCGCGCGCGCCAGTGCCGAGGCCGCAGCCTTGGCAACCTGCCGCTGGGTGACACCAGCGGTCAGCGGATACACCGGCTCAAACAGCGGCAGATCGCCGGCCTCCTCGGGGCGCAAAACATGATCCGGGTGGACCATTTGCGCAATATTATCAAAGAGCTCAACTTTGCCGGATACCAGGCGGCGCTGGCCCGTCGGCAACAGTTTTTGCAAGTAGTCGCCGCGCGCATGGAAAAACACCAGTTGGAACTCCAACGCCTCATCGCGCACCATCACCCGGTAGGGGCGGCCCTTTTGCCAGGGCGGGAAATGGCTGCCGACCTCCACCTCCACCGTCACCGTGCAGGGCGGCACCACATCGCGGATCGAGGCTTTGCGGCTGCGATCAACCACAGAATGTGGCAGCAAAAACAGCAGATCTTTCGGCTTTTCCACTCCCAGAAGCGCGAAAGCCTGCGCGGTTTTCGGGCCGACACCGTCCAAAGTTTCCAACCCGGCAAACAGCGGAAACAGAATTTCCGGGCGGCTCATGCCTGACCGATCAGGGCAAGCCAATCGTCCTCGTCGATCACCTTAACCCCATGTTTTTCGGCATCTTTCGCCTTCGATCCTGCCCCCGGTCCGGCGATGAGCAGATCGGTTTTGGCCGAGACAGATCCCGCGACCTTCGCCCCCAACGCCTCGGCGCGCGCCTTGGCTTCCGCCCGTGTCATTTTTTCCAGCGTGCCGGTGAAGACCACGGTTTTGCCCGCCACCGGGCTGTTCACGGGAGCGCGGGCTTGCACGGATTGCACCTGCAACTGCGCGACCAAAGCATCAATCGCCGCACGCTCCGAGACGTTTTGAAACGCGTCCGCCAGCGAGCCTGCCAACACCGCGCCAACACCGTCGATCGAGGTAAGTTCCGCCCATTCGGCTGTGTCGGGCATCGCATGGGTGATCGCGGCCTCGAATGCGTCCCATGTCGAATAATGTCGCGCGAGCAGGCCCGCCGCAGCCTCGCCAACATGGCGGATACCGAGGCCGAAGATCAGCCGATCTAGTGGGATCTTGCGCTTGGCCTCAATCGCGGCGAACAGTTTCTTTGCGGAAACCTCGCCAAAGCCATCGCGATTTTTCAACCGTTTCAGACCATTGGCCTCGTCCCGCGCCGCCAGCGTGAAAATATCGGCAGGCGTTTTCACCGGCAGATCGGTGTCGTGAAAAAACATTTCAACTTGCTTTGCGCCCAAGCCTTCGATGTCAAAAGCCCCGCGCGAGACGAAATGCTTCAACCGCTCCACCGCCTGCGCCGGACAGATCAGACCACCGGTGCAACGGCGTACCGCATCGCCGGGTTCGCGGTGCGCGACCGAGCCACATTCCGGGCAAATATCAGGAAAAACATAAGGTTGCGCGTCATCGGGGCGGCGCCCTAGGTCAACGTCGGCAATCTTTGGAATCACGTCGCCTGCGCGGTAGACCTGCACCCAATCGCCAACGCGAATGTCGCGCCCCTCGCGGAGCGGGTTGCCTTTGGCATCGCGTCCGGCGATGTAATCTTCATTGTGCAGCGTCGCATTGGCGACCACGACGCCGCCGACCGTGACCGGCGACAGTCGTGCCACGGGCGACAGCGCGCCAGTGCGGCCGACCTGAATGTCAATCGCTTCCAGCCTCGTCCAAGCCAGTTCGGCCGGGAATTTATGCGCAATCGCCCAACGCGGCGTGGCCGAGCGGAACCCCAGCCGCGCTTGCAAGCTAAGATCGTTCACCTTGTAGACAACGCCGTCGATATCATAGCCCAAATTGGCTCGATTGACTTCGATATGGCGATATTGCGCCAACATCTGCTCAGGTCCCGCGCAAAGCACGGTGAGCGGGTTTGTTTGAAATCCCAAATGGTTAAGTCGTTCAATCGCATCAAATTGCGTCGCGGCCAGCGGTGCGGACAGCGCCCCCCAAGCATAAGCGAAAAAGCGCAAAGGGCGGGCGGCGGTGATGCTGGCGTCCAGTTGCCGCAGGCTGCCCGCAGCCGCATTGCGCGGATTGGCGAACAGCTTGTCGGCCTTTGCCGCCTGCCGTTGGTTCAAAGCGGCGAAATCAGCGTGGCTCATATAAACCTCACCCCGCACTTCCAACAGCTGCGGGGCATCGGTCAGATGCTGCGGAATATCCGCGATGGAGCGGGCATTTTCGGTGACATTCTCGCCGACCTCGCCATCGCCGCGCGTCGCCGCCTGCACCAGAACGCCATTTTCATAGCGCAAGGATAGCGACAACCCATCAATCTTCGGCTCGGCCGTGTAGGTTAAGGCGGTATGACCACCGAGATATTTACGCACACGTTCGTCAAACTCGGCGACGTCACCGTCTTCAAACGCATTCTCCAGCGACAGCATGCGAATGGCATGCGCCACCTTGCCAAAGCCATCGGCCACGCCGCCGCCAACCTGTTCGGATGGACTATCGGCGCGTTTCAAGGCTGGAAACCGCGCCTCCAGCGCCAGATTTCGGCGTTTCAGCGCATCAAACTCGGCGTCCGAAATATCTGGCGCATCCAGCGTATGATAGGCGCGATTGGCTGCCGCAATCGCTTCGGCCAGCCGGGCGAGTTCCGCCCGGGCTTCGGCCTCGGTCAACTGCTCAAGATCAACCGCCATTGCCGCCCCCATTTCCGTTTTGCCCCAAGTTATGCGGCGGGCCGGAAATGGGCAAGCGCGGGCAGGGCTTGGATCAAGCGCTGGCGACCAAACGCGGGGCCTGCGCCGGGCCCGGATCGCGCAGCACATAGCCACGACCCCAGACGGTTTCGATGTAATTGGTGCCGCCCGTCGCCTCTGCCAGCTTTTTGCGCAACTTGCAGATGAAGAGGTCAATGATTTTCAACTCGGGCTCATCCATGCCGCCATAAAGATGGTTAAGAAACATCTCTTTGGTCAGCGTGGTGCCTTTGCGCAGGGAAAGCAGTTCCAGCATCTGATATTCTTTGCCGGTCAGATGCACCGTCGCGCCTTCGACATCCACCGTCTTGGCGTCAAGGTTCACATTCACCCGGCCAGTTTTGATCATCGACTGGCTGTGGCCCTTGGAGCGGCGAATGATCGCATGGATGCGTGCCACCAATTCTTCACGGTGGAAAGGCTTGGTGAGGTAATCATCAGCACCAAAGCCAAAGCCTTTGATCTTGTTCTCGTTATCGTCCGACCCCGAGAGAATCAAAATGGGCGTTTCGATCCGCGCAAGGCGCAACTGCCGCAGCACTTCATGCCCAGACATATCTGGCAGGTTAAGGTCCAGAAGAATCAGATCGTAATCATAAAGTTTCGCCAAATCGATGCCGTCTTCACCCAGATCGGTGCAATAGACATTCAAGTTGGCGTGGGTCAGCATCAATTCGATACTACGGGATGTGGTAGGATCGTCCTCAACCAATAAGATTCGCATTCTGGGCTCCGTCACAGGGTCTTGTTCGTTAATGACTTTGGCTGGCAATGGTTAACTACACGTTAGTTACACAGCAAAACGGACAATTTCATACAACGTCTAAGCCTATGAAATCACTCGATTAACTGAAATACAAATTTGTTATTCGTATATTTTGAAAGATTATATGCTTCTATTATGCTTTTTTTCTGAGCATAGATTTTGAGGCATCATGCGTCCCTAAGTGTGCATATTTGGCTGTCATGGTGCTCATAGTGTGTCCAAGTACCAGCCCAACCGTATGCAGGTCATTCCCTGCTTTCACCGCTCTTGTGGTGTATGTGTGACGGGTTGTGTGGATAGTAGCCCTGCCGTCTCTCTCGATCAATGCGCGCTTCTCTGGACCGTTGCATACCTCGCTTATGATGTCTCTCAGCCTGATCATGACCCTTCCAAACCCCCCAAATGGTTCGGCCTTATCAGCATACTTGCCCAGTATCTCTTGCGCCTTGTCAGACAGCGCCAAGACAGTCTGGCTGTCAGTCTTGCTTCTCCGCAGTGTCAGAGCATTGTCATCCTCATCCCAATCGCCTTGCTGGATTTTCAATGCCTCATTTATCCGACAACCTGTTTCCATGAGAAACACGAATAGGTCAGTTATCCGAGTATCCAGCGCATTGCCTTTTTCGATTATCGCCAATTCTTCCCTGATAGTGAATATCCGAGTTTTCGCTTTAGGTTGTGTGTATTCCGCCGTTAGATTTGGATTGATCCTATAGTCCTGCTTCTTCGCGTAATTGTGGATAGCGATGATGATTTTCAATTCCAATGCAACTGATCGAGGTTTCAATTTCTCCTCAAATCTTGCATTGGAATATTCCACTAAATCCTTATTCGAGATTTCATGCAAGAATGTGTTGCCATCTAAACAATATGGTACATATCCGAAATTATCGGGGTTATGCTTGCCAATCATTTTCTTACAGATATTACTATAAGCATTGACCGTAGCCTTGCTCATGTCTTTTCGAGATTTCTCAAATATCTCAATAGCTTTCTCTAGCGTGATCGGTGGATGATCCGAGTCCTGAGCATCAAATTCTTTCCGAACTCGCTGCTCAACCTCACCCATAACCTTTCTGGCTGCGCTTTCATCTGTGTATCCTGTCGATACTCGCTTGATTACTTTGCGATTATCTTTTGTCCTTATGGTGAAACGAATATAGAACGTCTCACCTACTTGATACAGACTCGCCATCTCAATCTCCGACTTTATCCATATGAAAAATATGAACTTTGTTCGGAATTGTCAAGCATTGTGTTAGTGTTATGGGGGGCTTGCTTTTCCTCAGTTTATTCGCCTATACCGCACCGGGTTCACTCTGTCCCTTTTTATTTTCCACAATTTCTGAGGGTAAAAAAGTCGAGGAAAATCCCTCAATTCCTGTGTTGCATAAATGTCAATAATAAGGTGTTTAGCTTTACAGGAGACAGTAAATTCCACAATGGAAAGTATCACTGTCGCCTTATAGACATGTACCAGCTATTAATCCCAATCAAGTTTATCGACAGTATCTTGAGTCTTTGTGGGGTTCAATTTGATAGGATCAATTCTCTTTGGAGTTATTGGCGCATTTAGATTGAATGCAACTTCAACGGCCCCTTTGAAATTGTCAGTCCCTTTCGACATTACTTCCAGAATTCTGGCAAGGTTCTCAGGATCGCTGATAGCCTCACTATAGCTGTTGCTTTCCTTGATAAATTTCGATAATTGCGCAATAATATCCACAGTCATTTGATCTCTCTCATCCCTTTCCATATTCACACTCTCATTTTTCTCAGTTAATCCCTTATTGTATACAAATCTGTCCACATAATAAGATTCCTTCTCAATGCCATGCCTTATAAAATGCTTTACAATGTTTCGCATGTAATACGCAGTTTTTAAGCCACATCTATATTTTGCGCTTAACTCCGCTACTTTCCCATTCCACTTGACTATTTTATTCACCTTATCAATGATCGCTGTTTCCCATATCCTGTCATATAGCCCATTTGACCTGTCTTCTTGAGATTGTGGATTAGATGGCCTGTTGCTAAACTCTGCTGATATATCCCTACATACTGCCACAAGATCAGCCTCATTTTCAATCTCCCATACTATCACCGGAACCTCATCAAATCGACTGTCAGTTTCGTATGCCCTCAGCCTGTAAAATCCGTCTGCTAAGTAGGTTTTGCCTTGCCCGCTCACTCTGACTACCTGTAATGGTTCAAAAAATGTAAATCCGATACTGTCAACCTCTTGTCGCATTTCCTCTTTGTTCACGTCATTATATTCGGTTCTTGCTGATAACCTCTCTGAATTTGGTCCGAATAACTCAATATTCGAAACTTTTATATTATCCTGATATGGTGCCTTCGGTATCTCGATTGGAATATTTATTACCCCACTGATTTTTCCGCTTGCTGCTTTCATTCTCTGGAATGTAGTTAAGCTATTGTAATCAAGCGATTTATCAAACTTCCCGCCACGGTTAGCGGCGTTTTCCTTTGCTGTTGACTCTATCAGTTTTGATTGATCAGACCGATCTCGCGTTTCGTGATCAATTTGATATTCCTCTTTAGGCCAATCTCCATTCTGTAAAGCAAAGGCTATATGGTGTGCTGAATATTTTCTGTTCTTCCACTGGACACGAATGTATCCGTCTTTAGCTTTTGTTCCTGCTGGAGTATTTGCTCGTTCCCTATTGTGATTTTCCATAGCCCAATCGCTTGTAAAATATTTGCGGTCTATGTGTTTCCACATGACAGTTTTCTTGCCGTCACCTGCTAAATAGAATATGTCGGGTAGTGCTATTAATAATTGGTCTTTATTCATGTGTTGCCTCGTAAAATGTAAATGATGTAATTCAAGAGCGGGTGTCAAAGCGCCCGCTCTATTTTATTTAGCTATTGATTATTCAGTCAGTTTGCAAAAGAGGTATGCAGATACCTCATTTCAAAATATATTTTCTATTATCACAAAAAAGTGATTTGTTGTAATTTTTCGATTTAATTATTTGACACATGATGCCAAATGTGAATGCAAAAGTCAATGATTCGGGTTTGCCTTGCGAAATACCGGGGCTATCCGATTCTCCTCAGTCCAAATGTGCTAACCGGGGATTACTCATCTCAGCTTTCAGTATCGTAGAAAAAAGTAAATCAGTCGGAAATTGATTGTTTGAGAATATCCCTTGACATTTTTTGATGCAGTCGCGCTGTCGCCACCCCCTCGATGAATAAATCCCATAAAACTATGCTTCGAAAATGCTTTCAAAGTGCTTTGGATTTGACGATGTTCTTGCTTCGTCTCACCTATGCGAATCATATGCGAATCAGTCTAAGTAGTTGATAATAAAGATTTTTAAGAGTATTCCGAATCAGTTATTCAATAACTACACGTTACTGTGACCGTAAGATTCCCAAAACAATTTAAAGTTGTCGATACTTTTGAAGTGTGGTGACGCGCAGGGCTTTTTCGCCATGGGTTACAACCGCTTGCCGCCAGAGCACGAATTCTTCTTCCGACAGAGCGTAGCGCTCCAAAGCCTCAGCCTCAGAAATCAGGCCGTAGATCACGGCTTTGACCACCACGACCTTGCGGCTGGCCACCCAGCGACGGGTGTCCACAGGCGGCAGATCGGCGCGGGTCAGGATGCTGCCATCGGGCAAAGTGACCTGCCTTGGGCCGTCAACTTTCTTGAGATACATCTTGGATTCCTCGTTCATACCCAGCCAGTTTGGCGGAACGGGCTTAAACAAGCGTAAAGCCGGGGCTTGAGAGTAGGTGGCATTTTCCTATATTGCGAGCTAATGGCCTTAATGCCGCCCCATTCCCCGGAATTTTCCATGTTTGATCAGCCGCTGAACTCGCTTGGTTTCGCCAAGCCCCCCTCTGAAACCCGTGTCGTGGTCGCGATGTCGGGCGGTGTGGACAGTTCGGTTGTGGCAGCCCAACTGGCCGAGGAAGGCTATGACGTGGTGGGCGTGACCTTGCAGCTTTATGATCATGGGGCTGCACTGGCAAAAAAGGGCGCATGTTGTGCGGGCCGGGATATTCATGACGCGGCGCGGGTGGCCGAGGTGATGGGGTTTCCGCATTATGTGTTGGATTATGAGAACACCTTCCGCGAGGCGGTGATTGAGGAATTTGCCGACGCTTATCTGGCGGGGGCAACGCCGGTGCCCTGTATTCGCTGCAATGAACGGGTGAAGTTCAAGGATTTGCTGGCGACCGCGAAGGATCTGAACGCGGATTGTATGGCGACCGGGCATTATATTCAGCGCAAAGTGGGCGATGGGCCAGAGCTGCATATGGCAACAGATGCGAATCGCGATCAAAGCTATTTCCTGTTCTCGACCACGGCGGAGCAACTGGCTTATCTGCGGTTTCCGTTGGGGCATCTGGGATCGAAGGCCGAGACGCGGGCTTTGGCTGCGAAATATGGGCTGTCGGTGGCGGATAAGCCGGACAGTCAGGATATTTGCTTTGTTCCAAACGGCAATTATGCGGCGGTGATTGAAAAGCTGCGGCCGGGGTCTGCCGATCCGGGGGATATTGTTGATCAGGCGGGGACTGTGCTGGGGCAGCATCGCGGGGTCATTCATTATACGATCGGGCAACGGAAGGGGTTGGGGATCGGCGGGTTGGGCGATCCTTTGTATGTGGTGAAGCTGGACCCAAGCTTGCGGCAGGTGATTGTCGGGCCGAAGGAGGCGTTGTCGACGCGGGTGATTCCGCTGCGCGAGATTAATTGGTTGGGGGACGAGGCGTTTGACAGCCGCGCGGAGTGGCATTTGAATGTGAAGGTCCGCTCGACCCGGCCACCGCGGCCGGCGGTGGTGCGGCCGATATCGAGCACGGAGGCTATGGTGGAACTCTTGGATCCCGAAGATGGGGTGTCGCCGGGGCAGGCTTGTGTGTTCTATGCCCCCGAGGGCAGCCGGGTGTTCGGCGGCGGCTGGATTTGGCGGGGGCGGTGACGGTCCCAACTCGGGACCATTGATATTATTGAGTTATTTTGACGGTTCATGGTCATGGTTAACGGAATGTGCCGCTTGGGGCTGATCACCGGGGGTTTCACACCCCCGGACCCCCGTGGGATATTTAAGAACAGATGAAACAATTTTTAGTTAAATTTTAGGTAGTTTTAGCGCTGCGAGGACGGATTTTGCGGCGCGCAGGCCAGGGGGCTCTCCACCCTGCCCCAAGCGCTGCATGGTCAGCTGCATGGCGGCGTCTTGGGCGTGCGGGTTTTCCAGCAGGTTGAGCATTGCCGGGGCGATCAGGGCAGGCTTGCAGTTTTCGCCGATAAATTCGGGGATTGTGCGGGTTTCCGAGACGAGGTTGACCAAGGTTACCGTGTCAATCAGGGCGGCGCGGCGCATCAGCCAGAGGGTGAGCGGGTGCATGTCGTAGGCGATCACCATCGGGCAGGTGTTGGCCGCGAGTTCCAGCGAGACGGTGCCAGAGGCGGCGATGGCGACATCGGCGGCGGCGAAGGCGGCGCGTTTCAGGGTTGGGTCGGTGATGATCTGTGGCTGGATCGGCCATGGCGCGGAGAGGTCGCGCACCAGTGCCTCCACGCCTCGGACAGTGGGCAACACGACGCGGGCGCTGGGATGTTGGGCTTTGATCAGCGCCAAGGTTTCGCCGATCACCGGGGCGAGGCGAGTGACTTCGCCTTTGCGCGATCCGGGGAGAGCGAGGATCAGCGGGCTTTGGCCGGTGAGCGGGGCTTTTTCTTCGGTAGTTGCGAGGGGTTCAGACACGACTGGGTGGCCGACGAAATCGCAACTCATGCCAGCGGCGGTCATATAAGGCGGCTCGAAGGGTAAAAGGGCCAGAACGTGATCAATCACTTTCGCCATTTTGGCGGCGCGACCGGGGCGCCAGGCCCAGACGGAGGGGGCGACGTAGTGGATGGTGCGCAAGTTGGGGTTCGCCGCTTTGACGATTTTGGCAACGCGCAGGCAGAAATCGGGGGAGTCGATGGTGATCAGGGCTGCGGGGCGGGCGGCAAGGGCGGCGGCGGCGGTTTCCCGGATGCGGCGTTTCAGATGAAAGTATTTCGGCAGCACCTCGGCGATGCCCATGATCGAGAGTTCTTCCATCGGGAACAGGCTGTTGAGGCCTTCGGCCTGCATCATGGGGCCGCCGACGCCTTGGAAGGTCACTCCGGGGTGCAGGGTTTTCAAGCCCGCCATCAAGGCTGCACCGAGGCGGTCGCCAGAGGGTTCCCCCGCGATCAGGAACAGGTTTAGCGCGCCCATAGCAACAGGCCGTTTGCCTGTGCCGCCGTGACCATTTGCGGCAGGTCAAGACAGATCACCGAGCCTGCCTGGAAGGCAATGCCGGACAGACCCGCCTCCGCAGCAAGGCGGATGGTTTCGACGCCGATGGTGGGCAGGTCGATGCGGCGGTCTTGGCCGGGTTTGGCGGCTTTATAGTAGAGCCCGCCCTTTGGGCGCAGGCTGGCAGGGATTTGGGTCAGGTTTGTGAGCATGGCATCGGTGCCGGGGAGGGCTTCGACGGCGAGGCAGAGGCCTTGGGCCACGACGCAGCCTTGGCCGACATCGACAGCGCCAAGAGCTGCGGTGATGGCTTCGGCGCGGGCGGCGTCGGTTTCATGTAGGGGGGTGAGGGTTCCGGTGAGCACGGCTGCGGCGGGGAGCAGTGCCGGGGCGATGGACTCAACCCCGACGACTTCGAACCCTGCTTCCTCGAAGATCGCTATGACCGCGCGCAGGGTGGCGTCGTCTCCGGCTTGCATCGCGGCCAAGAGGCGCGGCACCATTTGCGCGGTTTGCGGATCGAACAGCGAGGGGTCGAGGCGGGGGCGCTGCACCGCGCCTGCGAAGATCACTTCGGTGATGCCTTGGTCTTCCAAGCTGCGCAGGAACAGAGCGAGGCGTTCGACGCGGAAGATCTGATCGACCTCCAGGCCTTCGGGCGCGAAGCCGTCTAGTGCGCAGATTATCGGGCGGTCTGGCAGCACGGCCACCAAAGCGGCGGGCAGAGCGCCCTGCCCTGCGATGAGTGCAAGTTTGCTCATTTCGGCGTCAGGAACGAACGGTCAGTGGCGGAGAGGATGAAATCGGTCATCTCGCGGACGTAATCACTGTCGGTTTCATCCGCGAGGCGGCGGGCACGGTCGAGGAAACTGCCCTCGCCTTGGGCCAAAGCCTGATAGGCGGCGCGCATGGCGGAAATATCGCTGCGCTCGACACCGCGACGTTTGAGGCCGACGAGGTTCAAACCGTCCAAGACGCCGCGCGGGCCTTGCACGAGGCCGTAGGGCAGCACGTCATTGGTGACCATGGTGACCGCGCCGATGATGGCACCCCGGCCGATGCGGACCCATTGGTGGATGCCGGACAGGCCGCCGATGATCACATCGTCGCCGATGTGGCAGTGGCCAGCGATGGCGACCTGGTTGGCGAGCACAATGCGGTTGCCGAGTTGCGCGTCATGGCCAATGTGCGCGCCCGTCATCAGCAGGCAATCATCGCCGATGCGGGTGACCCCGCCGCCGCCCTCGGTGCCGGTGTTTAGTGTGGCCCCTTCGCGGATTTTGCAGCGTGCCCCGACGATCAGCCGGGTGCGCTCGCCTTTGAATTTCAGGTCTTGCGGCACTTCACCGACGCAGGAGAAGGGGAAGATGGTGGTGCCTTCGCCGATGTCTGTCCAGCCCGTCACCACGGCATGGGATTTCACGGTGACGCCAGCGGCCAGAGTGACCTCGGCCCCGATCAGCGCGAACGGGCCGACGAAGCAATCGGGGCCGATCGTGGCGCCCTCCTCGACAAAGGCAGAGGGATGGACGAGGGCGGTTCCGTGGATGGCCATGCTCAGGCTTTCTTTGGAACGTCGAACATCGCCATGAATTCGGCTTCGCAGGCAAGCTCGCCATCGACCATGGCGCGACCGGAGAATTTCCACACCCGACCCCCACCGCGCAGGGCGGTGACATGCAGTTCCATCACATCACCCGGCACGACTTTGCGGCGGAATTTCACCGCATCAACGCCCATGAAAAACACGGTGGCGTTTTTATCGACGAGATCCATCGAGAGACCGACGAGGATGCCGGAGGTCTGCGCCATCGCCTCGATGATCATCACACCGGGAAAGATCGGAAGCCCTGGGAAATGGCCTTGGAATTGCGGCTCGTTGAAGGTGACGTTCTTGATGCCGACGCAGGATTTGTTCGGGTAGATGTCGCGCACCTTATCGACCAGCAGGAAGGGATAGCGGTGCGGAATGATGCGCTGGATCAGCGCGAGGTCAGCGGACAGCGGTTGGTCGGGCGTGGGCAGGTCGGTCATGGGATCTCCGAGTGTGCGGCCCTCTTGCCGGGGCATATGATCTGACTAGCGAAAACCGCTGGCTGAAACAAGCCTTGGGCGGTTATGGCGCGGGGGCCGGGGGAGTTGGGGCCGGGGGAGTTGGGGCTGCGGGTTTGCTGCCGTCGCCCAGGCGGGCATCAATGCGGGCGATCACCTCTTTGGTGATGTCGATCGCGCCGAGGCTGACCACTATGGCGGATTTATCGAGGATTGCGACAGCGCCGCGTTCCACCATGTAATCACCCAAGATCGGGGCGACGGCCTGAAAGAAGGCTTGGCGATCCGCGTCGCGCGATTTGGCAAGTTCACTGGATTTGACGTCTTGAGCTTTGCGCAACTCATTGGCTTTGTTGTCGAAAGCTTCGGCCAAGGGGCGGAAATTTTGCGCGTTCATCGTCGCGCGTTTGGTGGTCAGGTCGCGTTCTTCGGCCTCAAGCGCGGCGTCGATCTTGCGGTTTTCAGCGAGCAGAGCGGCGGATTCGGTTTCAAACTTGGCCTGCAGAGTGCGGCCATATTGCGTGCCAAGATACAACTGATCCTGATCCAGCGTCACGATGGCGGTTTTTTGCACCACGCTTTGCGCGACGGAAATCTGCGGAGACACGGCAAGCAGCAGCGCCAAAGCCAGCCCTGCCGCCTGCCGTTTCATCAGAATTTCGTCGCGATGGTCAGATCGAAGCTTTGCTCTTCGTCATAGCTTTCTTTTTTGACCGCGTTCGAGAAGTTGAAGCGCAGCGGCCCGATGGGCGTCGTCCACAGGATAGAGACCCCGACTGCAGAACGCAGATGCGCGCTGTCATCGATGCCCGCCGAATTGTCCAAGCCCCAGACCGACCCCATGTCGTAGAAGATGCCGCCTGTGATGCCGTATTCTTCGGGCAAACCCAGCGGGAATTCGGCTTCAAGCTTCATCGTGGCGTAGAAATTGCCGCCCAAGGCATCACCTGTCTCTGTATCGCGCGGACCGATGCCGTTGGTGTCAAAGCCGCGCATTTTGCCATTGGCGAAGTAGCGGTCGGTAACGCGGGTGTCGTAGCCACCAAAGCTGTTGACCGCGCCGCCTTCAAAGATCGCGCGCAGCGTGACGTCTTCGTTGAAGACCTTGGTTTCAGCGACGGCGAGAGCTGTCGTCTCGACATATTTCGCATCGCCACCCAAACCGACAAAATCTTGTCCAAAGCGGAACAACAAGCTGCTTTTCGGATTAAGTCCGGTCACGCGGTTGTCGAAAGTGTAGGCATAGCCCAGACCAGAGCCAAATTCCGAGCCGCGCGCTTCTTCCAATGCCAAGATAGGCGAGGCTGCGTCATCTAAATTGCTGATCGTATCCTGAAACGCCTTGTAGCGCAGTTCCAGACGCGACTGCTCGGCAATCGGGAATTCCAGTCCGGCGCTGATCCCGATCTTGCGGGTGTCATAGAGCGCGCTGGCGTTGTCGGTCTCATTATAGGAGACGCCCAGTTTCAGTTTCAGATCGCGGCCCAGCAACGCGGGCTCCACAAAGGAAATGCCGCTGTCCTTGGTGTCCGAAGCCGTCGCGATGCTGACAGAGAAGCCCTGCCCGCGGCCCAAGAAGTTGGTTTCCGAGAAGCCAAGGTTCAGACCCAGCCCCGAAGCGGTGCCAAAGCTTGCGCCAAAGCTGATGGAGCCTGTGGGTCTTTCTTCAACATCGACGTTGACCACGACCTCATCCGGGTTGCTGCCGGGTTTGGCATCGACCTTGGCATCGGTGAAGAAACCAAGCGCACGGATACGCTCGGCGGCCTGACGGATTTCACGCGGGTTGAAGGGGTCCCCTTCTACTGTGCGGAACTGGCGGCGCACCACCTGATCAAGCGTGGTGGTATTGCCTTCAATATCAATGCGTTCGACGAAGACCTTCTGGCCGCGCTTGATGACATACTCGACGTCCAAGGTCTGGCCACGCTCATTGCGGATCAGACGCGGCTCGATGCTGACAAAGTTCAGACCCTTGCGCAGAGCCAGATTTTCCATCCGGGCGATGTTGTTGTCGATGATCGAAGGCGAATAGGTGACGCCCGAGCGCATTTTTTGCACGGCGGCAAATTCGGCGGCATCGACGCCTTCGACTTCGGACACCGTGCTGACGCGGCCGATCTTCCAGCTTTGACCTTCCTTCACGGTATAGGTCACGAAGGTCGCATCGCGTTCGCGCGAAAGTTGCCCGGTGGCGTCCACCACCTGCACGTCGATATAGCCGCGCGACAGATAGAAATCGCGCAGCATCTGCTTATCAACTTCCAGCCGTTCCGGCACGAAGGTGTCGGATTTGATCAACTGACGCAGAAAGCCCGCTTGCTTGGTTTGCAGCACTTGTTTCAGGCGACGGTCGCTGAAGGCACGGTTGCCGGCAAAGGAGATGCCTTCGTTTTCGACAACTTTGCCTTCGGTGATTTCAAACACCAGATCGACGCGGTTGTCCGAACGGCGGATGATCTTGGGATCAACCGTGGCGGCCAGACGGCCCTGCACCCGGTAGGCTTCCGAGATCTGTGCGGCGTCCGCCTCAGCCTGCGCCGGATTATACACCAGCCGCGATTTCGACTTGACCAGTTCGGTCAGCTTTTCGTCTTTGACCAGCTTGTTGCCCTGAAAATCGACAACATTCAGCATCGGCAGTTCTTTGACCTTGATCAGCAGCGTGCTGCCCTGTGGCACAAGATCAACAGTTTCAAACAAACCCGAGGCGAAAATCCGTTGGTAGGCGTCATTCAACTGCCCGGATTCCAGCGCCTCACCGCGAGAGATTCCCGCGTATTTCAGGATCGTGGCAGCATCGACGCGGGCGTTGCCTTCCACGGTCACGCTGTTGAAACTGTAGGTTTCGGCATGGGCAAATGTGAGGAACGGTTCAGAAACCATTGCGCTGGAAAGCAGAATTGCAACAAGGGTTGGGCGCATCAAGCCCCGGAGCATCCCCTTGCGCGTGATACCTGCGCTTGCTGTTTCCCGCATGAGCCGCTCCTGAATGCACTAAATCCTGTGCATCTGACTACCTGCAACCGCAAGCAATGTCAAAAGGATGGCCGGAAAAATCGTAAGCTTTTGCTGATAATCTGGACAGGCGTTTTGCGCCAAGCTCAGCGGTGAAACAGCGCCGTGCCAAGAAACGCGCCCGCCAACAGGCCGACCACCACGGTACCCACGGTGAACAGGCGATCCCAGTTCAACCAAACCAGAAGCGACAGGCCTTTATAGCTTTTCATCACTGCTTGCATGGTCTTGGCCTTTCCGCATCAAACGATGGGGAAAATCTACGCCGGGAATGTGGCAGCACTGTGGCTGGGGCTGCGGGGTTGGGGATATTGGCCCGACCTTATTTGCCCGACCTCACTTGCAGGTGAAATCATTGCCCAAAGCGAAGAACATGAAGCTGAGCACGGCGATGAGGCCAATCAGCATCAGGATATTCATCACGCCGGGCGCAGGCGGGCGGCGGAACACCGCCTCATAGGCGAAAAACACCAGATGGCCGCCATCGAGCACCGGGATCGGGAACAGGTTCAAAAGGCCAATGCCCAGCGAGAGCATGCCGAGATAGCCGATGAATTGCTCCAGCCCTTGGCGCGCGGCATCGCCCATCACCTCGGCCATGCCGACCGGGCCAGAAAGGTTGCAGGTGCTGATCTGGCCGGTGACGATGTGCCAGAGGCCGGACAGCGAAGATGTCGCGGTGAACCAGGCCTGATCAACGGCAAGGGTGACGGTTTCCCACGGGCCGGGCTGGCGGGTTTGCGGCTCAAACAGCATGCCGCCCGACAGGCCGATCATCCAGCGGGTCTCAAAGCCGCCGCCGTCTTTCGGCAGATCACGGCGGTTGGGGGATAGAGTCAGGTCGATGATTTTCCCGTTGCGCCAGATTTTCAACGCGATGGGTTGGCCTGCGGTGGCCTCAACCAAAGCGGGGAGTTGGCTGAAGGCGGTGACATCCTTGCCTGCGGCTTGGATGATCACGTCGCCGGTTTGGATGCCCGCATCGCCACCCGCGTTGCGCGGCATCACCGCCCCCACCATCGGCAGGAACGGATGCGCGCCTTGCACGTCAAGCTTCTGGCCTGCGCGTTCAATGCTGTAGGTGACAGTGGCGGCGGGAGGCAGCGCGTTGGCGGTATTGGCGAAGGTTTCAATATCTGGGGTGGCGGTGCCGTTCAGCGCCAGAATCTGGTCGCCGGGTTGGATCGTTTCGCCGACGAAGGGTGAGACATTGACGCGGCCCACCACGGGGACTTCGGTGGCGACCCCGGTGTAGGTAATCAGGCCGATGAACACGATCAGCGCGAGGATGAAGTTGAAGACAGGCCCAGCGGCGACGGTGGCGGCGCGGGCCCAGAGGGGGGCGCCATACATGGTGTGGCGTTTTTCTTCCGGTGTCAGCCCGCCCATGGCGGCTTGATCGGGGGCGGAGGCCGCGTCTTTGTCGCCAAGGAATTTCACATAGCCGCCAATGGGCAAGGCTGCGATCTGCCATTTGGTGCCGCGTTTGTCGACGCGGGAGTAAACCACCGGACCGAAGCCCAAGGAGAACACCTCGGCATGGATGCCCGACCAGCGGCCGATGATGTAATGGCCATATTCATGCACCGCGACGATCACCGCCACGGCGACGATGAAGAACAGGCCCGACCAAACTGCACCGCCAAATGACGCCACAAAGCTGCTGAAATCCACGCTAGCTGCCCTTTACCATTTTCACCGCCTCGGCGGCCCTGATCCGTGCCAGATGATCCATTTGCAGCACATCCTCAAGGGTGAGGGCGGCGATTCCAAGGCTGCAATCTGACGAAACACGGTTAAGTGTAGCCTCAACTACAGCGGCC
Organism: uncultured Cypionkella sp.; assembly: GCA_964387655.1. GTDB lineage: Bacteria > Pseudomonadota > Alphaproteobacteria > Rhodobacterales > Rhodobacteraceae > Cypionkella. Next base: position 10,272 of record CAYLYV010000026.1, on the reverse strand, counting down.
ATCTGCATGAACCCAAGCCCGCCTCCGATGAAATGGTCCAAGGCGATCTCTTTGGCGGCGTTGAAGGCAGCCCCGGCAAGGCCACGGGTGGCCATCACTTCGCGCGCCAGACGCAGGGCGGGGAAGCGGGTCTCGTCGGGGGCGCGGAAGGTCAGGCCACCCAAGGCGGCGAGATCCAGGCGTGCGACGGGCAGGGTTTGGCGCTGCGGCCAGTGCAAAGCATAGCCGATGGGATGGCGCATGTCGGGCGCACCCAGATGCGCCATCACCGCGCCGTCGCGGAAACCGACAAGGGAATGGATGATGGATTCGGGGTGGATGATCACTTCGATCTGCGCAGGATCAACACCGAAAAACTCGCGGGTTTCAATGACTTCCAAGGCTTTGTTAAACATGGACGCCGAGTCGATGGTGATGCGCGCGCCCATGCTCCAGTTCGGATGCGCGAGGGCTTCGGTGACAGTGGCATCGCACAGCCGTTCCAGCGGCCAATCGCGCAACGCGCCCCCCGAGGCGGTCAGGATGATGCGTTCGACTGCGGCCATATCTTCGCCAACCAAGGCCTGAAAGATCGCGGAGTGTTCGCTATCGACGGGCAGAACCGTGGCTTCATTGGCAGCCGCCGTCGCCATCAGCAACTGCCCAGCGGTGACAAGGCTTTCCTTATTCGCCAAAGCCAGCTTGCCACCGTGACGCAAAGCCCGCATCCCCGGCACCAAACCCGCCGCGCCGACAATCGCGCTCATCACCCAATCGGCGGGGCGGTCGGCGGCGTCATGCACCGCTTGCGTGCCAGCCGCGACGGCGATGCCAGAGCCTGCCAAAGCGTCGCGCAGCGGGGCCAAGCAATCCTCAAAGGCGGTCACGGCGAGTTCTGCCCGCAAGGCAACGGCCATCTCGGCCAGTCGCGCCACATTGCGCCCGCCCGTCAGGGCCACGGTGCGGTAGGCCTCGGCCCCGCCTTCGCGCATCAAGAGATCAAATGTGCTTTCCCCCACCGATCCGGTGGCGCCAAATACCGAAATCGAGCGCATCTAGCCCCCAATCGGCAGATCAATGAGCCGCGTCAGCAGCATCACCAGCACCATCGCCCCGCTCAAAGCGTCAAAGCGATCCAGCACGCCGCCATGGCCGGGGATCAGGTTGGAACTGTCTTTCGCGCCGACCCGACGCTTCAACCAGCTTTCAACGATATCGCCCATTTGGCCCGCGAAGGCGACGAAGGGCGAAAGCAGGATCAGCCAGAGCGTGCCATGCCCCGCCGCGACAAAGCCCGCGCCCAGGATCGCCGCGCCAATCCAGCCCGCAATGGTGCCGGACCAGGTTTTCTTCGGACTGATCGCGGGCCAGAATTTCGGCCCGCCCAAGATGCGGCCCGCGAAATAGCCCATAACGTCTGAAACGATAACCACGCCGAGCAGCCACAGGAAGGCAATGGTGCCCGCCTCATCGCGCAGCACGAACAACCCGTGGCCCGAGACCAGAATCGCCACCGAAATCGCCGCCACCGCCTTTTGCTGGCGACGCCGTGTGGCCATGAAGGCCAAAGGCACCAGCGGGAACACGATCCAAGCCGAGATCGACGGCCAACCCTCATCCGCGATCATGCAAAGCGCGGCAAGCGCGGCGATAGCAAGCGCGAGGCGGGGCTCTTTCGGTTGTGACAGCCGGGCGAGTTCCCAGATCATCACGGCGGTCAGCAGGGTGATCAGGATCAGGAACCACCAGCCGCCGAGCCAGATCTCGACCGCGCCCACCGCCAGCATCACCGCCGCCGACAGCACGCGCGGCTTCAGATCACCCCATTGTGCGGATCGCAGGCTCATGCCGAGGCCACGCCGCCGAAACGGCGGTCCCGGTGGCCGAAGCGGGCAAGGATGGCGACCAGCTCATCAATGGTGAAATCCGGCCACAGGGTTTCGGTGAATTCATATTCGGCATAGGCGGCCTGCCATGGCAGGAAGTTCGAAGTGCGGGTTTCGCCCGAGGTGCGGATCACCAGATCGGGGTCGGGGATATTGGCGGTGTCAAGGTGCTGGCTGATCATCGCGTCGGTGATCTGGGCCGGGTCAATGCGGCCTGCTGCAGCCTCAGACGCCAGATGGCGGATGGTGCGGGTGATCTCATCGCGGCCGCCGTAATTGATCGCGACGGTGAGGTTAAGCCGGGTGAGATTGGCAGTGCGGGCCTCAATCCCGGTCATCAGGCGTTGCAGTTTGGCGTCAAGCTTGCTGCGGTCGCCAATGAAACGCATCCGCACGCCGTCTGCCGCCAGACGGTCGGCCTCACGTTCGATATAGCGGGCGAAGATCGACATCAGACCGAGGACTTCTTCGGTGGAGCGTTTCCAGTTCTCGGTGGAAAAGGCGTAGATCGTCAGCCATTGGATGCCGATGTCCGGGGCGGCGCGGACGATCTGCTTGACGCGCTCGGCCCCCTTACGGTGGCCGACCAGCCGAGGCCAACCGCGATTGGTGGCCCAGCGGCCATTACCATCCATGATGATGGCGACATGCGCGGCCTCGCGGGTCTTTGTGTCGGATTTATCGCCCAAGGACCGCGCCCTACCTTGTGAAGTTGCCCGAATATGGGCTGGAAATTTGTACAGAATGTGGCGCGCAGAGGGCCGCGCGCCAAGGCGTTAAACCTGCATGATTTCGGCTTGTTTGTGCTCCAGCGCGCGGTCGACGGCGAGGATGGCTTTGTCGGTGAGGTCTTGCACCTCATCGGACCACATCTTCTGGTCATCCTCGCCCATGCCGGCGGCTTTGGCTTTCTTGATCTGGTCCATGCCGTCACGGCGCACGTTGCGGATCGCGACTTTGGTGTTTTCGGCGTAGCCTGCGGCGACTTTGCTCAACTGCTTGCGGCGTTCTTCGTTCAACTCCGGGATCGGCAGGCGGATCAGCGGGCCGTCGGTGATCGGGTTGATGCCGATGCCGCTTTCGCGGATGGCTTTTTCGACCTTGGCGATCATCGCCTTGTCCCAGACGTTGATCACCACCATGCGCGGTTCTGGCACGTTGACGGTGCCCAACTGGTTGATCGGGGTCATCTGACCGTAGGCGTCGACCATGATCGGCTCGACAATCGAGGCCGAGGCGCGGCCGGTGCGCAGCGAGGCGAATTCCACCTTCAGCGCGTTCATCGCACCGTCCATCCGGCGCTGGATGGCGTCGAGGTCAATTTCAAGATCGTCCGACATAGGCTATTCCTTCGTGTCTTCGGCCCAATCGCTCGGGCTTTTGCCGTTCTATAACAGCAAGTGGTTTGGCAGGTATAGGGGTTTGGCTTGGGGGCGGTGGGTTTCACCCACCCTACAGCTTTTGGTCAAGCCGGATTCAGCCATGCACCCGCGTGTAGGTGCCCTGCCCGGCGAGGATGGTTTTGAAGCCGCCGGGTTCATCCAAAGAGAACACGATGATCGGCAGGTCGTTGTCGCGGGCCAGCGCGATGGCGGAGGCATCCATCACGCCGAGGTGTTTCTGCAGCACTTCGTCGTAGGTCACGTTATCGTAACGCTTGGCATCGGGGTATTTCTTTGGGTCTTTGTCATAGACGCCGTCAACCTTGGTGCCTTTGAAGATCGCCTGACAGGCCATTTCATTGGCGCGCAGCGTCGCCGCCGTGTCGGTGGTGAAATAGGGGTTGCCGGTGCCTGCGGCAAAGATGCAGACGCGCTTTTTCTCAAGGTGGCGCACGGCGCGGCGGCGGATGTAGGGTTCGCAGACCTGATCCATCGGGATGGCAGAGATCACCCGGGTGAACACGCCGATGGATTCGAGCGCCGATTGCATCGCAAGGGCGTTCATCACCGTCGCGAGCATCCCCATATAATCGGCAGTGGTGCGCTCCATGCCTTGAGCCGAGCCTGCCAGACCGCGGAAGATATTGCCGCCGCCGATCACCATGCAAATCTCAACCCCCAGATCGCGCACCGATTTCACTTCCTCGGCAATGCGCTGCACGGTCGGCGGGTGCAGGCCATAGCCTTGGTCGCCCATCAGCGCCTCACCGGAGATTTTCAGCATGACCCGGTTGTAGGTCACTTTTGGCTCGCCGGGGTGAGACATGGGGTATCCTTGAATTGGTATGGATTGACTGGCGTGCAAAATGTCGCAAAACGGAGGCGGGTTCAACGGGGGAAGCGACATGGCACGTCGGTTTGCGTGGTTGGCCGCTTGGGGGTTTCACACCCCCAAACCCCCGTGGGATATTTAGGAACAGATGAAAGGGCTAAGGTGGGCGTGGATTTGAGCCGGATTTCGCGGGAGGCTCCGGTGTTGATTGCCGGGCCGACGGCGAGTGGCAAATCGGCTTTGGCGCTGGAATTGGCGGCGCGGGATGGCCGTGTGGTGGTCAATGCCGATGCGTTGCAGGTCTATGACTGCTGGCGGGTGTTGTCGGCGCGGCCCTCTGTGGCGGATGAGGCGGCAGCGGCGCATGGGCTTTATGGCCATGTGGCGCGCGATCAGGCCTATTCGGTGGGGCATTGGTTGCGCGAGGTGCGGGAGTTTTTGGACCGCCCGGTGGTGATTGTGGGCGGCACGGGTCTGTATTTCAGCGCTTTGACCGAGGGGTTGAGCGATATACCCACCACTCCGGCAGAGGTGCGGACGCTGGCAGATCGGCGGTTGGCGGAGGAGGGAATTGGCGCGCTTTTGGCCGAGTTGGACGCGGTGACTGCGGCGCGGATTGATCCGTTGAACCCGGCGCGGGTGCAGCGGGCTTGGGAGGTGCAGGCGAGCACCGGGAGGGGTTTGGCGGCGTGGCAGGATGCGACCGGGCCTGCCGTTTTGCCTCTGGCGGGTGCCGAGGCATTGGTGATCCGGCCTGACGTGGCATGGCTTGATGCGCGAATCGCGCGGCGGTTTGCGATGATGCTGGCCGAGGGCGCGTTGGACGAGGTGCGCGCCGCCCTGCCCTATTGGCAACCCGCGCAGGCTTGGGCGAAGGCGATTGGTGCGCCGGAGTTGGTGGCACATCTGCGCGGCGAGATCAGCTTGGCCGAAGCGGCGGAGGCTGCGACTTTGGCCAGTCGGCAATATGCCAAGCGCCAGCGCACTTGGTTCCGGTCGCGGATGAAGCTGTGGCGCGAGATCGCCCTGCCGTAACGCTCCACAGAGTTTTCCACCGCTTTCCGCAACGCCTGTGGAGAACTTCCGCTGCCTGCCATCTTTTTGCTTGGGTTGTGTTGCAACCCTCGGTTACATGTTGGAAAAATACAAAAGCAGGCAGTGCATCATGAAGACCCTCCCGCCGAAAATCGGCCTCAAATCTGACGCCAAAACCGCTCCGAAATCCGGCCCCGATACCGATCAAATGCGGCTGATTGCGATTCCGCGTCTGGCGGCGGGCGGGCGTTGGCGGGTCGAGGCGATGCGGTCTTTGTCGGAAGGCTGCTTTCTGTGGTTCACCAAGGGGCAAGGCCGCATCACCATCGCGGGGCAAACCCGGGGCTATACGGCCAACAACGCAATCTATATTCCGCCCGGCGTGATGCACGGCTTTGAGGTCGGGCCGCAAGTGTTTGGCACGGCGGTGTTTTTCGGCAAAAGCTCCACCGTGACCTTGCCCGCCGAGCCGCAGCACCTGCGCATCCGCGAAGTGCATGCGCAGCAAGAGGTCAATGTCACGCTCGACATGATCCAGCGCGAGATGGACAGCGACACCCCGGCGCATGACCGCGCCACACGGCATTATCTCGGGCTTTTGGGAGTGTGGATTGAACGTCAAGCCAGCAAAGCCAGCGCTGAAACCCCGCGCCCGGATGCCGCCAAGCGGCTGGTGGGGCGCTATACCGCGCTGCTGGAGAAAGAGTTTCGCCGGGGCAAAGGCGTGGGCGAATTGGCCTGCGATCTGGGCGTCACCGCCACGCACCTCACGCGCTGCTGCCGCGAGACCTGCGGGCGCTCGGCGATTGATCTGTTGCAGGATCGCCGGATCTTTGAAGCCCGCCGCTTGCTGGCGGAAACCACGCTGCCTGTGGGACAGATCGGGGCTTCGCTGGGCTTCACCTCGCCGGCCTATTTTACCCGCGCGTTTCAGCATCTGACCGGGTCTTCTCCCAGCGCATTCCGACGCGCGGTCTAGTCGAATCGCAGAACCGCAGGCATAGCCAGAGCGCTTGCAGCGATTCGTCCGCGATGGCGGACAATGTTCCGCGCGGGGCGGAAGTCTTGGCACACCGTTGTATGCCGGAACGATGTCGCATTTTGCAACGGTTTGAATACGAAATCCGGCACCGCAATGTCGCTAACGTCTTACGCAAGGGCGAATCCAGCCGTTGACGGATTGGCGGAAAAGGTGCCGAATAGGGGCGTGAGACGCATCAATGCCGTTGCGGACGTTTCGGGTGCCCGTCGTGGGGAAGGGCCACCGAAAGCCGCATCGGTTCCAGCGCATCGCCAGATTAGAAACGGCCAAAAAACGTAAAGGCTTTAGCCTTACAGGGAGATACCAATGACCGATACCCGCACCACCGAGCGCGCCTTGCACCCGGCTGCTTACATGCACGCGCAAGAAGTTCAGGACGGCAAGCTGAGCCGTCGTGAGTTTCTGTCGCGCACCACCGCCTTGGGCGTTTCCGCCGCTGCGGCCTATGGCCTGCTCGGGCTGTCCGCTCCGGCCCGCGCGCAAGACGCCAAGGTCGGCGGCGTGGTCCGCTGCGCGATGGAAGTCAAAGCCCAGAAAGATCCGCGCACCGCTGACTGGCCGCAGATCGCCAACATCTATCGCGGCTGGCTGGAATATCTGGTTCAGTACAATGCGGATGGCACCTTTGAAGGCCGTCTGCTCGACAGCTGGGAAGCCAATGCGGACGCCACTGAATACACGCTGAAAGTGCGTCAGGGCGTCAAGTGGAACAACGGCGACGATTTCACCGCTGATGACGTGGTGCGGATGTTTGGCCGCTGGACCGATGGCTCGGTTGAGGGCAACGCGATGGCCTCGCGCTTTGCGGGCCTGATCGAGTCGGTGGCAGCGAAAAACGCTGACGGCAGCGACAAGATGGACGAAGCCGGTGCGCCGGTGATGATCAATCAGATGCGCGAGGGGGCTGTGACCAAGGTGGATGACGCCACCGTCAAGCTGGCGATGTCGGTCTCGGATATCGCTGTCGTGGCGAACCTTGCTGACTATCCGGCGGCCGTGGTGCATTCGTCCTTTGTGGATGGATCGGACCCGTCGACCAACGCCATCGGCACCGGGCCTTATATTCCGCAAGAAGTCTCGGTGGGCCAGAAGGTCGTGCTGGTGCGCGCACCAAACCACACCTGGTGGGGTGGCACGGCGCCGTTGGATGAAATCCACTACATCGACTTCGGCACCGATCCGTCGGCGATGGTGCAACTGGCCTCGTCGGAAGAGATTGATCTGAACTACGAGACCACCGGTGACTTCATCGAGCAGATGGATGGCCTTGGCTGGAAGAAAATCGAAGCCGTCACCGCCTCGACCATCGTGGTGCGGATGAACTCGGCCAACGGCGATCTCTACAAAGAGAAAGCCGTCCGTCAGGCGATCCAGAAAGCGGTTGATCCGAAAGTTGTGCTGGAACTGGGCTATAACGGCCTTGGCACCCTCGCCGAGAACCACCACGCCTGCCCGATCCACCCGGAATACGCCAAGATCCCGGCGCAAGTGATTGATCCGGCTGGCCTGTTGCCTGCGCTGAAAGCCGCGGGTCTTGATACGGCAGAATTTGAAATCATCTCGCTGGATGATGGCTTTGAAGCCGCGACCACTGATGCCGTGGCAGCCCAGCTGCGCGACGCCGGTGCAAACGTCAAGCGCACCGTGATGCCGGGGTCGACCTTCTGGAACGACTGGCAGAAATATCCGTTCTCCTCGACCACCTGGAACCACCGTCCGCTGGCCGTGCAGAACATGTCGCTGGCCTATACCACCACCGGCTCGTGGAACGAATCCGGCATGTCGAACCCTGACTTCGACGCGGCGATGACCAAGGCCTTGGCGCTGGACAACGCCGATGCCCGCCGCGAAGTCATGGTGACGCTGGAGACCATTCTGCAAGACGAAGGCTATATCATCCAGCCGTATTGGCGCTCGCTGTTCCGCCACGCCAAAGAAGGCGTGAACGTCGAGATGCACCCGTCGTTCGAGCATCACCACTACAAGTGGTCGCTGTCCTAAGCTGATCTTGGTCCGGGCGCTTCAGGGTGTCCGGACCACTTCCTCCCGGACTTATAAGCCCGGTCTTATAAAAGACTGAACGCAGGCAACAACGCACAGTCAGCGGCCGATCGTTTGGCGCATAGGGGAACCATTGATGTTGAAATTCGTGGCAAGGCGCTTGGGCGTCATGGTCTTGACTGCGCTGGCGTTGACGTTCGTGGTGTTCTACCTGACCAACCTGCCGCCCAACCTTGAGAAACTGGCGCGCACCGAAGGTTCGGTGCGGATGACCGATCAGGCGGTGGCGTCCTGGATCGAAAACAACGGCCATGGCGGCTCGGTGTTTGGCCGCTATGCGCAGTGGCTGGGCATTGCCCCCGGTTGGACGTTGACCGATGAAAAGGGAGTGACGCGCGGTCGCTGCATCCCGGCGGGGGCCGATCCGGCCACAGCCGCCAGATATTGCGGCGTATTGCAGGGCGAATGGGGCTTTTCCACCGTATTCAAAAAACCGGTGCTGGAGTCGGTCTTGCAAAAACTGGGCTCAACCGGCTGGCTGATGATGTGGGTGATGATCGTGATGGTCCCGGTGTCGCTGATCATGGGGGTGCTGTCGGGGATGCGCGAAGGCTCGCGCACCGACCGCAGCCTGTCGATTGTTGCCATCGCCACCACTGCGACGCCGGAATATGTCTCGGGCGTGATCTTGGTGGCGATCTTCGCCTCGGCCACGGCGGGCATCTCACCGATCCTGAAAGATCTGGGCTGGATTGACAGTAAAACCCTGTTTCTCGGCACCGCAACCTCTGCGATGGACGGCATCACCTTCTGGAATTTCGCCCTCCCCGTGCTGACCATCGCTTTGTATGGCATCGGCTACATTGCCCGGATGACCCGGGCGAGCATGACCGAGGTGATGACCCAGCAATACATCCGCACCGCGCGGCTGAAAGGCGTGCGGTTCCGCGACGTGGTGCTGCGCCATGCCCTGCGCAACGCGCTGATCGCGCCCTTCACCGTGATCATGCTGCAATTCCCCTGGCTGCTGAACGGCGTTGTCATCACCGAGGCTTTGTTCAACTACAAAGGCTTTGGCTGGACGCTGGTGCAAGCCGCCGGCAACAATGACATCGACCTGCTTCTGGGTTGTTCGGTGGTCGCGGTCCTCGTCGTTCTGGTCACGCAGCTGATCTCCGACATCGGCTATGTATTCCTGAACCCCCGTATCCGGCTGGCATGAGGCAAGAATGAACACCGAACTGCTCTCCTGGGGCCAGATCATTGCCCGCATCCTCCAACAATTCCTGCCCGTGTGGATCGCGCTGATCATAACCTTCACCCTGTCGATCCGCTACAAACGCAAGCTGGGGCTGTATGGCAAATTGTTTGACAGCCCGGTGGGGATGGTCGGCTTTCTGCTGGTGATGTTCTGGGTCTTCACCGCGATCTTCGCCGATTTCATCATCACGATGGACCCAATCGCGCAGTTTGGCCGGGTGAAAAACCCGTTGCCCGGCACGCCGTTGGTGGATCCGAAAGACGGCCAATACGCCTATTTCCTGCTGGGCGGTGATCACCTCGCCCGCGACGTGTTCAGCCGTGTGGTGATGGGCGCGCGCCGGGTGCTGACGATTGCGCCCGCCGCCACCACCTTTGCTTTCATCATGGGCGCGACGTTGGGCCTGCCTGCGGGCTATTTCGGCGGCAAGCTGGACACCGCTTTGTCGTTCCTTGCCAACCTCGTGCTGGCCTTCCCGGTGATCTTGCTGTTCTATCTGCTGGTCACCCCGGAAATCCGCGACACCGGCATCCCCGTGGTGTTGGCTGCGGTGCTGTTCATCTTCCCGGTGATCTTCTTCTGCACCCTGTTCAATTCGCGCTTCTTCACCAACCCGCCGAAACGCAACCTTTATGTCGGCGTGACACTGGTGATCGGGCTGTGGGCCTATTTCGGCCTCGCCTTCAACTTGGACCCGCTGGGCGTCTGGTCGATGGACCCGAACCTGCTGAATGTCTTCGTCTCGGTGGTGTTCGTCAATTCGCCCACGGTGTTCCGCATCGTGCGCGGCATCGTGATGGATCTGAACGCCCGCGATTACGTCGCCGCAGGCCAGACCCGGGGCGAGAGCGCTT
>CAYLYV010000025.1:0-37176 GCA_964387655.1 uncultured Cypionkella sp. | reverse complement strand
GTGGAACTTCACGCCGTCAAGATAAGCTACCCGTGGTCCACAGCGACCGCTTACGTCAAAGCTGTCACTGGCGCGACAATTCGCGCTGGCGGGCGGCGTGGTGATGTTGGTCTCGGCGGGTTTGGGCGGCTATGTCGTCTCAAATCGTATCGAGGAGGTGGTGGTGCGCAACACCGCCAACGCCACGGCGCTGTATATGGAAAGCTTCATCGCGCCGCTGACGCAGGATTTGGCGCAGCGTTCTGATCTGACAGAGGAATCACGGGTGAAAATCGGCGAGTTGTTGGCCGATACCGCACTGGGCAAGCGGGTGGTCAGCTTTAAAATCTGGCGACCGGGCGGGCTGGTGGTGGATGCCTCTAATCTGGAAACCGTGGGCAAGCGGTTTCCGCCGACCGAGAATCTGAAGAAAGCTTGGGGCGGCGAGGTGCGCGCCGATTTCAACGATACCAAAGACGAGGAAGACGAGGCCGAACACGCTTTGGGCATCCCGCTGCTGGAGATCTACAGCCCGATCCGTGAGATCAAATCCGGCAAGGTGATCGCAGTGGCGGAGTTTTACGAAGTGGCGACGCAGCTCAAGCAAGACCTGATGCGGGCGCGGGCGATGGGTTGGCTGACGGTGGCGGGGGCGATGGGGCTGATTGCGGCTGGGATGTTTGCGGTTGGGTTGCGGGGCGGCCGCACGATTGACCGCCAGTTGGGCGCGGTGAAAGAGATGGCAGCGGGCAATCTGGCGCTGCGTTTGCGGGTGCAGCGGGCAGCGGCGCGGTTTGCTTCGGTCAATGATCAGGCTTGGCGGCGGATCGGCGCGGATTTGCATGATGGTCCGGCGCAACTGATGGGCTTTGCGGCTTTGCGGCTGGATGTGGTGCAGGGGCAGGTTTCGGGGCGCGCGGCAGAGGATTTGGCTTCGGTGCAGCGGGCGGTGAAGGATTCCATCTTAGAAATCCGCAGCATTGCCAGAGGTCTATCGCTGCCGGATATTGAGCAGAAATCGCTGGAGGATATTCTGCGTGGTGTGACAGAGGCCCATGCGGCCCGGACGGGAACGGTGGTGGCATTGCACTGCGAACAGGCCAGTGGCCTGCCCGCTGCGGTGAAAATCTGCTGCTATCGCTTCGTGCAGGAGGGGCTGAACAACGCCTGGCATCATGCCGAGGGGCAAGGCCAAGAGGTGCGGGTCAGCTTGCGCGGAGATCAGTTGGATTTGCAGGTGCTGGACCGGGGCGGCGGATTCTCGCAGCTGCCGGTGGATTTTCTGCGTGAGGATGCCGGACTTGGCCTTGCCGGATTGGCGGATCGGGTGGAAAGTCTGGGCGGGCAGATCAGCTTTGCCAATCGCAGCGATGGGCCGGGGGCGCAGTTGCGGATGACATTGGATTTGAAGGAAGCCATATGAGCGATATCCGTCTGGTTCTGGCCGATGACCACCCGATTTACCGCGAGGGTGTCGCCCGCACGCTGGCAGATGCGGGTGGCATTGATGTCGTGGGGCAGGCGCAGGATGGCGAGGCGGCGGCGCGGCTTTGTGTCGAGTTGAAACCCGATCTGGTGCTGCTGGATGTCTCGATGCCAAAGGGCGGCGGCTTGGGGGCTTTGGGCCTGATCATGAAGATGGAAAAGCCGCCCTTGGTCGCGATGTTGACCGCCTCGGAAGATGAGGGCGATCTGATGACGGCGCTGAAGGCGGGGGCGGCGGGCTATATCCTGAAAGGGGTGGGGGCCAGCGAATTGGTCGAACTGGTGCGCGATCTGGCGGCGGGGCGGTCTTATGTCTCGCCCGGTTTGGCGGGGCGGCTGTTGGTGGCGATGCGCGGCAAGCCGGTGGGCGAGCCCAACCCCTTGGCCGATCTGTCGCGGCGCGAGGAGGATATCTTGCGGCTGGTGGCGACCGGACTTTCCAACAAAGAGGTCGGGCGCAAGCTGGATATTCAGGAAAAAACCGTGAAACACTACATGACCTCGATCCTGCAAAAACTGCATGTGCGCAACCGGGTCGAGGCCGCGATGCTGGCGCGGGTACATCTGAAGGACTGAGGGTTTATCAGACCATAGGCCGATTTTATCCGCGCAGATCGCTGGGCGATGGTCCCTGATGCGGGGGGCTTGGGGGGCGTAGATTGAGGTTACGAACTCACCAACCTCATGGAGCCTATCATGTCTCATTCCCCTCTCACCAAAATCATCGCGGCGGGCGCAGTTGTGCTGTCGCTGACGGGTGCCACCGCAGCCACTGCGATGGTGCAAGGCACTGTTCTGCCGCAGTTTTCCACCGCTCTGCCGGGGACGCCCAGCGATGACAGCCAGCTTTTGTCACGCCGGGGCCGGGGTGCCGATGATGCAGCGGGCCACACGCGGCGCGGCAGGGGCAAGGATGACGGCGCCGGTCACACCTTTCTGACCGTGCCCGCGCTGGGGCAGGAATTCGCCCGTCGTGGCCGTGGTGCCGATGATCCGGCAGGCCATATTCGCGGCGGCAAGGGCAAGGATGATGCGGTCGGTCACGGCTGATTGACACGTCAAGGGGCCAAGGCATCGCGCCATGGCCCCTCGTTGGCTGCAATGCAACTAGCGGGTGGCGCGGATGATGTTGGCGAGCCAAGCCAGCACGCCAAGCGCGATCAGCCCTTCGCCGATCGGCATGAACGGCCCAATCGTAGCCTCGGGGATACTGCCCGACATCAGCAGATAGAGCGGCACAAGCAAGGCCAGCGTGCCGATCTGGTGCAGCCAGAAATGCGCCAGCGCCAGCGCGCCCTCATTGAGCGCGGGGATCAGCCGATAGGCCAGACCGAACAGCGTCATCAGCGTGAAGCCCAGCAGGTTGATATGGGCGTGAACCGGCGAAAGTGTGTGGTCGCCGGACCCGCCCATGTACATGCCAAACGCCAGACCAACCAACAAATACAGCGCACCGATTAGCAGAAAACCACGAGAAATATTCATGTTCCTGTTCCCTTTGTTTTGACGGGTTAAGGCCCCGTCGGCAAAGATTATCCTGAAATTCAACTTTGTGGGTTAATTTTAACCTGCGGTGTTTGGCGGGTGTTGCAAACAGTTGCGGCCATCACCCTGAGATGATGGCCGTACAATTTAGAGCAATAGAAGCGAGCTGGCCAAAGACAGGATCAGACGCGGCGACCCCAAAGATCATATTCGCCGGCTTCTTCCACCGTCACCGTGACCATGTCGCCGGGTTTGAGGCCCTCGAACCCCTCATCAATGAACAGGTTGCCGTCGATTTCCGGCGCATCGGCCATGGTGCGGCAGGTGGCGCCTTCGTCATCGACGTCATCGACGATGACTTGCAGAGTGTGGCCGACTTTGGCTTCCAGCTTGGCTTCCGAGATGGCTTGGGCCTTCTCCATGAAGCGGTCCCAACGTTCCTGCTTGACCTCATCCGGCACATGGTCTGGCAGGTCGTTGCTGCGCGCGCCTGCGACGTTTTCGTATTGGAAGCAGCCGACGCGATCCAGTTGCGCCTCGTCCATCCAATCCAGCAGGGTCTGGAATTCGGCCTCGGTTTCCCCCGGATAGCCGACGATGAAGGTCGAGCGCAGGGTGATATCGGGGCAAACCGCGCGCCATGCGGCGATCTCATCGAGGGTTTTGGCGGCGGCGGCGGGGCGGGCCATGCGCTTCAAGACGCCCGGATCGGCATGTTGGAAGGGGATGTCGAGATAGGGCAGGATCAGCCCCTCGGCCATCAGCGGGATCAGCTGGCGGACGTGGGGATAGGGGTAGACGTAGTGCAGGCGGACCCAAGGCTTGGTGTCGCCGCCGAGATGGCCCATCGCGCGGGCAAGGTCGGTGATATGGGCGCGGACTTCGCCACCCTTCCACGGGCTAAGGTCATGCTTGCGGTCGACGCCGTAGGCCGAGGTGTCCTGCGAGATCACCAGCAGTTCGCGGACGCCGTTTTCGACCAGCTTTTCCGCCTCGCGGAGGATGGCATGGGCGGGGCGGCTTTGCAGCAGGCCGCGCATGTCCGGGATGATGCAGAACTTGCATTTGTGGTTACAGCCCTCGGAAATCTTCAGATAGCTGTAGTGGCGCGGGGTGAGGGAGACGGCGGAGGCGGGCAGCAGGTCGATGAACGGGTCGGGCTTGGCGGGGACGGCTTTGTGGACGGCATCGAGGACCGCCTCGTATTGATGCGGGCCGGTGACGGCGAGGACTTTGGGGTGCGCGCCGGTGATATAGGCGGGCTCGGCCCCGAGGCAGCCGGTGACGATGACGCGGCCGTTTTCTTGCAGGGCCTCACCGATAGCCTCCAGGGATTCCGCCTTGGCGCTGTCGAGGAAGCCGCAGGTGTTGACGATCACGGCGTCCGCGCCCTTGTAATCGGGGCTGATCGCGTAGCCCTCGGCGCGCAGGCGGGTCAGGATGCGCTCGCTATCCACGAGGGCTTTCGGGCAGCCGAGGGAGACCATGCCGATGGTGGGCTGGCCGGGGCGGATCGGTTCGCTGAAACTGGGTTTCGGGGCGAGGTCTGGGCGGAGATTTGGCGGATTTTGCGACATGGGGGTGGGTATATATTGAAACGCTGTGTGGCGGTAGGGGGGTGTCCACGCGTGGACAGCGGGGCGGTTTGCGGGATTTCAAGGGGTTAGGGTTTCCGGGTAAGGATTTGTTAAGGGTTGTGGGGGATGTGGTTGTTTGGGGTGGGGGAGTGGGGCAGGGTTGGGGGAAGTTGTGGAGGGTGGGATGAGCGAGACGGGACGGGTGCTGAAGCCAGCGAATGAGAACCCTTGGTATGTGCTGATGACGCTTTATGGCGAGCAGGACGGGGAGGAGGTGGACCGCGAGTTGCACGCAAAAAATCGGGCAGCCTGGAACGCTTGGGCCGGTCAGGGGATGAACTTGGCGGAACAGCAAAAAACTGCAACTGCTGCGGAGGTCGACTTAGCCGAAATGCAAGGATGGCCCACGCTTCGGGAGACGATTGAAGCCCGTTATCTCAATGCGATAACGGATAGGAACGGTTGGCAGCAGAAGGTCCCGACGCTTCCTTCGGTTAGGAAAGCTATAGAACTCTCTGATTTAAAGTTTGGACTGACCCTATGTTGCAATAATTTCGTGTTCCCTGAACTGTTGGTAGTGAATAACTCATATTTTGACAACCGAACATCATTCACTGGTGCGTTATTTGAACAAGGGTTACTTTCTAAAGCATCAGTTTTCAGGGAATATGCTGACTTTTCATCTGCAAAATTTGTTAATGCGGCATTGTTTCTGGGTGGAACATTCGGTAGCCGAGTTTTGATGGATTCGGTTAATTTTTTCAAAGAATCTGATTTCGTATCTGTTAATTTCGAGAGTGATGCATTTTTCACCAATTCAATTTTTCACGGCTTAGTTGGATTTAATTGTGCAAAGTTTGATGGCGATGCTTTCTTTGGGCTTGCGGAGTTCAAGGAGAATGCAGAATTTTGTCCTACTGTGTTCAAGGGGATCGCAGGGTTTCGCGATGTGACGTTCCATAAACAAGTTGGTTTTATTGAGGCTAAATTTGATGGCGAAGCGGGTTTCGATCGCTCGGTGTTTTTGGGTGACGCAGATTTCGGAAAATCTCGATTTAGCGAGTTGAGTTACTTCACAGAGACAAAGTTTGGAACCCAAGGCGCGAATGTGAAAGTTTCATTCAGTGACAGTCAATTCCTACGTTCTGCCAATTTTCGCGAGGCACGCTTCCATAGCTGCTACCCAGCACTTGCGGGCGCGATGCTACACGACAAAACCCTATTTACCGCAAAATCAGAATTCTGGCCGAAAGCCTCCAGTCTTGACCCGGAACAAGCCAAAGCTTCCTGCGCTGCGATCCGTCACAACCTTGGCAAGCAGGGTCTACCCGAAGAGGAGCATTTTTTCTTTCGGCGTGAGATGGGCTTTACTCTTGAGATTGAACGTGGTTGGCGGAGAGTGCCGTATTGGTTCTTCAAGGTGTTATCGGATTTTGGAGAAAGTATCGAGCGGCCTGTGACGGCGCTATGCTGGCTCTGGTTCGTTCCAACACTCATTTACGCGGCGTTTTCTTTGACTGGACAGATCTGTGACGATCTCGAAGTGTTACTGCGATCTGCGGCCTTGTCAGTTGCCAATTTATTCCCGCTTTTTGGATTTCAGAGGATTTGGTTTGATCCAACGGGTTTTGCAGCGCTGAGTCCTTGGTTGAAGGTCTTAGGCGGGTTGCAGACAGTGGTGTCTCTGCCGCTGTTGTTTTTCTTTGCGTTGGGATTGCGCACGCGGTTTCGGATGCGGTGAGCGACGTGGTGGGTTTCACCCACCCTACCGATGGTTTTGATAGGGCGGGCCTGATGCTCGCGGCGGATGCCTCCGGCGGGAGTATTTTGGAAAGAGCAATTCGGAGTGGGGGATGTATTGGGAGGGTTCCGCAAACTCCACGCCGCCCCGGTCTTGAGCTGGGGCCTCATGGTATGAGCAGAGGCCCCGGCTCAAGACCGGGGCGGGGTGGGAGAGGGGGCGGGTCTTAATACTTCCCCGGCACATACAATTCCGGCGGCAAGACCGCGCGTTCGTATTGCGGGTTGAAGACGCGGTTGGGGAGGGTGACGTCGTCGTGCGGCACTGGTTCATATGGGAATTGCTGCAATAGGTGGTCGATGCAGTTCAGCCGGGCGCGTTTTTTGTCGTTGCCTTCGACGATATACCACGGCGCTTCGGGGATATTGGTGCGGGCCATCATTTCTTCTTTGGCCTTGGTGTAATCTTCCCAGCGGACGCGGGATTGCAGATCCATCGGCGAGAGTTTCCATTGCTTCATCGGGTCGTGGATGCGCATGAGAAACCGCATTTGCTGTTCTTCATCGGTGATCGAGAACCAATATTTGATCACGGTGATGCCAGAGCGCACCAGCATCCGTTCAAATTCCGGCACGTCGTGGAAGAATTGCCCGACCTGTTCTTCATCGGCAAAGCCCATCACGCGTTCAACCCCGGCGCGGTTGTACCAGGAGCGGTCGAACAGCACGATTTCGCCGCCTGCGGGCAGATGCGGCACGTAGCGCTGGAAATACCACTGGGTTTTCTCGCGATCCGACGGCGCGGGCAGGGCCACCACACGCACCACGCGCGGATTGAGCCGCTGGCTGATGCGTTTGATCACGCCGCCTTTGCCCGCCGAATCGCGACCTTCAAACAGCACGACGACCTTTTTCTTGTGGTAGGACACCCAGTCTTGCAGCTTGATCAGCTCGGATTGCAGCCGGATCAGCGATTGGAAATAGACGTGGCGGTCGATGCCATCGGGGTGCTTGTCTTTGTAAATCTTGGAGATTTCCAGCGAAAGCTGCGCGTCTTCCAGCTCTAGCTCGTATTCCTCATCGAACGCGTCGGTGAGTTCGGCTTCCAGCCAGTCGAGCGCTTGCGGGGTGGTCGTATCGGTCATGCTGGCCTCCTGTTTCCGTGGCGGTAAATCAGGGCAATGTAACAGGGTGGTGACGCAGGCGTATCTGGCGAAGTGTTGCCAATCGGGTGACAGTGGCTTGTTTGCGGGAGGGTTGCGCGTAGACTCGGGGTGTGGGTCGCTGTGAGGGTATTATGCGCTGGATCATTCGTTCGGTTGCCGCTTTGGTTTTGTTGGCGGTTCTGCTGGTTGGGGCGGTGTTTCTGATCCCGGCGGAGAAGGTGGCCGGGATTGCGGTGGCAAAGTTCAATGCGCTGACCGGGCGGGAGCTGGTGATCTCGGGTTCGGTGCGGCCTTCGATCTGGCCGCAGCTGGGGGTGACGACCGGGCCGATTTCGATTTCCAACGCGGACTGGTCGAAAGAGGGGCCGATGGTGCAGGCCGAGGGGCTGTCGATCTCGCTGGATCTGGTGGCGCTGATCGCGGGGGATGTGAAGATCACCGGGGTGGAGGCGATCAATCCGAAGATCGTGCTGGAGCGGTCCTCGAAGGGCGCAGAGAATTGGGTGTTTGGCGGCGGCGGTTCTGGTGGAACGGTGTCGCAGGCGACGCCGGGGGTGGGGCAGCCGTTCACGCTGGATGCGGCCTCGGTCTCGGGCGGCACGCTGGTGTTTGCCGATCACGCGGCGGGGGTGCGCTATGAGGTGAGCGGGATCGAGGCCACGGCGGCGATCCCGCGTTATACCGGGCCAGCGACGCTGGACATGGCGGCGGTGATGAACGGGCAGTCGTTTTCGCTGACGGGGGAGGTTGCGGCGTTTCAGGATTTTCTGGACGGCAAGCTGGTGGAGAGCGATCTGAAGCTGGTGGCGGGCGCGGCGGAGGTTGGCTTCAAGGGCAAGGCGGGGCTGGGGCCGGAGGCGAAGGGCGAGGTCACCGCCGATCTGGGCGATCTGGCGGCGGTGTCGGCTTTGGCGGGGATGGCGGCGCCGAAATTGCCCGGCGGTTTGGGGGCAGAGGGCGTTTCGGTGGCGGGGGGTATCACGCTGACCACGGCGGGATCGCTGCATCTGCGGGGCGGCGCGGTGGTGCTCGACGGCAACAAGCTGACAATGGATGCCGATCTGACCACGGCGGGGGAGCGGGCGAAACTGTCGGCCAAGGTGGTGGCGGGGGCGCTGGATCTGGCCGGGGTGTCGGGCAGCGAGGGGGGCGGCTCGGGCGGCGGGGCGCAGGCGGCGGGTTGGCCTACGGACAAGATTGATGTGAGCGGGCTGGCGGCGCTGGATGCGGCGGTGGCGCTGACGGCTTCGAGCATTGATCTGGGCATGGTGAAGTTCGGGCCGTCGCAGATCGTGCTGACCAATGAGCGGTCGCGGTTGGTGACCGAGTTGCGCAAGGTTTCGGCCTATGAGGGGGTGATCTCGGGGCAGTTCGTGGTCAATGGCCGCAAGGGGCTGTCGGTGGGCGGGGATTTGTCGTTTGCGGGCATGGCCTTGCAGCCGTTGCTGGCCGATTTCGGCGGCTATCAGCGGCTGATCGGCACCGGGGACATGCGGGTGAAGTTTTTGGGGTCGGGTGCCACGGTGGATGCGATCATGCGCTCGATGTCGGGATCGGGATCGCTGGCCCTGAGCAATGGCGAGATTTTGGGTTTGGACATTGCGGGCATGTTGCGGACGCTGGATACCTCTTACGTCGGCGAGGGGCAGAAGACGATTTTTGACAGTCTGGGCGGCAGTTTCACCATGGCGGGCGGGGTGCTGCACAATGAGGATCTGGTGCTGAAATCGCCCTATATTACCGCGCGGGGCGTGGGCGATGTCGGCTTGGGCGCGCGCAATCTGGAATACCGGATCAAGGCCACGGCTTTGGCGGATGACACGGGGGCGGGCGGGTTGACAGCGCCGTTGTTGATCAAGGGGTCTTGGGCCAACCCGAAGTTTTCCTTGGATTTGCAGGCGATTGCCGATGAGAAGCTGGCCGAGCAGAAAGCGGCTTTGGAGGCGCAGGCGGAGGCCAAGCGGGCGGAGTTGGAGGCTGCGGCCCGCGCCAAGCTGGAGGCTGAGTTGGGCGTGGTGCAGCAGGACGGCGAAAGTCTGGAGGATGCGGCGCGGCGACGGATGAATGAGGCGGTGGATGATGAGGCGCAAAAGGCGCTGAAGAAGTTGCTGGGCGGGGGAAATTGAGGTTGGCGGGGGGGCGTGGTGGGTTGCACCCACCCTACGCGGCGTCCATGTTGTTATAGAGATGCAAAAGGCGCGAGGGATGCTCGCGCCTTTTGGGTTTTGGGCTTAGATCAAATCAGCCTGCCTTAGCGGCGACGATCCCTGCGGGCAGACATCGGCTGGAAGGCGACGCCGACATGGGCCTCGCAATAGGGTTTGCCGGGGACCGAGGGCAGGCCGCAGAACCAGAAATCTTCGGTCGCCGGGTCGCCGATTGGCCATTTGCAGGTGCGCTCGGTCAGTTCCATCAGCGACAGCCGCTTGGCGCGTTTTTCGACTTCGCGGACCGAGGCCAAAGCCTCAGGCGAGATTTCGTTGGCAGAGGGTTGCGGCGGCAAAGGTTGGCCCGCCGGGATGATGGCTTTGCGCATCGGGATCGGCAGGGTGGTGACGCTGGCCACAGTGGCGGCAGCGGCGGGCGGGACCGGGCGCGGCTCGGGGGCTGCACGCTCAGGGGCGGCGGCGCGCACCGGGGCTTCGACGACCACGGGTTTGGGGCTGGGCTCGGGGCGCGGTGGGACGGGGGCTGCAACTTCGGGCTCCTCGCCCTCGACCGCGCCACCGCCGACGCGGTTGGACAGGCCAAGGCGGTGTACCTTGCCGATCACGGCATTGCGGGTGACGCCGCCCAGCTCTTTGGCGATCTGGCTGGCAGACTGGCCCTCGGCCCACATTTTCTTGAGCGTCTCGACGCGCTCGTCGGTCCAGGACATAGCGAACTCCGGTTCAGGGGGCTTTTGCGGGCCCGAGGGGCCCTGCGTGACAGCAGACCCTATTCTAATCTTGAATGCAGCGGATACAAGGCGGACGCGGCAATATCAAGCGCTGCGTGATTCGGTTTATCCGGGTGCGCGGGCAAAGGAGGCAGATCATGCATAACTTTCAGGAACAGCGGGCGGATACGTTTGAAACCTTTGCCACGGTGGGCCGGGGCGTGAAGCTGCCGAAGCAGTCGGTGGTGGTCTATGAATTCGTCGCCGAAGAGGTCGATACCAAATGGGCGGCGGTGGAAAAGGCGCTGCGGGCGAAGGGCTTCAAAACCAGCCATGCCGGCGACGTGCTGCAGGCGCGGATCGGGCCGATCGCGATTGATGCGGAAACCGTCTGGCAGTGGGAGCGGCTGGCGACCGAGATCGTGCTGCCGTTTGAGTTCTACCCGGATGGCTGGGAACTGGGCGACGACTAGGCTGGTCTCGCGATAAGCAAATGGGGCGGCTTGCGCCGCAAGGTTTTTGTCTCACCACCCCAGACGTCGCAGGGGCAGTTCGGGCGGGCGGCGGTTCTGCGGCGGCGCGCCCAGACTTTCTGTCGGATGCCTCCGGCGGGGATATTTGAGCCAATGTGAAATTGCTCTTTTCTAAATACTCCCGCGCGGAGCGCCTCCGCGATTGCCGAATACGGTCGAGTTCCGCGTAAGCCGCCCGCCCCAGGCCTGCGGTGGTAACGCCGCCGAGCGGGGCCTCGATGGCCCCCGAGGCGGCACTGGTATCAGGTATTACCCGCAGTTCAGCGCGTAGCTGCGCAATGTGTCGTAGCCATCAGAGCTGCTGCTCAGCAGGCGAGCGGGGGCGCAGTTGGTGGCGTCCTCGATGTAAGAGGCGGTTTCGGCATCGGTCAGCGGGTAGCGGGCGGGGTAGCGCAACTGGGCTTGGCGGCCATCCGTCATCACCGTCAGCTGCGAGCCATCGGCCAAGGTGAACAGGCGGGCGGTGTCGGGGCGTGGGCCGGGGGATGGCGTCGGGGTGACGCAGGCGGTGAGGCAAAGCGTGGCGATCAGGGCGGGAAGTGGTTTCAGCATCGGTGTCTCCTGTTTGCGCCACGCTAGCGCGGTTATCACTCTGCGGCGAGGTGCGGTCGCGGTGCGTGCGGTTTGCCGCCGATCCATGTCGCGCGGATGGCGCGGTCGTCGCCCAGCATGATGGTGGGGAAGATCGCTTGCCAGATGTCGCTCGCCCGGCGTGTGGCTTGTGCGATGGCGGGGGTGGATTGCAGGTTTAGGATGGTGAGGTCGGCCTCCATCCCCGGGGCGATATTGCCGATCTGGTGTTCGGCCTGCAGCGCGCGGGCGGAGCCGACGGTGGCGAGCCACCAGAGTTTGGCAGGGGGCAGGGCCTCACCGCGCAACTGTGCCACCTCATAGGCGGCGGCCATGGTGTGCAGCATCGAAAAGCTGGGGCCGCCGCCGGTGTCGGTGGCGAGGCCGACTCTCAGGTGACGGGCAAGCGTCATGTCGAACATGCCGGAGCCGATGAAGGTGTTGGAGGTCGGGCAATGGACAAGGCTCGCGCCTGCTTCGATCAACCGATCTTTCTCGCGCTGGGTCAGGTGGATGGCGTGGCCGTAGACAGCGCCTTCACGGAGCAGGCCTTGGGTCTCATAGGTGTCGAGGTAGTCGCGGGACTGTGGGAACAGGTCTTTGACCCAAGCGATTTCATCGACCTGTTCGGAGAGATGGGTCTGCATCAGGCAATCCGGGTATTCGCGCCACAACTGGCCCATGGCGGCGAGTTGTTCGGGGGTCGAGGTGGGCGAGAACCTTGGGGTGATGACATAGGACAGCCGATCCTGCCCATGCCACTTTTGCAGCAGGCGTTTGCTGTCGTCATAGGCCGATTGCACGGTGTCGCGCAGGCCTTCGGGGGCGTTGCGGTCCATACAGGTTTTGCCCGCGAAGGCGCGGAGATTGCGGCTTTGGGCGGCGGTGAAGAAGGCGTCGACGCTTTCGGGGTGGATGGTGGCGTAAGTACACATCGAGGTGGTGCCGTGGGCCAGCGCCAGATCGAGATAGCGGTTGGCGACCTCATCGGCATAGGCGCGGTCGGCGAAGCGCATTTCTTCGGGGAAGGTGTAGCTGTTCAGCCAGTCGATCAGGCGTTTGCCCCAAGAGGCGATGATCGCGGTTTGCGGATAATGCACATGCGCGTCGATGAAGCCTGCCGAGATCAGGCAGCGGCCATAGTCGGTGAGCTTCGCCTGCGGGTAGGCGGCGCGGATTTGGTCGGCGGGGCCGAGGGCGGCGATCTTGCCGTTCTCAACCGCGACAGCGCCGTGGGACTCGTGGCGGGCAGCATCAGGGCCATCCCCAAAGGGATCGCTTGCGAAGGACAGCACTTGCCCCAGAAGAACGTCGGTCATTGCATACTCCGCTTGCCAAACCGCGTTAGGTTATAGGCTTATGGTCTTTAGGTAAATTTCTGCCTGCCCTCTGTTTCATTGAAACAGCTTTCTGTAAGCAAGTGGCAAAGGAGTGCGTCATGGCGGAAGATCTGGCAGTTATGGACGAAGATGAAGTCCACGCCGACCGGGTGGCGGCGATCCTTGATGCGGTTGAGGCCGAGGATACCGCGCGCATCACCGAGTTGATGGAGCCTTTGCACGCCGCCGACATCGCCGACGTGCTGGAGCAGATTGGCTCGGCGGATCGGCGGGCGTTGTTGGCCTTGTGGTCGGGCGAGATCGACGGCGAAATCCTGTCCGAAATCGACGAATCGATCCGCGAGGAAGTCATCGAATCGCTGCCGCATTCGGTGGTGGCCGAAGCCATGCGCGAGCTCGACACCGATGATGTGGTCGACATTCTGGAAGACCTTGATCTGCCGCAGCAGGGTTTGATCCTGGATGCGCTGGAAGATGTTGACCGGATCGCGGTGCAGCAGGCGATGGGCTACCCGGAGGAATCCGCAGGCCGTCTGATGCAGCGCGAAGTGGTGGTGGCGCCCGAGCATTGGACGGTGGGCGAGACGATTGATTATCTGCGCGAAGTCGAGCATCTGCCGGATCAATTCTACCATGTAATCCTCGTCGATCCGCGTGTGAAACCAACGGGGTATGTGACTTTGGGGCGGCTGTTGTCGTCCCGGCGCGATGTGCGGCTGAAGGATATTCTGGAGGACAGCTTCCGCACGATTCCGGCGACGGAATTGGAGGCCGATGTGGCCTATATGTTCAACCAGTATCACCTGATCTCGACCCCGGTGGTCGATGCGACGGGGCGACTGGTGGGGGTGATCACCATTGATGACGCGATGAACGTGTTGGACGAGGAACACGAGCAGGACATGCTGCGTCTGGCCGGGGTGGGCGATGATTCCAGCCTGTCGGATGGGGTTTGGGCGACGGCGCGGCAGCGCTTGCCGTGGCTGGTGGTGAACCTGTTCACCGCGTCGATTTCGGCCTTTGTGATCTCGCGGTTTGAGAGCACGATCGCGACTTTGGTGACGTTGGCGGCGCTGATGCCGATTGTGGCCTCGACGGGGGGGATAGCCGGGACGCAATCGCTGGCGGTGGCGGTGCGGGCCCTCGCGACACGCTCGCTGACCTCGGCCAATGCCAAGCGGGTGGTGTTGCGGGAACTGGTCGGTGGTTTGCTGAATGGGCTGGCGCTGGCCTGTATTCTGGGGCTGGCGGGGACGCTGATCTTTGGCGATTGGAAATTGGGGCTGGTGTTGGGGGCGGCGATGATCACCAATCAACTGGTGGCGGCGATGGGGGGGGTGTTGGTGCCGCTGGGGCTGCATCGGCTGGATCTGGACCCGGCTTTGGCTTCGGGGACGTTTGTGACCACGCTGACCGATGTGCTGGGCTATCTGGCGTTTCTGGGGCTGGCAACGCTGGTGCTGCTATGATGGTCAAGGTAAATGCCCGCAAATCGGCTTTCGCGGCGCGCAAGGCGGCGTTTGCCGCAGGGCAGGGACAGGCGGCGGAGATTTTGGCCGAACTGTTGGAGGCCTATCAGGACCGGGCTTTGGCCGGATATATGGCGATACGGACCGAGGCCGATCCGATGGCGGCGATGCTGGCGCATCATGGGCCGGTCTGCGTGCCGGTGATTGTCGCGCAGGGGCAACCGCTGCAGTTTCGCGCATGGTCGCCGGATTGCGAGATGGAGATCGGGCCGTTTGGGGCTGCGGTTCCCAGCCAAGGGGCGTGGATTGAACCCGATGTGCTGATCGTGCCCTTGGTGGGGTTTGACGCGCGCGGCTATCGCTTGGGCTATGGCGGCGGGTTTTATGACCGGACGTTGCAGGGGCTACGGGCAAGGCGCACGGTTGTGGCGGTGGGATTTGGCTTTGCTGCGCAGGAATTGGATCATGTGCCGATTGATGAATTCGATCAGCGGCTGGATGTGATGGTGACGGAAGCGGGCGTGCGGTGGTTTTAGGGGCGCTTGCGGCTGGCGGCTGGGGGTTTCACACCCCCAGACCCCCGTGGGATATTTGAGCCAGTCTGAAAGCAAATTTTAATCAAATTGATCGGAGTTTTGAATCGGGGAGGGCCTGATCGTGGATGGCGATCAGTCTTGTGATTTGGGGATTCGATCTGTGTGATCGTTTATTTCGCAATCGTCTCTTGCCGCACGAACATGTTGCCCCAAGCGCGGTCCATCAACTCGGGGGACATCTGGTAGGGGATGCCTTCGAATTCGCAAACCGCGATCATCTGGTCGATCAGGAAGGTCGGTTGGTAGTTGGCGAAGTTGTTGGCGATGGTCGGATATTTCGATTTCAGCATGTAGATCAGCGTGGCTTCGTCGAGCGGGACTTTCTTTTTCTTCGCGACCATGGCGAAGATTTTCAGGAACATCTCTTGGTTCGGGCCGTCGATCTTGATCTTGAAGAAAATCCGCCGCAGGGCGGCGCCGTCGAAAATCTCATTCGGGTGGAAGTTGGTCGAGAAGATCACGAGGGTGTCGAAGGGGACGGTGAATTTCTCGCCGGACTGTAACGCCAAGATATCACGGGATTCTTCCAGCGGCACGATCCAGCGGTTGACCAGCTTTTGCGGCGGCTCGGCTTGGCGGCCAAGGTCGTCGACGATGAAGATGCCACCGGAGGCTTTCAACTGCAACGGCGCTTGGTAGGTGCGGGCGGTGGGGTTGTATTTCAGATCGAGCATGTCGAGGGTCAACTCGCCGCCGGTGATCACGCTGGGGCGTTCGCAATAGACGTAGCGGTTGTCGTAGCGGTTGCCGGTGCGGCGCAGGGCGGTGGGGTCGTCAATCGACTCCTCGGCCGAGGAATGCACGATTGGATCGAAAACGGTGATCACCTGACCGGAATATTCGATCGCACGCGGGATGTAGATTTTGTCGCCCAAGGCGGCGCGGATGCCGTTCGAGATCGAGGATTTGCCGTTGCCGGGCGGGCCATACATCAGGATCGAGCGGCCAGAGGTCACGGCGGGGCCGAGGTTGGAAATCAGATCGGGCGGCAGGATCAGATGGCCCATGCCCTTCATCAACTCGGGCCTTGTCAGTTTGATGTCGCGCACCGATTGGCGTTTCATTTGTGCCGAATAGGCGGCGAGCGGCACCGGCAGCGCGCCATAGTATTCGGATTGCGACAGCGCATCCAGCGCGCGGGCTTTGCCGGCGTCGGTCAGTTGGTAGCCCATCTCGTTGCTGGTCGAGGTGGCGTTCAGCGTGCCTTTGGCTTCCAGCAGGCGCTGTTGGCGGGCGGCATCGACCAGTTCTTGCACCAGTGCGACCGGCAGGCTGATGGCGCGGGAGAGGTCGGAGACCAGATCGAGGTTCATGCGGAACATGGTTTTCAACAGGATGTCGCGCATCATCACCGAGGTCAGGCCGGTTTCGGCCAAGGATTTCGGTTGCGGCGGGGGTTGCACCCCTAGCGGCACTTGCATGTTCATCGGCGGCACCTTTGGCTGGCCTTGGGCAAGATTGTGCCCAAGTGTTCAACAAAGGTTTGGCTTAGAAAAGCGGCAAGAGTGCGGCCAAAAGATAGAAGATCAGTGTTCCCGACAGTGCCAGACCCATCGGGAAGTCTTTATGCGTCCAGCTTTGCCAATCTTCCGTCGCGGCACGAAACGGCGGGATCAGACGGGCGAGGCGGTGGGCGGCGAAGGCCCCGAGCAGGCAGGCGGCGTAGAGGCCAAACACGAAACGAATGTCGGCGTGGGTGAACAGCGGGGCCATGCTGGCCGCGAATTTCGCATCGCCCGCACCAACGGCTCCGCCTGCGTTCAGGATAAAGCCTGCGACCAAGACGCAGGCGGCCAAGGCCCAGCCCCAGAGCCAGAGTTTGAACGATAGCAAGCTGAACAGCACCAAGATCAGACCCAGCACCAGCCACAGGATCAGCATGGCTGCCCCGGCTTTGTTGGGGATTTTCATGAATTTCATATCGCTCCACGACACCCAAATGGTGATGGCGAAAGCGAAGGGCAGGAAGGCGAGGGCGGCGGTGGGCGAGATCATGTTAACCACTCAGCGCTTTCAGGCTGCGCTCGGCGGCCTCGAAATAGGTTGGGGAGGTGTCGACGGCTTGTTGCAAAAGTTCGCGGCCAACCGAGGTATCACCTTGCTTCACCGCAGCGAGGCCGAGGGTGTAGTAGAGTTGCGCGCGCTCGGTCTGGGTCATCTCGATCACCGGCATGTCGTATTTGCGCTGACCGGCACGGGCGAGGATCAGGTTGTTTTTGGCGGTGAACAGGCTGGAATCGTAGGTGAGGGCTTCGAGGAACAGTTTCTCGGCCCCGGCATTGTCGCCGCGCGTCAGTTTCGAGAAGCCCCAGTTGTTGTAGACGCCCGAGGGTTTGTTGGTGAGGCCCGCAGCGATGTCGTAAAAGCTGTCGGCTTTCTTCCAGTTTTTCTGGCTGTCGGCGACCATGGCCTCTAGTCGATACCGCTCAAAGGTTTCAAAGGTCGGCGGGATGGTGTTCAGCGTGGCGGCGGTGGCGGTCCAATCCGAGGTGCGCATCTGGGCATCAGCCAGACCGACACGGTCGTCGTTGGTGCCTTCGGGTGAGGCCACAATCGCGCTCCAGACCGCAATCGCTTCGGCGGGTTTGTTGGCGCGGATCAGCGATTTGGCCAGCCCGCGTTTGAGATCAATGCGGTCGGGGTTCTCGGCGCTGGATTTCTGGAAATAGGCGACGGCCTCATTCGGGTCGCCGACCGTCAGCATGATGTCGCTGAGGTTGCTCTCATCGACCACATTCACCGATTTCAGCGCGCGTTTGGAGGCGGCGTCTCGGGTGCCTTGGCAGCCCGCCAAGGCGGTTGCGCCAATCAGGCACAGCGTAAGCAACACGGGTTGGCGCATTTTGCGTCCTTTTTGGTCTACTGCTCGGTCTTTAAAGTTGCGACAGCAAGACGTAAGAGCCTTGCCCGCGTCGCACCAGTTTCATCACGGGTTTTTCGTCCTCAACCGGATCATATACAGTGGCCTCGCTGCGCGCTATCGCGAGCTTAAGATTTTCGCGAATGGAGTCCGATTGGCCACTGTCCAGCGCGAAAGCTTGCTGAAACACCCGGCGGGCCTCGCCGGATTTGCCCTGCTCCATCAGCACGCAGCCGAGGTTGTTCAGGGCGGGGACGTTGCGCTCATCGGCTTCAATGGCGCGGCGCAGCACCTGTTCGGCCTGACCCAGACGGCCCAATTTCAGATCGGCAGAGCCGATGGCCGAGAGCACATCGGCGTTCATGCCCTGCTCGGACGCGGCGCGCAGATAGGCTTTCATCGCCAGTTCATACTCGCCCGCTTCCATCAGCCGATGCCCAACCAGCAAGCCATCAACGCCCTGTTCGCGGGCATCGACGCCATATGGCACATTGCGGGGTTTGCCGGACGCGGACAGGCCGCCCGAATGCTGACAGGCGGCCAAGGGGATGCAGATCAGGAAGGCAATCACCGCGCGCGTCACTCTGGCCCCGTATGCTTGGGCTTGACGCCCGTGGTTCAGCCGCCACCGAGGGTTTTCGAGATCCCGTAGACCGATGGTCCGATCAAGATAATCAATAGCGGGGGCAGCGTGAACAGCATAGTGCCGAGGGTGAGTTTTGTCGGCAATTTGTTGGCCAATTCTTCCGCCCGCATGATGCGTTTGTCGCGCATCTCGGCGGAATACACGCGGAGCGCGTCTGACATCGAGGTGCCGAAGGTCGCCGATTGCACGAGGGTGGTGCAGAACGAGGAGATGTCGGCGATGCCGACACGTTCGGACATGTCTTTCAGCACCTTGACGCGCTCTTTGCCGGCCTTGACCTCTTGTGCCACGGTTTCAAATTCTTCCGCCAAGGCAGGGCAAGAGGCGCGGCTTTCTTTGGCGATGCGGTTGATGGATTGGTCGAGCGATTGGCCGGCCTCGACGCAGACCAGCATGAGGTCAAGCGCATCGGGGAAGCCCGAGACGATCTCGGCCTGACGCTTTTGCACCCGGCTGTTGACCCAATACATCGGGAAGTAATACCCCAAACCGCCCGGCAACAGGGTGGAGATGATCATCACTTGGGTGGACACTTCGGCACCATCATTGCCGGTGAAGGTGTAGAGCATCCCCAAGGCCAGCAGGCCGACGCCCAAGGCGAGTTGCGCGAAGTGAAAGGTGCGGACGGCGTTTTTCTGCTTGTAGCCCGCGCGCACCATCTTGAGGCGCGAAGCGGTCATGGTCTGCTCATCCTGCGGTTCCAGGAACGAGGCGAATTTCTCCAGCCGGTCGGCCTTTTCGCTGTGGCGCAGGTTGGCGCTTTTGGGCGACTTGCTGGCGTTTTCAATGTCTTTGCGCAGGGCTTTCAGCTTGTCGAATGGCTCGGGTTGCTTTTTCAGCAGCATTGGCAGCACGGCGACAATCAAGGTCAGACCCAAGAGACCAAGCGCCAGCAACGGCCCCAGCGGGCCGAAATTGTCGGTCAGTTGCGTGTTGATATTGTTGAGAAATTCCATGACGCTTAGACCTTAATGTTGACCATGATACGCATGAAGATGATGTTGATGACCAAGAACACCCCGACAGCAAGACAGGCCGGGATGAACACCGCCGACTTCGCCACATCGTCGTAGTAATCCGGTTTGATGATGTTGATCATGACGATGGCGCCGATCGGGAACATCGACAGGAACATGCCGGACCATTTCGCCTCACCGGTGATCGCCTTGACGCGGCGGAACAGTTTGAAGCGGGCGCGGATCACCTTGGACAGACCTTCAAGGATTTCGGCGAGGTTACCGCCCGAGGTTTGCTGAATGGTGACGGCGACGGCGAGGAAGCGCAGATCCTGGCTGTCCATCCGTTCGGCAAAGGCTTTCAGACTCTCGGCGACGTTGCGGCCGTAAGCGGCCTCATCCGAGATCATGCCAAATTCGGTGCCCAAGGGATCGGGGACCTCTTTCGAGACGATGCCGATGGCAGAGGCAAACGGGTGGCCGACGCGCAAGGACCGCACCATCAGTTCCACCGCGTCGGGCAGTTGTTCATCCATCAAAGCGATGCGCTTTTTGGCTTTGCCGTTGACCCAGAAATACACGCCACCCACCCCCATGCCGACGGCGACGACGACGCGGATCGGCAATGCCACTTGGGTGCCAAAGGTCAGGCCTGCGAAGGCGATGCCGACCATGCCGATCATGATCAGCACCAGTTGCTGCGGGCTGAAAGCGATGTTGGCCTTCTGCGCTTTTTTGGCGAGGATCGAATACAGCGGGATGCCGCGCGAATTGACGTGCTGCTCGGTTTCCTTGCGCAGCTGTTCCAGCACCTGCTCGCGGTTGTTGTTTTTCTCCAACAAAGCCAGACGGCGGCTCATCCGGTTGTTCAGGCTGATGGATTTGCCGAACACCACCAGATAGAGGCCGTTCACCATCACCACAACGGCGACGAAGATCAGGATGTAGATAAGCGGGGCGGCTGATAGGGTCATGATATGCCTCAGTTAATAGGTTCGTAGATCGAGGCGGGCAAATCGTAGCCCCATTGTTTGAAGCGGTCGGAATAGTGGCTGCGCACGCCGGTTGCGTTGAAGCGGCCAATAATTTTGCCATTGGGTTCAACGCCCAAACGTTCATAGCGGAACACTTCTTGCATCGAGATCACTTCGCCCTCCATGCCGGTGATTTCGGTGATCGAGACCATGCGGCGCGAGCCGTCTTGCAGGCGCGAGGCTTGCACGATCAGGTTCACAGCCGAGGCGATCTGGCTGCGCACGGCTTTCAGCGGCATTTCAATCCCGGCCATGGCGACCATGTTTTCCAGACGGCTGATGCCATCGCGCGCCGAGTTGGCGTGAATGGTGGTCATGGAGCCATCATGGCCAGTGTTCATCGCCTGCAACATGTCGATGACTTCCTCGCCGCGGGTCTCACCCACGATGATCCGGTCAGGACGCATCCGCAAAGCGTTGCGCAGACAGTCGCGTTGGGTGACAGCGCCCTTGCCTTCGACGTTGGCTGGGCGGCTTTCCATCCGGCCCACGTGGACCTGTTGCAGTTGAAGTTCGGCGGTGTCTTCGATGGTCAGCACGCGTTCGGTGTTGTCGATGAAGGAGGACAAAGCGTTCAGCGTGGTGGTTTTGCCCGAACCCGTACCGCCGGAAACGATGACGTTCGGCCGACACGACACGGCGGCTTGCAGATAAAGCCCCATTTCCTCGGTAAAGGCGCCAAAGCGCACCAGATCCGGGATGCCGAGTTTCTCTTTTTTGAATTTCCTGATCGAAACAAGTGATCCGTCGACCGCGACGGGGGGCACCATGCAGTTGAAACGGCTGCCATCGGCCAAACGTGCGTCGCAATAGGGGTTGGATTCGTCCACCCGGCGGCCCACGGCAGAGACGATCTTGTCGATGATGCGCAGCAGGTGGCGTTCGTCCTTGAAGGTGATGGCGGTCAGGGTCAGCTTGCCGTTGCGTTCGACAAAGATGCGGTTCGGGCCATTGACGAGGATATCGTTGACGGATTCGTCTTTCAGCAGGGGTTCCAGCGGGCCAAGGCCCATCACCTCGTCGTAAAGTTCCTGGTTCAGCGTGGTGCGGTCTTCTTTCGACAAAGCCACCGACATCTCATCCAAAGCCTCGGCGGAGATCGCAGCGATTTCGGCTTTGAGATTGGCTTCCGAGGCCTGCTCGATGGCCGCGAGGTTGAGGTTATCCAGCAGGCGCTTGTGCAACTCCTGCTTCAACTCACCCAGACGTTCCTTACGCTTCTTTTCCTTATCCGCCGCAACCGCCTCGGCGGGCGGGCGGGCGGGGGCCACCGCCGGGCGGCCGATGCCGGGTTTTGGCGCAGGGGCCGGAGCCGCCGGGCGCGCGGTATTCGCGGCGGCGGGGCTGGCGCTTGGGCCGGCTTCCGGTTTCTTGAAACGTGAGAACATCGTTAACCCCCAAAGTCCGAGCCTTAGCCCCTGCCGGTTTCCACGGCTTTGTTCAGATCAAACAGCGATTTCGCAAGCTTCTGGATTTCTTTGCGCAACGGGTTTTTGCCCGCATTTTCCGACAAGGGCAGGCCGTGGTCATTGGCTTGTGTCACCTGCGCGCCGCCATCGGGAAGCTGCACTTCGATGGTGATATCAAGGCTTTCTGCCATCCGCTTCACCCGGCTTTTCGCCGAAAGATCGGTGAATTTCGGCGCGCGGTTCAGCACATAGCGCAGCTTTTCATGCGGCAGGCCTTCGGCTTTCAGCGCCCGCACCAGACGCAGCACATTTTGGGCCGAGCGCAGATCCAACTCCATCAGCGCGAAGTAGACATGGGCGCGGCTGAGCACGGTTTCGGTCCAAGCGACGATGGTGCGTGGCATGTCGATCACCACAAAGTCGAAATTCGCCCGCGCCATGTCAATGATGCGGCCAATATCCTCGGGCGAGACAATATCCAGGGGCAGCATGTCGGACGGTGCTGTCAGCACATGCAGCTTGTCGTTGAAGGTCAGCATGGCGGCCAGCAGCGTGTCGCTGTCGGCATGGGCGGTGTCGGTCAGCAGGTCAAACACCGCCTCTTTGCGCGGCAGGTCAAGGTAGGTGGCAGCCGAGCCATATTGGAAATCAAGGTCGATCAGGCAGACGCGCGGAGCGTCGGTTTTCGACAAGGTTGCCAGTTCCCAGGCGAGGTTGGTGGCAAAGGTCGAAGCGCCACAGCCGCCTGCAAGCCCATGCACCGGAAGCACCACGGCGTCACGGTCGCCTTTGGCTTTGAACGCCGGGGCTTTCTCGGCATGGGGTTCATCCGAGACGATTGGCGGGGGGGGCGGGGCCGGGGTTTCGGCCGCAGCAGGTTTGGCTTTGCGGATGCGTTCAATGGCTTCGTGCAACGCGCCATCTGGCAGCGGGTAGGGGACGAAATCTTCGGCACCAAGCCGCAGCAGTTGATGCAGGGCCGCAGGGCCAACCTGATCGGCAATCAAGATCACTTTGATCGACTTTGCCTTGGCAGTGCGGATGATCTCGGTGATCCGCGACAGATCGACCTCATCTTCGGCATCGACCGCGATGGCGACAAACTCCAGCGTGGCAGATTCGGGTTGGCCGAGGAAAATCAGCGCATCGTCAAAGCCAAGATCGCCCCAAGCCTCGCCCAGCTCGTTTTCCATATCGTCGATCAGCAGATCAAAATTCTGCACATCGCGCGAAATCGTACACGCCAGAATGGGTGCGGGATCTGGTTGTAAGTTGGCCACGCTCGTCATCGTTTCATCGTCCCTCTCAAGACATCCCACCACCGACCCCGGCCAAAATTAAGGCACGATTGGGGCCAATCGGGGGAGCATACCTCGCCTTCGGCACGGCATTGTTCCCATTGGGTGCAAGATGCTGGAGGATGGTGGCGAGATTGGGGCTAAAACAGCGTCAATCTGGGGTATTTCGCGATGTAAGCGGCTAATTCGGAAACGAATTCAGAAACAAAGGCCCCCTGCGATTGCGCGCAGGGGCTGGCTTGTCTTACTTCGGTGGCTCAACCGGGACAGGGTATTCGCCATGCGGCACGACAGCGCCGCGCACGTATTCCTGAAAGATAATCTGCGCGTATTTGCCGTTTAGAACCATCGGGTTGTTTTTCACAAACCCCGACACTTCTGTAACGGTGCGCCGGTTGCGCTGCTCGGGTGCGGAAGTCTGGATAATTGGTCGGGTTTTGCCATAAGACACCACCGCCTCAAGCCGCGAACCGCCAATCCCCAAGCTGGCAAGGTAAGCCACGGCTGCGCGCGCGCGGCGCAGACCAAGCGCTTTGTTATACGCGTTAGAGCCGACCAGATCGGTATGGCCATAGACGCGGAAGCGCACTTGCGGGAACTGTCGGATGAAATCGGCCTGCTGCGCAAGGGTGGCGCGGGCTTCTGGCGACAGTTCCGAGCTGTTGAACGCGAAGGTGATCGTGGTGGGCACCGATTTGGCAAACCGTTCTGCCAAAGCGATGGTGTAATCGCGTTCACCCGACATCACCAAAGTGTTGTTCATGGTCGAGTTGCCAAAACCACCTTCATCGATAGAGGCACCCGCCTCTTGGGTGAAATCGGTGGTGTTGCAAGCCGCAAGGCTGAGCAGGGCGGCGGCAAGCAGGGGGAGGGAGCGCAGGTGCATCAAATCACTCCATCACATAGCCGTAAGAGCCGCTGAAATCTTGCCGCGCGACATCGCCCGCCGCACCTTTTTGTTTGCCCGCCACGTTGCCGAACAGGAACAGATCCTTCTCGGACGGCAGTTTCACCCGGTCGGTTGGCAGGGCCAAGGCTTCGCCACGGGTTGGCGTGACCAGATGCGGGGTGACGATGATCACCAGTTCCGATTGCGCGCGCTGATATTCTGCCGAGCGGAACAGCGCCCCGAGGATCGGGATATCACCGAGCCACGGCACTTGGCCGTTCAGATCGCGGAAGTCATCCTGCAACAGCCCGGCGATGGCAAAGCTTTCGCCATCGCGCATTTCCACCGTGGTTGAGGTTTCGCGGCGTTTGAAGGCGTTGACCGAAAAACCGTTGGTGGTGACGCTGTTGGTGGTGTCGATGGATGAGACAGAAGCGTTGATCACAAGGTTAATGATATCGCCATCGACCACGGTCGGTGTGAAATTCAGCTCAACGCCGAAGGGTTTATATTCAATTTTGATGCCGTCATTATCCGTCACCGGAATCGGATATTCGCCACCTGCGAGGAATTTCGCCTCTTGCCCGGAAAGCGCGGTCAGGTTGGGCTCGGCCAAGGTGCGCACAACGCCTTTGGATTCCAGCGCCTCAAGCAACACCGCAAATTCCAGCGAGCCGGCTGAAAAGCCAAAGGCCACTGCGGAATTGGCATTGTTGCGCGGCGTGATCGTGCTGTTGTTGATGCTGTTGTCACCGTTCAACCAGGTGCCAGTTTCGGCCGCGACGCCAAATTTGCTGCCGCCAGATACCGCCAGTGACGAGGACAGGTTTTTCGACACCGAACGCTGCATCTCGGCAAAGCGCACTTTCAGCATCACCTGCTGGGTGCCGCCGACGCCCATCAGGTTCGACACGCGTTTTGGCGCGTAGCGTTCGGCCAGATCCAAGGCGCGGTCCAGCTTGGCGGTGGACGAGACCGTGCCCGACATGACGATGCCATCATTGGCGGTGCGGACTTCGATTTTCTCACCCGGCAGGATTTGTTGCAGGCGTTCTTTGAACTCGGCGATGTCGGGGGTGACATGGACATCGACATTCGAGATCAGCTTGCCATCCGGCCCGAGCAGGGTCAGCGTGGTGCGACCGGGGGTCTTGCCCAGCACGTAGATCGACTTATCCGACAGGGTTGAGATATCGGCGATACCGGGATTGGCGATCGACAGTTCGGAGAAAGAAACATCGCTTTCCACAACCACGGCGCGGTTCATTGGCACGTTGAGCGGGGCCGAAGCCGACCCCTCCATCACCCGCAGCGTCTGTGCAGACAGCGGGCTGAGCGCCGATGTTGCAAGGGCAAGCCCCAAGCAACCGGCGGTCAGGAATTTGCGCATATTCATGTGACCTGCCCTTTCGATCACGCCTCTGGTCGGGTCTTGTTATGCCCAATCCGCTTAGCAGAATGACGTAAGTGTCGTTTTTTTGCAAGAATCAAATGGTTGGAGGCCGTTCCTTATGTGGATAACTTGCAACAGCGGGCTACCGGATGCGGAATGCAAAACCGGCCGCCACTATAGGAAGTGGCGGCCGGTGTGATTTTCAGGCTTAATTGGTGCAGGCGACTTCGTCTTTGGTGAGGACGCCAGCCACCCGTTTGTTTACAAAGCAGGCTTGGGGGGCCGCTGCCACTGCTTCCGGCGCCGCAATCTTGTCGCCATTGATGTCGGTGGTCGTCACCTTGATCTCGGTTGGATCGTTAGCCGCAGAGCTGTCGTTGCCCACCAGCGACATCACCAGACGCCCGGTGGCCTGCGCTTGCGCCAGGCGGCCCACCTGTTCTGGCGTGGCTGCCACGGTCATGGTGCGGCTTTGAATCTCGCCCGCAGCGACCGTCTCTTTGGCGTTGCGGTCCACCGCGATGATCTTCACCGCCGTCTCGATCCGCTGGGTGATTTCCGAGCCCGACGCACCCGAAGACCCGGTCCAGTAAATATCCACCCGGTCGCCCGGTTGCAGGAAGTCTGCGGCATCGACCTTGATCGCAAACGCCCGCATGCCCTTTTCAATCGCGCCGTTCAGGCCCGCCTGCTCGCCCGGAGCGGTGACTTTGACGGCGAGGATCGGTTCAAACTTTTCCATCTGCCGCACCACATAGCGCGGGTCTTTGGCCTCTTTCGGGAACAGCAGATCGCCATCCTCAAACGCGCCTTCCGGCAGAGCGTTTTTCGGCCAGTAGATGCGTTGCACATCTTCTTTGGTCAGCGGATCGCCGTAATTCTTCGCTTTGTTGACCACGAATACCATGGTCAGACCGCCGGTGTCGGCCATCAGCTGCTTTTCACGCGTCACCGCCGATTGCTGCTGGCCGATGAAATTCTTTGCCATGAACACGGCGGCGCCTGCCAGCATCATGCCAACCACCAGCACCAATCCAAAGATCATTCGCATGTTAGACCCTTTCCCACTTGTTTCCGCAGCGTTGCAAGCCTTGCGGAACGCCCCAACTCATCTGCCGTAACCGACCTCAACGCCTTCGATGTAATCTGCCACGCCCTGCGTCGAGCTTTCGGTGCTGAAGGCCACAGGCCAGAGCACCACCATCCCCAACCCAATCACTGCCGCAGACAAAGTCACCCATTCCACAGTGACCGCGCCGTCGGTTTTTCGGATGAATTTCTTCAACCAGACTTGCATGGTCGCTCCTTCGCGGCTTTCGCTCCGGCTACTCATAACACCCACAATTATTGCTGTAGCGCGGGATTGTGGCCGGAATCGGGATGTGCCCGTGGCGGCAATGTGGTCTGACCGCTGAATTTTGGCCTGGATTTCAGCATGGAAAAGGCCGCATCCCGTCCCGGATGCGGCCCTCACCTTTATCAGGTGATCGGATTAACCGATTACTGGTTTTCGTAACCCGAAGCGCGGCCTTCCAGGTCGGACACGATCGAATGGCCCAGACCTTCGATGCCACCCCCAACGGTTTTCATCACGACCATGCCGAGGCCAACGATGGCAGCGGTCAGCACGACCCAGTCAACGGTCACAGCGCCGGACTCGTCAGCGCGGAAGGATTTGAACAGCTTGCGGAGTTTCAACGTCATCATTTTGGATTTCCCTATCTAGGAGTTGCTCAGGTCTCACCGCTTTGGATCGTCACGGTCTGGCCTCTGTTCCAACCCGTTCACCGCTTCGGCTTGGGTTGATATAGCCGCCGGATCGTGGCGCGATTGCGGCGGGGTTTGGGTCTTTTCGGGGTGATTGCAGCGTTCCCCATATTGTTTTTCTATTCTGTAGATGCCCGGCGTTTCTGTTTTGGAAACAGCGCTCTGGCCCGGTTGGTTCGGTCAATCTCTGGCTTAAGCAAGGGGTGCATCGGCATTAAAAGGGGCTCTTGTTCAGGTCTGATCAGCTTGATCGGATTTGGCGATTTATGGCCCATGGCGGGTCTCGGCGTTATTTTGAGGGTTCGACAGCGCTCTGGTTGGTCGTGCTTGGCATTGGTGTGATTTCGCCAGATTGAACGAGGCTCTGATCGAAATATACTATCTCAATGATTGAAATTACTGCGCAGGCTTTTCATAAATGGTAAGGCCGCATCCCGTCCCGGATGCGGCCCTCACCTTTATCAGGTGATCGGATTAACCGATTACTGGTTTTCGTAACCCGAAGCGCGGCCTTCCAGGTCGGACACGATCGAATGGCCCAGACCTTCGATGCCACCCCCAACGGTTTTCATCACGACCATGCCGAGGCCAACGATGGCAGCGGTCAGCACGACCCAGTCAACGGTCACAGCGCCGGACTCGTCAGCGCGGAAGGATTTGAACAGCTTGCGGAGTTTCAACGTCATCATGATGTGGTCCCTTTCTGGGGATGCTCAGGTTTCTAACCGCTCCGGCTCTGTCAGCTGCGACCTCTGTTTCGCCGCTTGCCGTTCGGTATGACCCTATATGGCCCTGTGAACGTGGCGGCAGTTTGCTCAGGGTGAGGCGTTTTTGAAGCGCGGCAATTTAGGCGGGAAATTCTTTCAATACACTGATATATATAGATATATATTTTAACTGTCGCTTAACCCTGTCCCGCGCAACCGTTGCTTTCGCGCCGATTTGGGCAAAATTGCCATGATTGACACAGGCAAACGTGGAATTCGGTGGGTGATTCTGCAACATTGAGCGCAATGAAAACAAGGCAGGCGGCATCCAACGTGATGCGACGGGCACAAGGCGCAGTTCTGGTCGGGTTGATTCTTCTGTTGCCGATCCCGGCAGCGGCGGAAATCATTATGAATTCCGCCAGTGGTGAAGGCTTCAAGCGCATCAAGGTCAGCGACAACCTGCCCGGCAAGCGCATCACCGTGCAGATTGATCCGGCAGAACAAGCCCGGCTTTTGGCGGCTTTGCCCGAGATTGAGGCGCGGGTGCCCGAGGCTCCAGCCGATCCCGATGCGACGCCGGCCCCTGCGCTGCCAACCCCGGCCACGGCGCAATATGGCTGGTTCTGGGATGCCGTGCCGGTGCAGCGCGATCAGGTCTCGGGGCGGTTCCCGCTCGCGCTGGCTACCTTAAGCCAGGGGCCGGGCGGGGCGCGGGTGGCAGCCCCCCGGATGCAGCATATGCAAGAGATTGCCTCCAATTACGGCACCGAGATTCTGAAGGCGACGATTGGCACCGATGTATCCCCTGCTTTGGTGCTGGCGGTGATCGGGATTGAAAGTGCTGGCAAACCCAATGCGGTCAGTTCGGCCGGGGCGCAGGGATTGATGCAGTTGATCCCCGCCACGGCGCAAAGGTTTGGGGTCAGCGATTCCACCGATCCGGTGCAGAATATCAAGGGTGGAGTGGCTTACTTGGATTGGCTGATGAAGCGGTTCGATCATGATCCGCTGATGGTGATCGCGGCTTATAATGCCGGGGAGGGCGCGATTGATGCCAATTCCGGGGTGCCACCCTATGCCGAGACTCGCGATTATGTGCCCAAGGTTCTGGCGGCGTGGCAGGTGGCGCAGGGGTTGTGTCTGAGCCCGCCGGAGCTGGTGACGGACCCTTGCGTGTTCAAGGTGATTTCGGCGACGAATTAAAAAGGTCCCGACTCGGGACCTTTTTAGAAGTTTTTATAATCAATGACTTACAGGGAGGCGGTAAGGAAATCTTAACGATTTCGCCAGAGTCCCCAGCCCTTTCAGACCGCGAACGCATCCGCCCATTCGGGATGCTTTTTCCGCATCGCATTGACGAAGGGGCAGAGCGGCATGATCTTGAACCCCTCTGCCCGTGCATCCGCCACGAACTGCGTCAGCATCGCCACGCCCGCCCCGGTGCCGCGAAAGCTGTCCGGCACCGCGGTATGATCGGCGATCACCAGCGTTGGGCTGGTGATCGAATAGGTCATCTCGGCTTCTTCGCCGTTCTGACGGATGACGTAGCGGCCTTTATGCGCGCCGTGCTCGCGGAGAACTTCAGTCAACGATGGTGGCCTCGGTGGCGGCGCGCAGTTCGGCCTCGGTGACACCCTCGGCGACTTCGACGATCTTCAGCCCACCGGGGACCACATCCAAAACACCAAGGTTTGAGATGATACGGTTGACCACGGCCTTGCCGGTCAGCGGCAGGGTGCAGGCCTTCAGCACCTTCGATTCACCATGTTTGGAGGTGTGATCCATCACCACCACGACGCGGCCCACGCCCGCGACCAGATCCATCGCCCCGCCCATGCCCTTGACCAGCTTGCCGGGGATCATCCAGTTCGCGAGGTCGCCGTTTTCGGCCACTTCCATCGCGCCAAGAATTGCCATGGCGATCTTGCCGCCGCGGATCATCGCGAAACTTTGCGCCGAGTCGAAATAGGCGGTCTGCGGCAGTTCGGTGATGGTTTGCTTGCCGGCGTTGATCAGATCGGGGTCTTCCTCGCCCTCATAGGGAAAGGGGCCCATGCCCAACATGCCATTTTCCGACTGTAAGGTGACGTTAACACCTTCAGGGATATAGTTGGCCACCAGAGTGGGGATGCCGATGCCAAGATTGACATACCAGCCGTCTTGCAACTCGCGCCCGGCGCGTTCGGCCATTTGGTTACGATCCCACATATCAGGCTTCCTTCTTGCGTGTCGTGCGGTTCTCAATCCGTTTTTCGTGCTGGCCCTGCACAATCCGGTGCACATAGATGCCCGGCAGGTGGATGGTGTCGGGGTCCAACGCACCCAGTGGCACGATTTCTTCGACCTCAACCACGCAGATCTTGCCCGATGTCGCCGCTGGTGGGTTGAAGTTGCGCGCGGTTTTGCGGAACACGAGGTTGCCCGACGGATCGGCCTTCCACGCCTTGACGATCGAGAGGTCGGCGACGATGCCGGTTTCCAGAATATAGGTCTTGCCGTTGAAGTCGTGGTGCTCTTTGCCATCGGCGATCACCGTGCCGACGCCAGTGGCGGTGTAGAAACCGGGGATACCCGCGCCGCCTGCGCGCAGGCGCTCGGCAAGCGTGCCCTGCGGGTTGAATTCCAACTCCAACTCGCCCGACAGATATTGCCGCATGAATTCGGCATTCTCGCCGACATAGGAGGAGATCATTTTCTTGACCTGCCGGGTTTCCAGAAGCTGGCCGAGGCCAAAGCCATCAACGCCCGCGTTGTTCGACGCGATGGTCAGGCCTTTGGTGCCTGCGTCGCGGATCGCCGCGATCAGCAGTTCTGGAATACCACAGAGGCCGAAACCGCCGCTTGCGATCAACATGCCGTCAAACAGCAAGCCATCCAGCGCCGCCGCCGCGTTGGGATAGATTTTCTTCATAGGGGATCCTCGCAAACTCTCGCAGCTATAAAAGCGGGGATTTCGGTGAAGTCAATCGCCGCAGCGCAGCGGTTTGTTGCATATGATATGATTTCGGGTGCTTTACCCCGCCGCGCAGATGGCTATGGGGCGGCGACGCCAACCGCGCATGATTGCCCGCGTGGTGACATGGTAGACACAGGAGACTTAAAATCCTATCCTTTTTATAAATTACTTAATGATTACACGAACTTATGTTAACAAATACTTGTTCAGGTCATTTCTAGGCCCAAAAACGTCTGAAAAGGTATTTTGGGCTAGGGTTGTCTAGGTCAAGACACCACGCTAGAAGCCGCTTAGAAGACCCGTCACCCCACGTGGTGAAATTGGTAAACACAGGAGACTTGCTTTTGCCAGTGAGTGCCCCGGTGGAAACGCCGGGAGTATAGCTGCCCAAATTCGGGGAAACCTCACAGGTAATGCTGGTGGCAATCCCGAGCCAAGCTATTTTGGCACGTTGCCGAAATGGAAGGTGTAGAGACTAGACGGGCAGGACCTAACATCAGGCAACTGGTTATGGTCAAGGGATAGTCCAGACCACGAACACCCTTGGGTGGCGGTTGAAGCCGAAGTGGTATGAAAATCTCCCGCCTTAGGGCTTGCCGGTTCGATGCCGGCCGTGGGGACGGTTCTTCTAGTCGATACTACCAGTTAGGGTGATGGGGGCCAGGCAGAGCCAAGCCCCCACAAAGTATAGCTTCCAACCAGGCTTAGGCGCTTGCTTTCTGGGGGAACGGACAATGTTCCCGGTGTGCGTCGGGCTTTCTGGGGCAGTTTCCTCCGACAGTCGCAACAGGGGAGAAATAACCAGTTGCTCCCAAAATCCGGTAGCAATTTCTTCCAGCTTCTCCTTTAGGCCCGCGTTGCCGTCAAACCATTGCTCCAGCCTGTTTGCAACCCGACCCTTCAAACCTGCGCCTTGTCCCCATTCGGATGCACAATGTTGCCATACCGCCGATCTGCTCAATGGTTTTTTCAGCAAGAGCAAGTCCTGCATCTGCTTTCAAGGCGTTCAAAAAGGCATCCAGAGACTTAAACCAGCTATCACACCGAAGGCGTGTATCACGAGCGGCACGGTCGCTTTGGCGCGCCGACTGTGCGCCGATGTGCATTTCCCAAGCCGAATTTCGTCCGTGGGGGCGCAGCGCGAATTCACGCCATACGGTGAACTGGCGATCTGGAAGCAGATTGAGATGCAGACCGGCGCTTTCCGAGGGGGGAGACCTAATAGCCCTTCCCCGCATCGGTCGTGGTCTGATGGACTGCCGCCAACTGGCCCGCAATGGCGTTTGTGAATAGGCGGGCATCGGTTAGAAGTGATGCGAAATCATAGCCTTGCGCGAACATGCGGCGGATCATTTCGGGCGATCCGGTATGCACGCCCGCAATTCGGCCTGCCGCCTTTGTGCGGGC
Organism: uncultured Cypionkella sp.; assembly: GCA_964387655.1. GTDB lineage: Bacteria > Pseudomonadota > Alphaproteobacteria > Rhodobacterales > Rhodobacteraceae > Cypionkella. The sequence goes on along the minus strand of CAYLYV010000025.1, from coordinate 5,033 downwards.
GGCGATGGCGGCAATGGCGTCAAGCACTTCGGGGGCGGTTGGGTCCAGCGTCGGTTCATAGCCCAGCGACAGGCCCAGATCAGAGGGGCCGACATAGACGCCGTCGATACCGTCCACCGCAAGAATTGCATCGAGGTTGGTCAAAGCCTCGCGCGTTTCAACCATCGCAAAGACCAGAACGGCGGTGTTTGCGGTTTTCACATAGCCCGCCCCATGCACCATATTGGCGCGGGTGGGGCCGAAGGATCGGCTGCCCAAGGGGGCGTAACGGGCGGCTTGCACAAGGCGTTTGGCATCGTCAGCGGTGTTGATCATCGGGCAGATCAGGCCGGCAAAACCTGCATCCAGACATTTGGCGATAATCCCCGGTTCGTTCCACGGCACCCGCACCAACACAGGCGCGGGCAGGCCTTGCAGCACTTGCAGCATGGTTAGCGCCATTTGGTAATCCATCAGCCCGTGTTGCAGATCGACGGTTATCAGATCAAAGCCTTGTCGGCCCATGATCTCGGCTGTGACGGGCGAGGGCAGGGCGCACCACCCATTGACGGCTTTGTCCCCAGTGGCGAAATGCTGATGTAGGGAGGTCATGATGGTCCTATGCGGGTTGGCTCAGCCAGTTGAGCAGGGCGGTCTGGGTGGCGAGAGGGTTTTCTAACGTCGGAAGATGGCCCGCATCTGCGATGATTTCCAGCCGCGATTGTGGCATCAGCGCGTGCATCTGATCGTGGCGGTCGCGCGGACAAAGCTGGTCATATTCTCCCATCAGCACCAAAGCGGGGCCTTTGTAGGCGGCGAGCGTGGCGGTTTGGTCGGGGCGGTCACGCAGGGCATGGGATTGGCGGGTGTAGACTTGCGGGCCAAGGGCAAGCGCCATGTTCAGGCAGAGATTGGCAAGTTTTTCTTGAGGATGGGTAAAGTAATGCGGGATGGTGTCTTGGGCCATCAGGTTGGCCAGATCGCCTGCCAAGGCACGGGCGATCTGGGGTGCGCGTTTGGCTTGGGCCTCGGGCGTCTCGGCGCGGGGGTTGGTGTCCAGCAGCGCCAGCCGGGTGACGCGGTGCGGGGCTTGGCGCAAAACCTCCATCGCGACAATCCCGCCCATCGACAGGCCCGCAAGCGCGAATTCGGCGGGCGCTTTGTGCAGGATTGCGGTGGCGAGTGCCTGCACGCTGTCAGCCCCGGTGATGTCGGCGTGCAGCACCGGGGGCAACCTTGACAGGTCGCCCCACATCCGCGCGTCGCACATCATGCCCGGGATCAGCAGCAGCATGGCTTAGAGCAAGCGCCCCGTGGTGCCCGCCGGATCAGCGGTGCTGATCACACGATACAGCGAGGCTTCGCCGGTCATTGAGGGGGCAAGGCTGTGCTCCAGCCCGGGTGGGATGGCGGCGGTATCGCCGGGGTTCAGCGCGGTGGTGCCACCTGCCCAGGTCAGCCGCCAATGGCCGCGCATCGGCATCAGAATCTCATGTTGATCAAGGCTATAGGTGGTGTCGGGGATCGAGTTGCGCGACAGGAATTCAACCTCAAAACCGGGGCGGTCGCGCAGCTTGCCCATCTCGCCGATCACTTTCGCGGGCTGGTGGTCGGACAAAGCCATCAAATCCCAATAGCGGGCGACGCAATTCGGGATCACCTCGGCAGTGGTGGGTTCGGGGAAGGCCTTGAGTTCTTCGTCCGTCAACAGCGGCATTGGCACCACGCCCTCGGGCAGACTTTGGCCCTTTTTTGTGTCATAAAGCTTGCCGTTTTTACCCAAGATCAAGCCGTAATCCTTGGCATCGGTGATGACCTGCGGCGCCCAGACCACGCCGCCGCCGGCATCATCACCGCCCAAAACGGCCATGATCATGCCGTAGTCGGTGCCGATATTTTCAAACGCACGGAAGATGCCGGTGGGGATGTTGAAGATGTCGCCTTCCTCGGCCACGAACTCACCTGCGGTGCCGTAGCGACCCCAGAAAAACCGCCAGCGGCCTTTCAGCACGAAGAACACTTCGGCAGTGCGGTGGGTGTGCAGGCTGTTGCGGCAGCCGGGCGGTTGACCTGCAGCGCCGATGTTAAAGCCGGGGGTTTCCCGGATATGCACGTGCTGATCGGGGCTTTCCGACACGCCACCGCCGATGATGGTGAAGTTTTCCTTGCGGTTGGAACCGGGGGTATGCGCGTCAATGAACGCGGTTTTGCAGGGGCGCAGATCGCCGTAACGGACGATGCGGGCTTCCATGTCTTGCGGGGTCATATGGCACCTTTTAGGTTAATCGGCGGTCCAGCCGCCATCTACGAGGATAGAGGTTCCGGTGATCAGGCTTGCCGCATCCGAGGCCAGGAACGCGACCGCGCCCATGATGTCGGTGACTTCGCCGACGCGGCCCAGTTTGATTTTGCTGGCGATCCACGCGGCGCGTTCTGGGTTGGCGAAGGTGGCGGCGGTAAGGGCTGTGCGGATGAAAGTGGGGGCCACGGTGTTGACACGAATGTCGTGCGGTCCCCATTCAATCGCCATGGATTTGGTCATGCCTTCGACGGCATGTTTGGTGGCGGCGTAAACCGCGCGGTCGATGCCGCCGACATGCGCCATCTGGCTGGTGATGTTGATCAGGCTGCCGGGCTTGCCTGCGGCGATCAGGCGGGCGGCGACGCTGCGGGTCAGGAAATAGGCGGCGCGCAGGTTGAGGTTGGTGGCGAAGTCGAAATCCTCGGGCGTGGTTTCGATTGCCGGACTGTGACGCGCGCCGCCTGCGGAATTGACCAGAATGTCAAACGGCCGCAGGTCGGCCAAAGCGGCTTCGGTGGCTTTGGTATCAGTGATATCGAGTGGCAGAATATCGGCGGTGAAGCCCTCGGCACGCATCTCATCCGCCAAGGCCTGCAATTCGGGCGCACGGCGGGCGCAAAGGGTCACATGTGCGCCCTGCTCGGCCAAAGCCACGGCGCAGGCGGCCCCAATACCGGAAGATGCGCCCGCGACCAGCGCGCGGCGTCCGTCAAGCCGGAAAGATGGCGTGCGCGGCAGGCTCATTCGGCGGCTGCCCCGTAGGGCACGTTTTGCCCGCCATAGCGCCGCACCCGGATGTTGCATTGCTCGGCATGACCGACGAAGCCCTCCAGCATGCACAGGCGCGAACCATAGGCCCCGACCATCGCCGCCGCTGCGTCAGTGGTGATACGCTGATAGCTGTGGGTTTTCAGGAACTTGCCGACCCAAAGCCCACCGGTATAGCGCCCGGCCTTTTTGGTGGGCAATGTGTGATTGGTGCCGATCACCTTGTCGCCATTAGCGACATTGGTGCGCGGGCCAAGGAACAGCGCGCCGTAAGAGTGCATGTTTTCCAAAAACCAATCGTCGCGGTCGGTCATCACCTGCACATGTTCGGACGCGATGTCGTTGGCGACCACCAGCATTTCATCATAGCTGTCGCAGACGATCACCTCGCCATAATCCGCCCAGCTGACACCCGCTGTCGCGGCGGTGGGCAGGATTTTCAGCAGGCGGTCGATTTCAAGCAAGGTGGCCTCGGCCAGCTTGCGGCTGTTGGTCAGCAGCACCGCAGGCGAGTTATAGCCATGCTCGGCCTGCCCCAGAAGGTCGGTGGCGCAAAGCTCGGCATCGACGGTGTCGTCGGCGATCACCATGGTCTCCGTAGGGCCCGCGAACAGATCAATCCCGACGCGGCCGTAAAGCTGACGCTTGGCCTCGGCCACAAAGGCATTGCCGGGGCCGACGAGCATATCCACCGGCATGATGGTTGCGGTGCCGATGGCCATGGCCCCCACCGCCTGCATCACGCCCAAAACGTAGATTTCATGCGCGCCACCCAAGGCCATCGCCGCCACAATCGCCGGATGCGGCGCGCCATTGACCGGGGGGGCAGAGGCGACAATGCGGGGGACTTTGGCCACGGAGGCGGTCAGAACCGACATATGGGCAGAGGCGACCATCGGAAATTTGCCGCCGGGCACGTAGCAGCCGACCGATTGCACAGGAATGTTGCGATGGCCCAGAAAGACGCCAGGCAGAGTTTCGATTTCAATATCCGTCATCGAGGCGCGTTGCGCTTCGGCAAAGCGGCGAATTTGGGTTTGCGCGAAACGGATATCCGCCATATCGCGTGTGCTGACTTTTTGCATCGCGGCGTCGATTTCGGAAGCGGTGAGGCGAAAGCTGGGCGGGTCGTAACGGTCGAATTTCACCGACAAATCGCGCACAGCAGCATCGCCGCGCTGTTCAATATCGGCCAACACGGTTTCGACAGTTGCGCGGGTTTTCGCATCATCGGCGGCGCGTTCGGTTTCGGGTTTGCCACGTTTGAGCCAGATCACAGCCATTTCACCCTCGGCATTGAATACGTTTGCAATATGGATAAACCAATCTGGCGCTGCATGGCAAGATGCTTATGGTGGATTCGATGAAATCTTCGGCAGATTGCCGTCCGCAACTGCCTGATGTGAGGTAAAACTCGTTGAATCAGAGGGGGTTGCGATTGAATCGCCGGATGGGATAAAAGATCGCATTGCAATCGTATGCAGATTGTTTAGTTTATCCGCAACGCAAAGGCCCTTGCTGGCCCGAAAGGAGCAAACATGTCGAACCTGTCCGAAGCCTATCCGCATGACAAAATCTCTTGGGTCAAGGCCCCGACCCGCAACGCCGAAAGCGATAACAAGCCGGTGGCAGAGCTGGTCGCCAAGATTCTGACTGATGTGAAAACCCGTGGCGATGCGGCAGTGCGGGAATATTCGGCGCAGTTCGACAAATCCGATTTGCAGGTGTTTGAGGTCAGCTTGGCGCAGCGCGAGGCGGCGGTGGCGGCATTGGACCCGCAGACACGGAAGGATACCGAATTTGCCATCGCCAATGTGCGCCGCTTCGCGGAAGCGCAGTTGGCGACGATCCTGCCGCTGGACATTGAGCCGCTGCCGGGTGTGTTCATGGGGCATCGGGTTATCCCGATTGATCGGGTGGGCTGCTATGTGCCGGGCGGGCGGTTTCCGCTGTTGTCGGCACCGATCATGACCATCGTTCCGGC
>CAYLYV010000024.1:27125-37241 GCA_964387655.1 uncultured Cypionkella sp. | reverse complement strand
TTGCTAACTGAGCGTAGGGGGAACCCTACCGTGGGTTCGAATCCCACCGCTTCCGCCAACCACAATCGCAGGCTGGGTATCTCGGGATCATGTGCGGAATTGGCGCGTGAGTTCTGAGGGTTGCGTGCAGGATTTGGTCTCTGAGACAGCGCAGCGTACGCGGATTGCGGCCAAATCTAACGTCCGTCTCTGCGGCCTAAAAACGCGGTGCGGTTTGCAGTTTTTGGGCTGTTTGAACTGGAGTCCCAGAGCTTTAGCTTGCTCTTGCCAGATATGCGGCAGGGTTGTGCGCACAATCTGATTGGTGGTCAGATGGGGTGGTGCTGTTCCATCGAGGATGGCCCGCTGCAGATCCGGGGCCCGAAACGCCAAGGCAACGCGCGATCGGATGAGGCTGTCGGAACAATTTTCGGGCCTGGCGATGCTGCTCAGGCTTTCGCCTTTGCGCAAACGGTTGGCCCTGCGATGCGCGCGCGCAAGGTTCTGTTGCAGGACAGGATCAGGTTGGGGCGCGACGGTGCCGGTGACCAGTGTGGTTTCCGCACCACGACGGCGGCGCTGAAAGGCCTGTCGAGCGCGCATCACATTGGGGTTCAGGGCGTCGGGATGCAGGCTGAGACTCTGCGCCAAAGCCTCCCGACTGATGTGCAATTCCATGCTGTCGGATGTGATATGCACCTCGGAGATCAGCGGCCACAGATCTTGGGCTGACATCGCTCCGGACCTGCACCTTTGCCTGACCTGCGCGATACACCATATCGTCAAAATCGTTCATCCCACCCTCCGATTGTGGACCAGAGCGGCACCACAGAACTCTCAGGGTGCAAAATAAATTCGTAAATTCAACATAAAAATCAGTGCCTTGACCGATCGCATAGAGCAGAAAACAAGCCGATTTTTAACGGCCGTTTACCCCCGTTAAATTTGAAGATCAGACACAAAGCGTTCAAGGCGACATTTCGTGTGGTTTCCACGCGTGTAAAAATCTGTGCGGTTTTTTGAGCCGGCGCCGTGGGATCGCTTACTTTTGACGAAAATGCTGCGTTTGTCGGGGATGAAGTGGTGGCTGTGACACAACTGATTCGGATGCGGATTACTCCCAAAGGTTAGCTTCTCGCCATCGGATGCCGAGATTGCGGCCCTGATAGAAGATATTCAGGATGCGGTCCCGCTACGGCTAACGGGGCTTGACACAAGATCTGCGTCCCAGAGGGAGGGGGATCAGTGGCAGTACTGGCAGCAAATCAACATAAGTTATCTGTCATAAAGCAGACATCTGATCGTCTAGATCAGCGATGACTCCCTGCTGATCGTAACTGCATGCGCCCGATTCCGCGCATTCAATTTTCGGCAAATCCCGCGCATGTACATCTTGACGTTGGTTTCAGTTGCGCCGATCGAGGATGCGATTTCCTTGTTCGTTCGGCCCTCGGCAGCAAGGCGCACAACCCCGATTTCGCGCTCGGAAAGCTGGGTATCTCCCGGTCGCACCGCGTTTTTTTCGTAACCAAAATCTTCGGCAGGCACAAAGATTTGCCCGGACAGCACCAGTTCGACAACGCTCACGAGCGCCTTCAGCGGCAGCGTCTTTGGAATCAACCCGCGCGCGCCATTGTCAACTGCTGCACGCACCAGTGACCGATCCGCGTTCCCTGACAGCAGTACCACCGGTGTCGGCGCAGCCATTGCAATAATCTCATTGATGCTTTTCAAGCCTAGCATCCCGGGCATTTTGAGATCAAGCATCACCAAATCGAAATGTGTTGACGTCGCAAGCGCTGCGCGTGTTTGTTGCAAAGTATTTGTGATCGAAACCCGGCACTCTCTGGGTGGAGCCGCCAACGCCAAAGCCAGAGATTCAGCCAACAAAACGTGATCATCAGCGATCAGAATCGAAGTCGCCTTTTGCATTTAGATCCTATCAGTCACGATGGCTGGGTGTAAGACGGGCGATGTGAACTGAAACCACGCATCTTCGGATAATTCAGGCATCTTCTGTGAAAAATGTAGCTCTCGATCAGCACGTCCTCCCATATGGGCTAAAAACGGCGGCCTCACAATAGCGCGCGCGTGACAAGAGGATATCTAAAGATACATTCGAAAACTTAGTTCCGTATGCTATGTCTTCCGGGCCCCGTTTTCTTCTGAGGTGAACCATGACGATCAATAGGCGAGAATTCTTGGCCCTGTCCAGTGTGTCCCTGGTCGGATCAAGCCTCTCAGCGCAGACATCAACGGCTCTGCTGGCTTTGAGCGGAGACTTCGGTGTCTTGCGTAACCAGGGCCTTGACGACGCTGCTCTTTCAGCAATGCCGCAAATCAGCTTTGAGACAAAGACGCCATGGACGATAGGCAAGAGTACCTTTTCTGGTCCGGCGCTGTCGACGCTGTTGACAATGTTTAACGCCGGCCCAGGGGATTTGCGCCTGACCGCCGCGAACGCATACAGCGTTGTTGTCAGCCGTAGTATCGTTACACTTGACGCTCCTATCATTGCAACTCGCATGAACGGGCGTGCATTTAATCGGCGTGAAAATGGACCGCTGTGGATAATGTTTCCATTCGATAGTTCCACCAAGTTTCACCAAGAGAACGTCTATGCCGCAAGTGTCTGGCAACTCGAAACCATAACGGTTCTAAAGAGTTAGACGATGCCGACGTTGCGCGATGCAATCAATAAGCCACCGCCGCACACAAAAATGGGAAGCGTGGCTATTCTCACCTTGCTATTGGCAGCGACCGCGTCAGTGCTGCTTTACAGCGCAATCCAATTCAGTGATCAATTGGCGCGCACACGTGCCGCAGCGTCTGACAGCCGAGTTTGGAGCGTGGGGCAGGTCGAAGTAGATTATACGAACTTGCGCTACAAACTTCTGGAATTCAATGATCGAGTTGGGCGTGCGTCATCGGATATCGAAGAACTCAAGCTCGCATTTGATATCTTCCTAAGCCGTATCTCGATCGTCTCTATTATAATTGATCAACCTGATATGCCCCAATCGGTTAAATCAGATCTCACAAAAGTCATTGATGTGAGTCAAAAACTAACCAGAATATTTGATAACCTTGACTTCAGCGACACAAATGCTTTAGCCAGATTTCAGATCGAGATTGCTGCAATGAGCGCCAATGTGCGCCAGATAACGCTGGGCGCATTGATGCATTACGTCGATCAAGCTGAATCCTCAAGAGCAGAGGAAACAGTGTTGTGGGCTAGAATGCGGGCTACGACGATCAGCCTTCTATCGATAATGGCTGCGGCGATGCTGCTGACAGTGCGCATACGGCGACAAATCAGCAAACAGATTCGTGGCCTGCAAAGTGCCAGCGACAATATACTTATGGTCTACGAAGCCTCGATGATATCTGTGATTGTTACGGATTGTAGCGGTAACATTACCTTGTTTAACAAATCGGCAGAATTGCTATTTGGCTGGAGTGAGGCCTGTGTGAAGGGCTGTAATATAGCAGATACCGTTATGCCAGAACATCTGCGAGCTGCGCATCGCGCCGCATTGGCGCGCTACCGTGAAACAGGTCGCGACCTAATTTTGGAAGGTGGCCCTACAAAAACCTTGGGTCTTTGCGCGGATGGTCGGCAAGTGCCGATTGAAGTATCCATGCGCGCCAATCGGGACATGAACGGCCACAAAACCGTTGTTGCGTTTATCCGCGACATATCTGAGCAGTTGGCGCAGGAAGCAGATCTTCGCGAGGCGCGCGATCAAGCTCGCCATCATGCAGAAGCAAAATCGATGTTTCTTGCCACAATGAGCCATGAAATGCGCACACCGCTGCACGGTCTTCTCGCGTCTCTGGAACTTATCGATGACCAAGAGCTTCGCATGCCAGCCCGCAATTTGCTGCATACCGCGCGTGAATGCGGCATGCGCAGCTTACAGCAAGTAAATGATGTGTTGCAGGTTACCGAAGTATCTGAAGTTGAAGAGCCGGTCGTCCCGATGGATCCGACGAAGGTGATCGGTGCGATTGTTGAAGAGTTGAACAACTTGGCGGTCGAACGTGACAATCAGATGCAAATTGTTATAACCGGCGAAAAAGCTGGTCAAAAATGGCTTGCAAAGCCGAAGACTTTTACACGTGTGATGTATAATTTGATTGGAAATGCCATCAAGTTCACTCATGGTGGCACTGTAAAAATTGCGCTTGATTTTGTCTCCGGTACATCAAACAACACCATGTTGCACGTTGAGGTTGTTGATACTGGGATTGGGATCGCAGTCGACGATTGTGCTCGGGTCTTCGAACCGTTTTTTACTTCTTCACTCTCTGACACACACAATCACCGGAACCATACTGGCTTGGGGCTTGCGATTGCGCACATCGGCGTTCAGAAAATGGCAGGAAATCTTTCACTAATCAGTGAAGTTGGTGTTGGCAGTCGATTTTTCTTTGCCATTCCACTTTTGGCAGTGACCGAAGATACAATTTCGTTCACAGATTCTGAAAATACGCCGGAATCAACTGGATTTGGTTTACACTGCCTGGTAACGGACGATAACATCGTGAACTTGCGTCTTACCGCCCAGATGTTGCGCAAAATCGGCTGTTCAGTCGACGAGGCGCAGAGTGGTCGCGATGCTGTCGATTTAGCTTTTGCGACAGCCTATGACATTGTGTTCATGGATATGAATATGCCAGGCGGACTAAGTGGTTATCAGGCAACTGATCTGATCCGTAAAAGCGGATGCAGCAAAGACGTTGTCATCGTAGCGCTTACAGCGGATACCACTTTGCACGACAAGGCTAAGCTTGAATCGTATCAAATGAATATGGTCCTCCACAAGCCATTCAACGGAAATGATCTAAAAAATATTTTAGCGACCGTCGTTCCAAAACAGCAAACAGTAGCCAGTATGGCAAACAGTTCAGCAAGTGAAAGCGAACACAACATGGAAACACAACCAGACTTTGAAGATCTTTTTGAATTAATCGGGCGGGCGAGTGCAGGAAAACTGCTGGTGGCGGTGCAGAATGATATCGACGATGCGATACAGTCAGTTTCTAATCCTTCTTCAGAAACAATTGACAAATTACACCGTGCAATCGGCTCGACAGCCGCAGTTGGTCTTTTGAAGCTGAGCCAGTTGCTGCGTCAGGCAGAGAACCACATGCACAGTTCCCCCTCTGGTGGATTTTCTGATATTGTCGCAGCGTTGCAAGATGCAGTGGAAGATGCGCGCTTTCGCATTCTATTGGTTTTGAATGCCGATATAAATCATTGACTTAAGAAGATTATAAAGCACGCCTAATTATTATCTAAATTTTCGAATTCAATCTTTCCGGAATTGACGGCGCCAATGACTGTCGTGTTTATGCGGCTTATGCCTTGCATTACTCCACCGACACGCGTCGAAACATTTCCACGCACTTCCATTGAGTTTGCTGCCATATTTAAGATGGCTTTGCTTCTGTCGGCATCACTTAGAATAGAAGTTTTCTGCGCCGTCACGAGTATGGTGCTGGTATTTGCCAAGACGAGTGCTTTGTTAGGCCCCACTTTGATCTGGCCAAGCTCCAAGTTAGCAAAATTATCAGGTAATTCTCCAAGAATAATGTCAATATGTGAAACCATCTCACCGCTGTTTACAGCACCAAGAACCGTGGTTTCCCAAGTTGGAAGTTGTCGTTTGGGTATGTTCACTAAAGAAGTGGTCAGATTGCCATATGTGGCAACATGGAACGTCGGAGCCAAGTCAGGAATTATGATTCCAATATTGGTGAAGTTGATGGATCCGTCTATGCGCGTCAGCAAAGCTTCACGCATTAACATCAGTTTCTGGCCGTCAACAGATTCATCGAAAAGTGAAAGCTGTCCGGCAGGCGGCAGTGTATATATCGCAGATCCGGTCGGATAAAATCCTGCAGATAAGCTGCTTGACGCAGTCGTTGCGATTTCTGGCGTGATCATCAGACCGTTTGGGCCTGCAACCATCTGAATTGGCTGTGAAAAGCGATCGTAGCCAACGATGACTATATCGCCATCGCGCAGCGATTTGGGCTGCAAAGAGATACCCGCGGAATTTAATGCTATATTACCAAACATAGCCTCCAAAGGCTTAGCATCCATCAGATCTATAAACTTCAGCACGTCTTTCAACACCGAAGATTGCGCAGATACCGACGATGCCATCAGCAAAAGGCCACAAATTGGCAGAGATGTGACCAATCTGACTGGCGATTGCCTCATTGCACCCCGCCCTCATTGGCGATGTTCAGAATATTGTCTGATATTGTGCGCAAGCCTATTGCTATATTTCCAGTATTCAGGGCACCGGTGACTGATGTCGAAACCCGGCCTGCTGAGCCGGTTATATCGCTAATGTCGCCGGTGATCGAACCAGATAGAATCATTTGATTTGATGAGAAGTTGCTGGCAAACACTGGCGGCAGACTTGTGGCACTCGCGGTTAAAGGTGATTGTAAAACCGGCGTCGTAACAGCATTCACAGAAATACCGCCCTGATTGGCCGCTCCGATAACAGACGTTCCAATACTACCAACACTAGATTGTCCGACAAAATCCTGAAGAGAACCTAACTGCGTCCGCGTTGCATTCAATATAGAACCGTTTACGGTGGCATTTTGGAAAACTTCGCGCTCTTGGTAAGGCAAATTCTCGGCGCCATTCATGTAAGCATTTATAGCCGGATCAGTGGCAGATAATTCATCAATAGATTCAAGAAAGTCATCCAGTGCGCCGGATTTAACCTGCATTGGCGCAAAGCTACACACCATAGAAAGCAATAGAATTGGTGATGATATTTTCATTTTACCTTTGTGCAGCATCTTGTCAAACTATTCAACGAGCATATCTGCACCACCGCATTGAAACACGGGTTGGAATGGGCCAATAGGCCCATCCCAGTCTTGCTGAGGCAGATTACTGACCCGAAGTGCCCACGATGCCTTGAACGGCAGCGTTCACACCCGACGTGATGGTGCCGGTGTTGACAGCGCCAAGTGCAGTGGTCGACAGGTTGCCAACTGCGCCATTGACTTCCGTCATGGTGTTGCTGATCGAGCCGTTCACGCCGGTCATGTTCGATGCGATGTTCAGAACAAGCGCGCCGGTGTCAGCCGAACCGCCGAGCTGAGTCATAGCGGTGGAAACAGCTTGGGTCGAAGTGGTTTTCGCTTCGTCAACCGACGAGTTCACGCCCAGCGTGATGTCGCCAGTGTTAACAGCGCCAAGTGCCGTCGTTGCCATGTCGCCAAAATCGAGCGTCGGCATGTCATATTCGACAGCGTTGACCGAACCTGCGACAGCAGTCTGGGTTGCTTCGGTGATGCCGTCGACGATGTTGGTGATCGAGCCATCAACGCCGAAGCCACCTGCAGTTACAACTGCGTTGTAAGCTGCGAGCGCGATAGCTTTTTCCTCAGCGTTTGGCAGTGCACTGCGTGCGCCTGACGAGATGGCGACGCCGTCAGCACCAACAAAGCTTTGACCCGGTTCTGCGACAGTGTATTTTGCTTTGTCTCCAGCGCTGAGGTTGAGATATGCCGTTGACGAGATCACAGTGCCAGTCGCGTTGTTGATCGCGGCGCCTGCAGGCACGGCGACGTAGCTTTCTTCGGTCGGTGCAGCTTGCAGAGCAGCATATTCTACTTCGGATAGGCTGTCGCCTGCTGCGTTGACATAGATGGTCTGGCTGCCACCGATGTTTTCAGCGATGTTGGCGAAGGTGCCATTGACTTGTGCCAGGTTGGTGGCGTTGTCGATTTGCCCCAACACACGCTCCAGAACGGATTGTGCCGAAGCGGCGCCAGCCATGCTGATCAAGGCGATAGCGGTCGTAGCGAGAAGTTTTTTCATGGTCGTTTCCTGTTTTAGACTTTTGCCTGTCACTTCCCTGACGTCACAGGCGTTGCGGAGTCTTTTTAGGGGGCTCCGTCGCATCACGCTTATTGCTTGGGCAACGGCGTGAATTCTTTGGATTCCCGTAGAGGCACCATCAATTTCCCGGCCCTCCGGCGCGCGCGTCCCGAGGGTCCACTGGCGGCGGGGGCGGGGCAGGCGCGGCCTCGGTTGGCTTCGCAGGGGCGTCCGGACGCTCCACCACCCGCTTTTGCGCCTCTTGCGACGCAGCTACCGCTTGCTGCACCAAGGTGGCGGCGGTGTCGCCTTCGATACCAGTCAAGCCCGCTGCTGCAGCCTCACGCAACGCCTTCACAGCCAGCTGCATGTAGCTGATCGCATTGTTCGCCATGCCCGCAGACTGACCATAGGTCACCGATTGCACCGATGACTGCGCTGCAGCGATGGCCTGCGCCGCATAGGTCGTCGCGTCGTTTGCAAGCTTACGCGCAGCTGCAGGTGACTCAGCCTTTTGACCGGTCGCCGGAGGTGCTTCGCCCGGTTTAGCCGCGCTTGACGAGGCCGCCGCGGCCATCATCGCCGCGAAAGACGCCGTTGCCGCCCGATTACGCCCGCTATAGGGTTTTACGTCCATCAGCCGGTGTTCGCCCGAGGGAATGTTCTTGGCACAAGCGTCTGCCGCAGAACTGTCCAGGACCTGCGCGATCAGGTCAAATGTCGCGAACGCCAACATCTGTCGCAGGGTGTAGTGCATCGCTTCGCGTTCCAGGGCCCCGATGTCGATGTTAATGAGGGTCTTCCCGCTAAAGCGATCCGCGCCAAAGCCCAACTCGCTGGCGAAAAGCTGCTTTTGCACCGAAGCATTGGCTACGATCTGACCGTCATGCGCATTGGTCAGCGCAAGATCTAACCCGACCAGTATTCGGGTCTGACGATAGCGCGGCCCTACGCCTGCCACCTCAATCGATCCGCCACCTCCGGGGATTACGTCGAGGCTGTTGATGCTGCCCGAGATAAAGAAATCCGACCGGATCTGATCCGCCATCGAGCGTAATCCCCAGTTGCTTTCAGCAATGGAAATGTTGGGGTCACGGCGATTAACCACGCGAACGCCAGCGTCGAACAGGGCCGACTGGACCATATCGCCGGCACCTTGAGTTACCAACTTGCCCGTTCCGCCGTCAGCGTATTGCTCTTTTCCGGTATTGTCGGCGATCGTGCTTACAGAAAACGTGGCAGATTTTGGCACTTTGCCGGACAGGCAAGATAAGGCTGTCGTGAACGGCGTGGTAATATCCTCGATCGACGGCCCCTCTGCAACTGGAACGTTTTGCGTGGAAGGCGTCATGACACCTGTTGCACAGGCCGAAACCGTCACCAGCATGGACATGCCAGATAAAAGGCGCTGACGCGCACTTTTAATTGCACCCATTGGTTAGTCCACTTGCTCCTGGAAGCAGCGCGCTGTAGCCCAATGCTTCGGTGGCACTGTCGCCGCTACTTGCTGTCGCTGATCCGACACTTGCAATTGTACCAATTCCCGGCATCTGTCCCAATTGGGTGGAGTTGACGGATCCATCAATACAACCAGACGTATCTGCGGAGTTGTTAGAGCTCACGTTATTGCCGTCACCTGACAGTGTTATGGTAGTGCTTCCGGTATTCATCGCGCCGACTGCATTGGTATTTGTGCCAATCTCGTCACCATTGTGAATCTCGGCAGTTACATTGCCCGTAGAGCTGTTGTTGGAATCGATGTAATTTGAGCGGTTATCATTGTAAGTTTCGTAATGATTGACCGTGGTCGCATCTGCGCCCTGTTCAGCGGTCTTGATCATCTGCGCGCGCTGAAGCGCAATACTCCGATCGCTTGCCGTCTCGAAACCCCATGTGCCTGACCACGTCTGCCCAACACCCGTCATATTTTGCGCACAGACTGGTACTGCGACACAAACCAACCCAACCACATATGCAAAAACCATCCGCCGCATATTCAAACTCGCTTTAAGAAGATCTATTCGGGGGCAAAGAAATTTATGCACCCGCAGAGGCAGAGCCATGGCTTGCTGCCGCACCGCCGCCACCAGCCGCTGCCGCGCCGCCCGCACCACCTGCGCTGGCAGCACCTCCACCAGCTGCCGCCGCGCCGCCCGCTCCACTTGCGCTGGCCGCACCTCCACCAGCTGCCGCCGCGCCACCCGCTCCACTTGCGCTGGCAGCACCTCCACCAGCTGCCGCCGCGCCACCCGCTCCACTTGCGCTGGCAGCACCTC
>CAYLYV010000024.1:0-27025 GCA_964387655.1 uncultured Cypionkella sp. | reverse complement strand
CACCAGCTGCCGCCGCGCCGCCTGCTCCACTTGCGCTGGCCGCACCTCCGCCAGCCGCTGCCGAACCAGACCCGCCAACCGGCGAGGGACCTGTGTGCGGAGTTTGCATCGAAGAGATATCGGTATTGCTATTGCCAGCACCTACCAAAGGCATCTGCCCCGCAGGACAACGCATAGGCGACGCTACACCATATTTTGGGACGTAAGTATTGTCGTCCAGTATCACTCCAGGCGCTGCAGCAACGCAGACCACGCGTTCAACCAGATACATATTGCCGGACCCATCAGTACGGTACTGTGTGCCAGAATGCATGCACCCCGAGACACCAACCAATGCAAAAAGACAAAAAAGTTTAGACATATTTTTGGACCCACCCTCACTAGCCTTTCACCCTAGCTATTGTGAAGCTTCGTGAAAATTGACATTTGGATTTCAGGAGTTATCCAAATAACGCATTTGGCCTGAACGGGTACTTACAATCTATCGAAGGATACTTTTATATCACACGACTGTAGTCTTAGCGCGATATCCAAGCCCAGGCGGAGGGGCTCATGAATTTCTATTTACGCAGCCCGCATAAATTATATGGCTTGCGTCGCCTGGGCGAATTTATACTCCGAAGTATCTAAAGATAGGTAGAATGCATTGCATCAATCAGAGTAATGTCAGGTGATGTGTACGCAATAACCGCCTTATTGCTATCCTGCGCACATTCAACTAGCCACGCCAGATTTGGCGTGGTTTTTTTTGCCCTTTAACAGACTTCGACCATCTACAGGGCTCTGTTGATGGCGTGGATGAAGGGCATTCGCAAGCCGACCACTGTCTTACGATAGTTACTTATCTTCTGGCCAGCACAGAGCGCCTAAGATCGACCCTGATCACCGAAGCACTCAGGAATAGATCTAGCAGATTTGCTAATTTGGCGTAAGCGGACGAGGTTTTAGATGAAGTTGAAACAAGACATGACAATAGCCAATGCTACCCTTTGGAATGCCTCTTATTGCCGTTGCGCATTTGGAGCAGCCGCCTTGCCTCCACGATTCCCAACGAATAACGACAATGACACAGATCGCCAGGTTTTCGTCCGTCTGGCGGACTGCTGGATCGCTTTCTCGGGCATACTGATATTTATGTCTGCTTTTTGCATTCTGCGTGCGGTGACGTCATGGGTATGATTGTGCATGCAATGCCCGAGATGATCGCAGTGGATCGGGGCGCAGATTTTTTTGATCGTGCACTGCGAGCTGCCGATGTCTACTGGCAGGTGGATAATCTCTGTGTAGCCATGCCGATCTTTGACAGCCAAGAGGCATGCGGGTTGCGCAGCGTTTTGCAAAGCATCGGTCTGACCGTATTCAATGGGATGGATCACATCCCGTGTGAAGACTTTGATTACTTTCTAGAATCAGAACAGTCCGTGGTCATGATCTTTCATGCAAGCGACTGGCGCTCTGCAGCAGCCTTTGAAAAAGCATGCAACATGCGGGAAATATTTCCTGCAGCCACAATATGCGTGGTCACGGAATTGCTTTCGCTGCCGGACCCCTGTTTTTACCCTAGGCACACCATGTTCAGAGATGCGCGCGCACTGTTGCAAGCTGCAGGTATTGGTTTCTTTTCTGTTGAGGGAGAAAGCGATGAATTACGCGCCTAAGATCTGGAAAGAAACCCAGACGACCACAAATCCGGATAACGTGACTCATAGCTTTAGGCTTAGCAAAGAGGTTTTTCCAAGCCTGACAACCTTGTATTACGCTTGGGCATTGCTACAATGAATCAAAAGCATGACAATATCTCAGATGCTTCTGTCCTCATCATTGGATTTGACAATCAGGAAGCCAACGCTTTAGTCAGCATGGTTCGCGCCGCCGGCGTTAACTCTTTGGAGACTTGCGGCTCTGTCACCCAGATCAACAATTGCACTTTAGCGTCAAGCGCATTTACCCAAATATTCGTTAACTTTGACGCGTTTGACGATGTAGATAGTGCTGTGACTGCTCTTCTTACGGCTAGGATGCTTAGAAGGGATATCATTTTTGTTCTTGTCTCTAAGGCAGTTGCTCGAGATGATCTGTCTTCAGAACGAATGTTTATTTGCGATGTAACACTGCGCTCACCTGTATCCTTTGAGCGTATGTGCGAAGGTTTGTTGGCGGCACGTGTGAACAACGAGATTTTCACGAGTCCAGTAAGTGGCCCCCCCCGACGTCAAGGGGCTGCAAAAGCAGAATTTTCTCCGCAAGATTAATGAGGAAATTCTGAATGAAGACTAGCTGTTCCATCCCGGAACATTGCATTGACGCCCGTCGCCTGCCATTGTTCATCGCAAGAGGCGCGAGTGGGGGCGTTCGGTGTTGCTTGCGCCAGGCGGCCAGTGTGACGCGGGCGTGGTGCAGCGAGGGGAACAGAGTTTCGTTCAGAAGTTCGTCGCGCAATGGTCAATTGAAGCTCTCGATAAAGGCGTTCTGGGTCGGCTTGCCCGGCGCGATGTAGTGCCAGTCGATCTTGCGATCATCGGCGAAGGTCAGGATCGCGTTCGATATGAACTCGGTGCCATAGCACGATCGGAACAAAGTGTTCGATGAGGTTACGGCCGCCTGCACAGCCTCAAAATTGCGCAGCGGGAGGCCTAACCGGTTCTCGGATCTCTATGGTGGTTTTGCGGACCACACCACAGAGGAGGCCAGCCGTGGCCAAGGTTGAGCATACTTCGGATGCCCGTGTTCTGATAGGCATCGACATTTCCAAGTATCGCCACGAAGTGGTGATGGCAGCCCCCGGCAAGCAACGCCGCCGCAAATTGGCCATAACAAACCCGATTGAGGGTTTTAGGCGTCTGAGGGGCATGCCGTCGGAGTTCGGCCTGCCGGTCAGGGTCGGATTTGAGGCGACCGGCTATTATCACCGGGCCCCGATGCACCATCTGGGGGACGCAAGCCTTGATCTGAAGTTGGTGTCCTCGGTCGCTCTGGGACGCACGCGGGCAGCATTGCACAACAGTGGGGACAAGAACGACGCCAAGAATGCGCAGGTCATTCTGCACATGCTGGAAATCGGTGCCATTCAGGCCTTCCACGATCCGATGGTCGCGGGCACAAACGACATTCAGGAGCAGTCCAAGACCCACGAAGTCGTCTTCAAAGCCAAGACCGAGTTTGGCACCGCATCCTGACCCATTACCTGCCGCTGAATTTTCTCGAGGCCGAGCGGATTCACCGCAGCACTCGCACGCACTGGTTCCTAGCTTTCCTTGAGGCCTTCCCGTCGCCACATATGATCACGGCGGCCAAGGAAAGCTTCTTTCGCCGCCACAAGCTTCCATCGCGACAATACAGGACCGCGACTGGCTGAAGAAGGCCAATACCTTATCACGTCGCAACTTCTTTCGCAGCACCGCCCGCCCTGAGGCGTCAGCTCCATGCGCCTGAAATACATTCTTCGCCAGGTCGAGCCCGACAGTGGTCATCTCCGACATGACCGCTCCCCTTGGTGGATCCTCGCACACCCACCTTGGCACGTTGATGCCGTCAGGGGCGATCCCATCATAAAAGCCCCGACCTTACCATAAAAAAATTATTAATTTGCGCAGAATAAACGCCCAAATCATTAGTCCAGTTAAAAGGAATGGTAATATCCACCACCCAGGTGTAAAAATACCAACATCATTACCTCTGTAAGGTGAAGGGAAGTGACGTGAAGCACCGTTGTAAAGACACTGAGACGATACGATATCTTCAACTCGGAGCTCGGAATCACATCCCGGCTTGTCGGCTATCGGCGCATATTGCTTCATTGTCTCACCCAAACTAGAACCCGTAAGATAGCAGAGCAGGCAAAGTATTTGTGTGCACGTCAGAGAGAAGCGATATTCTAAATCACCTTTGGTCACTCGAAAGATCATTAATCATCAAAGGAGTGGGGTGAATGCGGGTTTGGCGCGCCGATGCAATTGGCACGTTTCAGGTGGAAAGCCGCGCACAGCTTGCCTTTCTGCCCCGAATGCGGCCGCGCAAATTCTACGATCTGGTCTGCGAGGTCGCCATCGTGCGACCCGGCCCGATTCCGCGCAAGTATTCTGGTATGGCAGGTCAAACTGCTGCGCCAAGTTTACCCGAGGTTAGATTTCGGCAAGCAGGAAGAGTGAGGGGACATTAGGCGAGGTTTCCCCCAGTCCCGCCCTGCGACGCGTAAATGAGCACAGCCAGACCCGGCCTTCGACGTCGACCAAGGCGCGGAATATTGTAGCCTGATCAAGTGACGGCTTTGGCGCGCCCGCGTCATCTTCTGGGTCAGCGTTGCTTCAACGCCTTGCCCGCCGCATGTCTGCTTGGAGCCCACTTCGACCAATGCTGCTATCTGCATGAAAGCCGACTTACGCTCGAGACTCATCGAGAAATTTCTCGCTCAAGCCTTACCTTGTCCGGCCCTAGCAACAAATCTGACAGATGTAGTTCGTGATAGGCGTTAGCCATCTGGCTTTTGTGCTCGCCGCGCAATTCTACAATGCAAGCATATATCTGAATGAATTGATCCCCGGCCAACGCTCTCAGGACATCTCGGGCTGTACTCTCGCGACCAACCCTAAGTCCCGCGCAACTGCATACGCTGCACCAAAAAGCTTACAGACGGGCATACATTGATAGATTGCATGATTGCCATTTTCTCTTTAATCTCGTCCCAACCCAGTTCTCCGTCCTTTTCGACAATTCGACGGACAACACTAAAAGCATCACTGAGGTAAGTGTGATCGTGGGCAGTTTTATCATTCAGCCTTTGAAGTTCATTGGCTATCAAATTTGCCATCGCAAAGAACTGGTCTGACCTGCCACGGGATTTTTCTTCCAGTTGCGACCAGGGTCCGCCCCAAGGAAGGGATGTCAGAATTTGCCACGTCGATGCACAAAGCCCCATCAGATGCCCAGATGGATTTCTTCCAGTCCTTCCTCCCAAGAGATGACTGGCCTATAGTTAAGTTCGCGCATGGCCTTGTCGGTGTTCAGTGAGATTTCCACCGCGCTGCTGGCATACTCCTGAAAGCTTAGAGGTCCCTTCAGCCGCCCTCTGCTGGCGCGGTGAATCCCGTCCCCGACCCGCGCGAGCAGGCGCAGGACGGCGCGAGGCACGGATTTTTCAGGCGCGGCAAGGCCCTGGCTTGCCAACAGACCTGTCACTGTTTCGCGGAACGGGCGTGCCGGACCATCGGTGATGTGGTAGATTTCGCCGGATCGACCCCGTTCCAACGCCAGATCCACCGCATGGCAGGGATTGGCGATATGGGTCGCCGACGACAGGTAGTGCCCGCCCGAGATCCAGGCAAAGCGCCCGGTTTTCACCATTCGGACAAGCGTGGGCAGCGCCGTGCCGTCATAGCGTCCCCAGACCACGCGCGGGCGCAGTTTCATCGACATCCCGCAGCGACTGCCCGGCCTGCAGTACGGAATCCGTGCTGAGATGCATTGCCGCGCTGGTCCCGGCCTGCCGTGCCGCAGCCATCACCCGCGCGGTGCCGTCACGGTTGGCGGCCAGGGCGTCCCGGCCCGCGCCATGGTCGAGGCTGGCTGCCGCGTGGATCATGCTCTCGGCCCCCGCCATCAGTGGGGCCAGATCATCGGTCAGCATATCGCCGATGACGGGCATTGCCCCAAGACTGCGCACAAGATCGGCCGCCGCCGCACTGCGGACCATGCCGATGACGGCCGTCCTGTCGCGATGAAAGAGCGGGTCAGGTTGCGCCCGACATAGCCGCAGGCGCCAGTGATGAAGATTGGCTGGTCAGACATGATCCGCCTCCGTCGTGATGCCGCCCGACCGGGCAAGGGTCTCGATGTCTTGCAGAATTTCGGCACGTTCCAACGCGTTCCAGTCGTGGAATTCGAGATGTTGCTGAAACTTCAACCCTTCCAGCGCAAGCCAAGCGAGCCGTGTCGCGCGGGGATGGGTCGCGCCCGAAAGCAGAACCTGTCCGAGCGCATTCTGGTTCCGGCGAAACTCATCGCGCAAAGCGCCGTTTTGCATCAAAGCAGCGACAAGGCTCAGCACGGCCGGATTGCCGCGCTCGACCGGTGGGCTTAGCCGCGCCGCTTCGATCCGACCACGCAGAACGGCGTCGGGCTGACCTGCGAATGTCGCAGCACAGCCTGCGTTGAATGCATTGTCGGCCTTGATCCTGCGCGCGACCAAGGCCGCGACCAGATCACGCTTGCTGGCATGTTCGTACAGATCGGTGGCTTTCGACACCCCGGCCTCTTTCGCTGCGGCATCGACGGTCAGCACACCGTTGCGGGCCACCACCTGTTCTACCGCGTCAAGTATCTGGCTTTGGTCATGTTTGCGTAGACCTGTCGCTGTCAACGGGGGCGTGCTCGGGCCCGCCCGCGGTTCTCAGACTACGCCTGACAGTCCACTACCATCCCAAGCGTGCAGTCGAACCTAAGTAGAAGAATTAAGACCTTAACGCACGTAGCGGCTCACATAGCTCGCTTTCCAGCGGCTAATGAGAACGCGTCGCCTCGCTGGTTCGAACGTCGGCTTCATGGAACGCTGCCGCGCAGCACGGGGCATGCTCCACCGGCGACTCTGGGCCGATATCGTCGTGGCGGCTGCAACCGACGCTGGGGGCGCGAAACTACATAGCACTTGGGCGGCACCACATCTATGGTCTCTCGCGAAAGCTACCGTTAGCCCCCGTTTCGGACAGCTTCACGAACCGACCCGGCGGCATTCCGACATGACGGCTGAAGGCGGTGCTGAAGGTGCTCGCAGAGCTATAGCCAATTTGTCCGGCCACCTCATCCAGTGACAATTTGCGTCCGCACAACAGGTTTTTCGCAACAGCCATACGCCATGCCAGCAGATATTCCATCGGTCGCAGGCCGACTGTGCGGGCAAAACGGTCGAAGAAGGCCGAACGCGACAAGCCCGCCGCTTCGGCCAGTTGTGGCACGGTCCAGTCCCGGTCAATCGCGCTATGTAACCCGCGCAGCGCGGCAGCGATCCGGGGATCGGCAAGCCCGCGCAACAGGCCCGGCTCTGACGGTGTCCTTGGTGCCGCGCGTAACGCTTCGATCAGCAGAATCTCGACCAGACGCTCCAGAATGAGGTCGCGGCCCATCGCATCGCCTGCGGCCTCTTCGCCCAACAGGCTTACCAGTTGTGTCAGGCGCGGAACGCCGCGGATATGGATCAGCCGGGGCAGCAGCGACACCATCAGACTGGCATCCGGAGCGTCGAAGGTGAACCAGCCGCCGAACTGGCGCATATCGGCTTGGCCATCCTTGCGACCGTGACGGATTTCCCGGTCAGGCGGTGCCACCGTTTTGGGATCAATCCGCATCGGCGAGGCTGGCTCAAACCCCGACATGGTAAAGGCTGGAGTTGCGGGTAGCAGCACAAAATCGCCTTCCTCCAGAATGACCGGCGCTTCGCCCTCCACGGCCAAGCGACAACGGCCCTCGGTCACGGCGCAAAAGCCGGGCTGGCCGAATTCTGCATAACGTACAGCCCAAGCCCCCGCGCCGCTGATCCCTTTCGAGAACACGGCACGCGGGCGCAGCAACTGGATCACTTGGCTCAGCGGGTCGGCCATATCGGACTATCGCAAATTAATAACGGACTTATGATTGCAGATAGTCCTGACTATGCCAGCTATATCAGTCTCGTCAACAGCAAACACAGGAGACTGACATGAAAACTGTCCTCATCACCGGCACCTCGTCCGGCTACGGGTTGGAAACCGCCCGCCATTTTCACGCCCAAGGCTGGACCGTCATCGCCACCATGCGAACCCTGCGCGAAGACCTGCTACCCAAGTCCGACCGTATCCGTATCCTGCCGCTGGATGTCACCCGTCCTGACAGCATTGAGGCGGCGATCAGGGCGGTGGGGCCAATCGATGTGCTGGTGAATAATGCCGGGATCGGCATCGTAGGCGCGTTCGAGGCGACGCCAATGGCGCATATCCGCAAGGTGTTCGAGACCAATACCTTTGGCGTCATGGCGATGGCGCAGGCGGTGATCCCGCAGATGCGGGTGCGCCGGTCGGGCGTGATCGTGAACGTCACCTCCAGCGTGACACTGGCCCCACATCCATTGGCCGCCGCCTATACTGCCAGCAAGCAGGCCATCGAGGGCTTCACCGGATCGCTGGCGCAGGAACTCGGCGCATTCGGGGTGCAGGCAAAGCTGGTCGAACCAGGCTATGCTCCGACCACCCGCTTTGCCGCCAACACCGACATTCCCGTGCTGGAGCTGATCCCCGAAGCCTATGCCGGCTACGCGGGGCCGATCTTTGCCGCATTCGCCAATCCAGCAATGACAACGCAGGAAAGCGACGTCGCCGAGGCGGTGTGGCTGGCCGCAACCGACGGCTCCGACCAGCTGAGCTATCCGGCTGGGGCCGATGCCGTGGCACTGGCTCGGTTCAAGGTCGCTTGAACACAGCAGCGTCGGACCCGCGCCAGCCGCAAGACCGACGCCCAGCCCGTCGCTCCTCATCGCCAATCGCCCTTGAAGCAAACCGTCTTCCTGCCTGTGTCGGATCGATTCATCGCAACATGCTTGTGGTTCCAATGTAAGCGGTGTCTGACCGCCGTCGGTGCTTCATCTTGACGGCCCTTTAAATGCCCACGGCATGAGGTCATCTATGCATGACGCGGGGTGGCCGTTGGCGATGGCGGTCAGGTGCCGCAGCAGTAGGGTTAGTAGTCGATGGTTCGATCACCAGCGGCACGAACACCGCAGCTGCATTGATCGGCACAACCAGTTCTCCCTTGCGCGCAAGGCCGCGCCATCCGGAGAGGTGCCGGGCAATTAGGCCATACTTCGCAGCAACATCGCTGACGCGCGCGCCGGGCTGAAAACTCTCGGCCACAATCCGCGCCTTGAGATCATCCGGCCAACGCCGACGCCCGGTCGGACCATCAAGGACTTCAATCCGCGACACTCCCCTCGACCCGCGCACCTCCATCCGGTGCTCATTTTGGCGCTCGTTTTGGTGCTCCACGGCCAGTCTCCCGCAAACTCAGTTGCAGGACGGCGTGCCCGAAGTCACATCAAGCCGAAACCACGGGGCTGGCGCACCGCTTACGCTTGAACGGTGTCGAATGTCGACGGTAGGGACCTCGTGAGGTCATGAGCCTTCTCCAAACAAGGCCCATTCAGCGTATCAGATATTCAGGCCCTGTGGTCCAGCCCGAGGGGTTCACTCCAATGCCGGGTCAGTTCTCAGTGACAGTTAACACGGTAGCTTTGTATCGCTCCATCGATGCCAATCTGGCTATTTGCGGTTCGAAAGTTGTCACGGGGTTCGCGCCCAACCGCCCTGTCGCGATGTTCATCGGTTGGACCAAAAACCATGCAATGATAGGGTCTTGTCCTTTGGCCTCCGCCCTTTCAGCGATGCCATGGTGCATTGGGCCAGCAGGTTGTTCGCAACGCGAAAATTCCGAAGATTTCCCCGCACCGACGGGGGCCAGCAGCCTACGCATTCGGAAGAACATGCCCGTCCTCCGGCCGCCAGTAGACATAGAGGTCCTGACCAGTGTTTATTGGCAAGTCGGCCAGTTCATCGTACCCGCTTTGTACCCGAAGCTCTGAGCCGTCTACGGTTTCAAGGTGGATCTTGGCCATGGCCCCGGTGAATTCCTCACCGACGACCTTGGCCTTGACCCGGTCAAACTCCGGCCCCGGCTCAGCCGCACTCAGATACGAACGTGTATCGAGCACGACCAGCGTGGCAGCGGATTTTGGCGCTTCCCCCTGCACACCACGCGGCAGGCGGTATTTCCCCGTCGCAGTAGCCAAAGTGCCGTCCGACGCCATCTTGCCCGCGAAGATGTTTGAAGAACCAAGGAATTCCGCAACGAAACGAGTCCGAGGGGCGCGGTAGATTTCCTGCGCCGACCCGACCTGTTCGACCACGCCTTTGCTCATAATCACCACCCGGTCAGCCATGGCAAAAGCCTCGGACTGGCTGTGAGTGACGTACACAAAAGTAATGCCCAACTCGCGTTGCAGGTTTTGGAGCACCGATTGCATCCGCACCTTGAGATGCGCGTCAAGTGCCGAAAGTGGCTCGTCCAGCAACAAAATCTCGGGTTCCACCACCAACGACCGCGCCAGCGCGACCCGCTGCCGCTGCCCGCCGGAAAGCTGCGAGATGTTGCGTTCGGCAAATTCCGAAATCTGCATCCGCTCCAGCCAGTTTCCGGCGCGCTTGCGCCGCTCTGTTGCCCCGACTCCGCGCATTTTTAGAGCGAATTCGACATTCTCGATCACATTCAGGAACGGAAACAGCGCAAGGCTTTGCCAGACCATCGGCGTGTCGCGCTTCCAGGTTGGCAGATCGTTGATCGGTTTGCCGCCAAGGCGGATTTCGCCTTCGCTCGGCGCCTCCAACCCCGCCAGCATCCGCAACGTCGTGGTTTTCCCACAGCCGCTGGACCCCATGATGGCCAGAAACTCGCCTTTGTGAATTTCAAGGTCCAGTTTCTGCACGGCGACAAAGCCGCCAAACCGCTTGATAACCCCGTCAAATGTAACCAGTGCGTTGCCTTGCATCGAAAGTCTCTCCTAGTCGTCCGACGCGGCGGGCGCATCTTTGGCGCGGCCGGTCAGCAGAAGTTGCGCGAAGATTACCAGTGTCATCGAGATAACGAAGACAAAGGTACCGATCACATTGATCCGCGGGCTGACTTGCCCCTGCAGGAAGCCCAGAACCTTTACAGGCAGCGTTTCATTCAGACCCGAGACGAACCAGGCCACGGCGAATTCGTCAAACGACACCGCCATGGTGATGAACAGGGCACCAAAGATGGCGGGTGCTGCAAAGGGGATGATGACATGACGCATCGCCGCCCATTCCGAGGCCCCAAGATTCCAGGCGGCGGCCTCCAGATCAGGGTCCATCTGCGACAGGCGCAGTCGGGTGATGGCCATCGCAAAAGGCGAACAGATCACGATATGTGCGATGATCACCGAGATGGACTGGCCCGACAGATTGATCCGCGACAGAAACGCCAGCATCGCAAGGCCTAGGATCACGACAGGAATGGTCGGCGGCAGCAGTGCCAGTGCCAGATAGGCTGATTTGCCCGCGAACCGATAGCGAAAGTCGGTATAGGCCGCGCCGAACCCTAAAGCGGTTGACACAACCGCCACAATCAGCCCCACAAACAATGTGTTGCGCAAACCTGCCCAAACCAGCGGATCAGACGCAACGGCGACATACCATTCGGTCGAGAATGACCCAAGTGGGATGGACGGAAATCGGTCAGAGTTGAACGAAAACACAAAGCTGGCAGCAATCGGAGCGAAGACGAAGGCAAAGCTGAGCAGGATGTAGAACCGGAGCCCGAACTCCACAAACCTGTTGCGATTGAAATCGTTCATTTCGTGCGCCCCTTATAGGCAAAACCCACGGCTGCGAAGGCTACAGCAAGCAAGGTTGCAATCATGGTCAGCGCAATCACGGCTGCGCGCGGCCATTGCTGGCCCGATTTGGTGGTGTCGGTGATCAGGATTGACAGTGTGGTGGGGTCGCCGCCGCCCAGATAGACGGGACTGACAAAGTCACCAAAGCTGAGGATGAAACAAAACAGCGCGGCAATCACCAGGCCGACGCGGGCCGAGGGAATAACCACGGCAAACACCGTGCGGATCCGCCCGCAGCGCAGGTTGTGCGCCGCCTCGATCAGGGTGCGGTCGATGAAGATCAGGCTGAAAAGTTGCAAAAGCACGACCAGCGGAAAGGTCAGCGTCAAATAGCCGATCATCGTGGCGAAGACGGTGTTCAGAAGCGGAAACGGCCCCATACCGATTGAGCCAAACAATCCGTTGATGATGCCGTTGTCAGACAGAAATATCTGCCAAGAATAGACCCGCACCAGATAGCTGGTGAAAAACGGGATCACCATGAGAAAGATCGCCCACTGCCGATGTCTCGCCGACAGTTTGAAGGCGATGGCATAGGAACAGGGAAAGGCTAGGATGCTGGTGATCACTGCGGCGGCAGTCGCCATGGCCAAAGTCAGCCCATAAGATTGCCAGAACACCGATCGGCCATACATCGTGACCCAGTTGATCGTGTTGAAGTCCGCTTCCATCTTGAAATTCTTGACCGTCCAGAAACTGAGCGCGATCAGAAAAACCAGCGGGGCGACAAAAAACACGAGCTGCCAGATCAGCATCGGCAGAGAGAACGTTAGGCCGTAAAGAGAGACTGATCTCCGCATCGTCCATTTGCTCCGTTGGTTGAGTGGGGGAGGAATCAGGTAGATCAATGCTGGATCCACTGGCGGCGGCGTGGCTGCCGCCGCCAGTCAAAGGTCACGCGCCCTTGTATTCGGACCAGAAATCGTTCCACTCTTCCAAGCCCTGCTGGATCGGAAGCTGGCGGTACTGGATATGCCCGCTGCGGATCATGTCCATGGCGTTGGTCTGGCCCAACACCATATTCTGGCGCTTTGCCTCGGCGGGGTTCTCTGCGTTCAGAACCTCCCAGCCCTTCTGGTTCGGAACCATGGCCGGGTAGGCCGCCATATTCGCTGACTTGGCCTGGCCTTTCGCTGATGTGACAAACTGAATCCATTTCTTCGCCAGATCGGCCTTGGTCGAACCCTTGCCGATCGAGAAGGATTCCGTCCACTGCAGACCCCCCTCTTCGGGGACCACCGATTTCACTTTGGCACCGTTCTTTTCCAGAACCCCGGTGATCCAGTCGCCAATACCAGCAAAAGCCAGCATCTGGCCGTTTTCCAGCGACGAGAATGTGCCGCCGTAATCAAAGAAACCGCCGACTTGTGGACGCAGGCTCATGGTTTTGGCTTTCACGGCCTCCCATGCGGCGGCGTCGATGTCATATGGGCTTTTGTTGCCCGAAAGCAGGCTCATCTGGCCGAGGTTCGGCAGGTGCCAGTCGAAATGGCCCACTTTGCCCTTCAGCTTTTCGTCCCAGTAGACGTTGTAGGTGGACGCCTCTTTCTCGGTCAGCGCATCTGTGTTGTACGCCACGCCAAGGAAGCCAAAGCGCGTGATCACAGAGTAAAGCGCGTCATCAACCCAATGGCCGGGGAACTTCTGGAATTCCGGGAAAAACTCGTCAAAGGCATAGTCGGCGGGATCCAGCTGTTCGATAAAGCCTGCAGCGTTCAACTGCTGCACATATTCGGCATCCGACAGAATGACGTCGTAAGTGCCAACGGGGGATTGCGAGATCAGGCCCAGCATGTTGTCGCCGCCGGTATAGTATTTCGGCACGAACTTGACGTTGTTTTCAGCTTCAAACTCGGCAACCATGTCTGGCTCTGCGTGGCCATACCAAGCCAGCATCGTAAGTTCGGTCGTCGCCGCATTGGCACGGCGGCCAAGCATTGGCATCGCCAGCGCCGCGGCACCGGTTGCAAGCAGGGTGCGGCGTGTGAATCCTGCACTTGGGCGGATAATTCCTGTCATCAGTCTCTCCACTGTTGTCGCACCTTGGTGGTGACGTGTCCGCTGACGCTAGGTTAGGCCGCCCGATTTGCAAAATCGGTTTTTGAAATGCAGCGATTTACTTGACAAATACCTGGCGTGCACTAAACAGCCGCTGCGTTTTGCGTTCTGGAGTTGATGCTGTCAAGATTGGCCACCAATTCGCTGATCAGTTTGATCCCCGCTTCGGTCTGGCGCGGGTGCTTGTAGAACAGCCCCACTCGCAGCGGCTCCAACGGCGACATCCCATCAGATTTGTCAAGAATACGCATTCCTTTCAATAAGGTGGGGCGTGTCAGGGCACTGATACCAAGCCCGTTTAGCACAGCATTCTGCAGCCCCGATATGCCTGGACCGGTATAGACAAACCGCCAACGCCGACCTGCGGCTTCCAGAGATTGGATCATCCGCGCCCGGTAGTCGCAGCCCTCGGGATGCGCCACGAGCGGGATGGGTCGATCATGGTCGATCACAAAGGAGTCTGCCGCAACCCAGATCGGGTGCTCAACCCATGAGCGCGAAAGATAGGGCATACGAGGCGCGGGCATCATCGCGACGATGATATCCAACTCATCTGCGCTGAGTTGGCGCAAGATCTCGCGACTCAGGTCGCAGTGAACCTCAAGATTGACCTCAGGATGATTACGGGTGAAATCGGTCAAGGCGTTTTGCAAGAACGCCACGGCGTAATCGCTTGGCAACCCGATGCGCAGCACGCCCGTCATCACGTGACGCCTGAAATAACTCATGGCTTCATCGTTGATCCGCACAACCTCGCGGGCATAGGCCAACAGCACTTCGCCGTCTGCGGTGGGCTGAATTGCCCGACCCTTCTTGATCAACAGGGGCGCGCCAACCAACTCTTCCAACCGCCCCAACTGCAAAGAAATCGCGGGCTGACTGCGCCCCAGCATGGCCCCCGCCTTGGAATGGCCGCCAAGTTCCACCACCGACACAAAGGTGCGCAACAGGTCCGTCTGAAGATTGGTGATTCCGGCCATGTATTTGCTCCGCAAATGACAGCATCAGAACAATATATTTTCCTTATAGTGACATGGCAATCTAATTTTGGGGCAGCCCGGTGTTCTTCCGGAGTCCACAAAAAGCGAGTCCATCATGCACCCAAAGTCTGCCTTCGCCTCAGAACTGACCTGGCCGATTTATGATGCCGCAGTTCGATCTGGCACAACGCCCATTCTGATCCCGCTGGGGTCGATGGAACAGCATGGTCATCACATGCCGATGCATGTTGACGTCTTGCTGCCTACGGAATTTGCGCGAAGGGCCGCCGTTGAGATCGGCGGCCTGGTCGCGCCAGCCTTTACCTATGGCTACAAGTCGCACCAGAAGTCTGGCGGCGGGAATCACATGCCAGGCACCGCCAGCCTCGATGGCGCAACGCTGGTCGCGGCCCTGCGCGATGTGATCAAGGAATTCGTGCGCCATGGAGCACGGCAGATCTGTCTTGTGAACGGTCATTTTGAGAACTCGTGGTTCATCATTGAAGCGATCGACCTTGCCTTGCGCGAGTTACGCTGGGACCGGATCGACGACGTGAAGATCGTGGTGCTGTCCTATTGGGATTTTGTCGACCAGGAAACGATCGACCAACTGTATCCAAGCGGGTTTCCCGGCTGGGATAAGGAACATGGTGGCGTGCTTGAAACTTCGCTGATGCTGTCCCTTTTTCCTGACCTTGTCAGCATGGATTGCGCAGTACACCACGCCCCGGCAGTCTTTCCACCCTATGACGTCTATCCGGTCAAACCGGAGTGGACCCCCGCTAGCGGCACGCTGTCGTCACCCAAGGAGGCTTCGACCGAAAAGGGCGAAATCCTGCTGCAAGTGTGCAGCGCGGGCATCAAGGCGGCCCTTCAGCGTGAATTCAGCAGTGCGGCGACACCACCAGCACCATGATCAACAAGAGGATGGGCCGGATCACCGGCCCATCCTCGTCTGCATTCGCCCCACCTTTCGGTCCTGGTGAGCAAGGATGATGTTGTGATCCGGCCCTTTCGGAAAATCCGTGATCCGTTCCGCCCCGGTCTCGGTCACGATCATCACATCGGTATCACGGTAGCCGCCCGCGCCTGGCTTGCCATCCGGCACCATCAAGATCGGATCGACGGAAATGACCATTCCGGGCCGCAAGTCGGCAAAGCAATCCTTGCGTATTGTAACGTCCGGGTCACCTCCAAGGCTGATTGATTGCAGGCCGATTGCCTGGCCATAGCCCCCGGACCGATATTTCAGCAGATCATATTGCAGGTCCATATCAATCAGTTCGCGCGCAATGTCGCTGCATAAGACGCCTGGCCGTATCAGATCCAACGCACGCCGATGCACCGTCAGGTTCTTCTGCCAAATGGATAGGCTTGCCCGATCAGCCTGCTCGCAAAATAGCGTACGTTGCAATATACTCGAGTAACCGAAAAGCGTTGGGGCGCATGTTAGTGACAACACCTCACCCGACTCAATCCGTTTGTCAGTGACCGGGTTGTGTACGCCATCGGTGAGAATCCCTGATTGGAAACGGGCATCGCATCCTGTCATCCCGCCGGGAAAGGTCGCGGCAATCGCCCGATGCATCGCAGCGGCGGCGGCAATTCCAACTTCGAATTCCGCCACCCCCGGCGCAATAAGGCCCACTGCAGACGCAGCCGCCTGAGCGGCAAACCGGGCACCTGCGCGCAGAACGTCAAGCTCCTCAGCTGATTTGATTGCCCGCATCCACATCGACGCCTGCCCGATATCGACGAATTCCACCCCCGGAAGTGCAGCTTCCAGCTGGCGCAAAAACTTTACCGTGACATGGTCCAATTCGATTGCTAACCGCCCCACCCTTGGGGTCAACTGTCGAAGCGCGTAGAAGAAATTGTCACGCCGCCAGTCGGTGTAGCTGATGTTGGCGTGACACCCCTGCCGCCACGGCTGCCCGCCATCGACGGCGGATGAGATCGTTGTGGCCGCAGTGGCGTTGATGACCATCCCACAATTCCGCCCGAAACCACTGTAGAACCATCCGGAATAATAGGCGATGCCTTGGCCAGAAGTGAACAGCGCCGCATCGACATCATGCGCGTCCATCCACCGCCGCACATCATCTTGCCGCCGACCCATCTCTTGGTCCGAGAACGGCTGTGCGTTCTTTTCGCCATTGTGCCATTCCATGACGTGCAACATGTCATGGGTCATGTGGTTGCTTTCCTGTCGGCCAATTCGAACATAACCACAAAGATAGGCAGGCCGATCGAAACAGGGAAATTTGTTGAACCAATGGATCTATTTGCGCTAATTATTTGGGCAATACAAACCCGCAGTCTTAGACGTGAATGGGTTCCACCGCGTCAAACTCCACCATCAATCTGCCCTGTACCCGACGTCAGACCTCTGCTGTTATGCCATGCGTAGTTTTGAACACGCGGATCAGATGCGAAACATCGACAAACCCGCAGTCCTGCGCCACTTGCGTCACCGAGCGCGCGCTGCGTGACAACAAAAGCAAGGCATGCGCGAGGTCCAGATATTCCTGCTCCTGCATCAGCCCGCCCACGACGACGATGTAGTCAAAGCGCACAGGACCGCAGCCGCGCGATTTCTGGATGATCTGCGCGGCGGGGCCGAAAAAATCCCCGGCGCGGCGCGATTGTCGCGCCTTGGAGCCAGCCTGCACGGCAGCCTTGCCTTTACCGGCAAGGGCCATTCCACCGACCGCGCCGTTGTTCTAGGTCTGTTGGGGTTCCGCCCTGACAGGCTGGACCCTGTGGCAGCCGAAGCGCTGGAAGCCGCAGTGCGTAACAGCGGGCGCATCGCGCCGCCCGGTCTGAGTGATCTTACCTTTGATCCCGATCGCGATCTTGTGTTCGACTATGACCCGCCCCTGCCCGGCCATGCCAATGGGCTAGTCCTTCGGGCGTTTGACGAACGGGGAAATCCTTATTTGACACAAGCATACTATTCGGTGGGCGGCGGCTTTGTCGTGACGGCGGCAGAACTTGAGGCGTCGAAGTCCGGCGATCTGCACGCGCAGAAGGCCGCAAAAGGCCATCTTTACCCATTCGGCACGGCGGTAGAGATGCTGGCAATGGATCAAGCCACTGGCCTGACTATTGCAGAAAGGAGCTGCGCAAACGAGTTGGTGCATTCTGGGCCAGGTCTGGATGATCGCCTTGACGCGCTGTGGCAGGCGATGGATGCCTGCATCACGCGTGGGTTGCGCAAGGACGGAATCTTGCTTGGTGGATTGAAGGTCAAACCCCGCGCCAAGGCGATTCATGAACAGCTTTTGGCCGAACGTGGGCAGAACCAAAGCCAGCCCCATGTCGTCAATGACGGGCTGTCGGTCTATGCAATGGCTGTGAACGAGGAAAATGCCGCCGTTGGCCGGGTTGTCACCTCGCCCACCCATGGGGCGGCTGGCGCGTGCGCGCGGTGATCCGCTATTTCCGCGACCACGGCATCGGGGCCACACATGCGGGCCTCCGGATGTTCCTGCTGACCGCCGCCGCGATCGGTGGGCTGATCAAGCACAACGCCAGTATCTCGAGGGCCGCAATCGGCTGTCAGGGGTAGGTGGGCGCAGTGCGGCAGCCAGGGCGCTGCGGCGGGGCTGTGTGCCGCGCTTGGCGGCACCAACGAACGGGCGGAAAACGCCGCCGAAATAGCACTCGGGCATCATCTGGGCATGGCTTGCGACCCCGCCGCAGGTCTTGTTCAAGTGCCCTGTATCGAGCGCAACGGTCTGGACGCGATCAAGGCGGTCTCTGACGCCAGCCTTGCCCTGCGCAGCGATGGCACACACTTCATGCCGCTGGACACTTGCATCGAGACGATGCGCCAGACCGGCATCGACATGAATGTGAAGTACAAGGAAACCTCGACCGGCGGACTTGCTGTCAACCTGCCGGAGTGTTGAGGCCCGGCAGCACTTTGCCCCGGCTGCGAGCATTCCGAGCCATGATCGTCAGCGTCAACTCCATCCAGACCTGCACCCTGCGTCGTAAACCCGGTCGTGCAGTGCGAAGAGTTGAGGCTTGCAAATGCGGTGTCTGGCCTGATGTCTCCACCGTTGTTCACGCCTGGCCAATCATCTGGATGATCCAGCGGTGGCTCTGTCACTCTGATCAAAGGGAAATGCACCCCAGCCTGACCGACCGGGGTGCATCTGTCTTGGTGTTCAGCCTCAGTTCTTGACGATCAGATGCTCGGGGCCATAGGCAAAACCTGTGATGTTGGTGTTGCCCTTGTTGTTTTCCTTGGTGATGACCAGAATGTCATGCTCGCGATAGCCACCAGCGCCGGGCAGATGGTTCGGCACGGTGATCATCGGCTCCATCGACACGACCATGCCTTCTTCCAGAACCGTGTCGCAATCTTCACGCAGTTCCAGTCCGGCTTCGCGGCCGTAGTAGTGGCACAGCACGCCGAAGGAATGGCCGTAGCCAAAGCTGCGGTATTGCAGCAGGTTTTCCGCCGCATACATTTCGTTCAATTCCTTGGCGATGTCGCTGCACTTGGCTCCTGGCACCAGCAGTTCCTTGCCACGATCATGAACAGCGCAGTTGATGTTCCAAAGACGGATATGCTCGTCCGATGCCTCTTCCGAGAACAGCGTGCGTTCCAGCGCCACATAGTAGCCTGCGACCATTGGGAAGCAATTCAGCGACAGGATATCGCCCTTTTCGATCTTGCGGCTGGTCACCGGGTTGTGCGCGCCGTCGGTGTTGATGCCAGACTGGAACCAGGTCCAGGTATCCAGCAGCTCGCCATGCGGCCAGACCTTTGCGATCTCGCGCACCATTGTTGCCGTGGAATGCAGCGCCACCTCATGCTCGGGCACGCCCACAGCAATCGCCTCGACACAGGCCGCGCCACCGATGTCGGCGATACGGGTCATCTTGGTGATATGCGCGATTTCCTCGGGCGATTTGATCATCCGCAGGCGCATCGAAGCCGCGCCAATATCGACGAATTCCATGCCGGGGAATTCTGATTTCAACAGGTTCAGCGTGTCGATGTTGATGTGGTCAAACTCGATCCCCAGCCGCTTGACGCCACCTGTCAGGCCGCGAATTGCATGAAAATAATTGTCTTTCTGCCAATCGGTGTAGGTCACGTTCTTGCCGCCAAAGGTCCTGCGCCAGGGCTGGCCGCCGTCGATGCCCGCGCTGATCGAGGTGGCAAGGTTGTGATCGACCAAAAAGCCGTAGCGGCGACCGAAGTAGCAGAACATGAAGTCAGAGTAATAGTTGATGCAATGATAGCTGGTGAACAGCGCGGCATCGATCCCGGACTTTGCCATATGGCCGCGGATCGCATCAAGACGACGCTGCATCTCGGCATCCGAAAAGGTTGGCACGGCCTTTTCGCCATTGCCCACGTAGTTTTGCAACCGCTCACGTTCCATCGAATCCTCCAAAGATTGGGTGGGCCGAGATTGACCCGATTGCTACCGATCAGGCCTGCATTCGGGCATCTTGTCAAAAGACCATTTTTCACGGTAGCATCAGTTTTTTTCATGCTATGGCCCTCGATGACGACACCTCCTCTCAATGCCCTGCGTGCCTTTGAGGCGGTCGCCCGCCTGGGGTCATTCCGCGCTGCCGCCGAAGCGCTGTTCGTCACGCAATCCGCCGTCAGCCACCAGATTCGCAACGTCGAGGAGTGGCTGGGTCAGCCGTTGTTTGAGCGTGAGGGCAATCGAACCCGGCTCTTGCCACATGGGGCCGATCTGGCACGCAGTCTGGCAGGATCGCTTGCCGAGATCGAAGCAGCCTGCAACCGGGCGCGCAATATCAGTCAGGCCCTTGTTATTGCCGCAATTCCCTCGGTCGCGATGTGCTGGTTGATCCCCCGCCTGAGCCGCTTTCGCACCGCCCATCCAGAAATCGAAATCCGGATCGTTTATGCCATGCATGGTCGCGAGATAAATTTTCACGATGTGCATCTGGCCTTTGTCTTCGCGAAAGAGGCCCCGTCCGGGCCGATGATCGAGGCGCGCTTTTATCTGGCGGGGCAAAGTGTCCCGGTATGCAGCCCCTCACGTTTGGCCCGTCTTGGGCACAAGCCTGAGACCGTGACCGATTTTCTGACCTTGGGGCTTTTGCATGACGGCACGCCGACAGGTTGGACAAACTGGCTGTCAGGGGTGGACTGCGACTTACCCGATCAAGCCAGCGCAACCTCTTTTGACGGCACAACTTTTGAGGATTTCAATCTGCTTCGTGCCGCCGCCCTGTCGGGGCAGGGTGTGGCGCTCTGCCCCAAGGCCATGATTCAGCCGGATCTGGAATCTGGCGGCTTGGTCCAGATTTCCCAAAGGGTGCAGGACGAAGGTTACAATTATTATCTGTTGTCCTCCACCACAGCGCCACCACTGGTCAACCGTCAAGCACAAGTGTTTCGCGATTGGGCGATGGCAGAACGGGACGAAGCCTTACCATTGCCGGCTTGAAGGATTTCCAATCGCCAAGTGGGTGCCATCGCCAAGTTCAACATGGGCGAACTCGGGCGCGACACCCTGAATTTCGGTCAGCAGGTCGGAATAGAGCACCAATTGCAGGAGTGTTTCGGATGCGGGCGGCGCTTCAGCTTGGTGTCCGCCACTTCATAGCCGGTGCTACGGCACACCCGATCGAGCGTCGTAACCGCACATAATTGTTGGGCCGAAGCGCAGGGGCTTCGGCCTGATCAGGCTTAGACGGTGCAGGCGACCTGCCGGGTCGAGCGGTGGCTCACCCAGACCAGCCCCAGCCCAGCCGCTGCCAGAAGGCCACCCGCAACCGGAACTGCGGCATAGCCAAGTCCCGCGCTGATCACCGCGCCGCCGACGGCTGCGCCGATGGCATTGCCGAAGTTGAAGGCACCGATGTTGATGGAGGACGCCAGCCCCGGTGCATCGGATGCCGCCTGCATCACCCGCATCTGCACCGGCGGCACGATGGCAAAGGCCGCGCCGCCCCAAAGCAGCAGAATGATCGCCGCACCGATATGGCTGTCGATCAGAAACGGCGTCACCAGCATGATCGCTGCCAGCGCGGCCAGAAAGATTGCCGTGGCACCATCCAGCGACCAATCCGCCACCCGGCCGCCCAGCCAGTTGCCGATGGTAAAGCCCAGCCCGATCAAGGCCAGCGCCAACGTCACGAATCCGCCCGACGCATTGGTCAACACCTCTAGCATGGGTGCAATGTAGGTATAGAGGGTGAACATCGCACTGGCCCCCAGCACCGTGGTCAGCAGAGCGATCACCACTTGCGGCCGCATCAGCACCTTCAGTTCACGTCGCACATCGGGCCGTTGTCCCGGCGCACCTTTGGGCAAGGCCAGCCACAAGGCGGCAATGGTGATCAGACCCAGCGCGGCTGTGCCCGCAAAAGCCTCGCGCCAGCCGATCTGCTGGCCGATCCATGTGGCCACCGGCACCCCGCCGACATTGGCGATGGTCAGGCCCATGAACATCGTGGCCACGGCACTCGCCTGTTTTTCCTTCGCAACAAGGCTTGCCGCCACCACTGAACCCAGACCAAAGAATGCGCCATGGTTCAAGCTGGTCACCACGCGGGCGATAAGAAGCGTCCAGTAATCGGGCGAAAGCGCCGACAGAATGTTGCCCAAGGTGAAGATCACCATCAGCGCCATCAGCGCTGTCCGCTTACCCCAGCGGCTGAACAGCAGCGTCATGACCGGCGCGCCAATCATCACACCCATCGCATAGGCGCTGACCAAGAGACCCGCCGAAGGGATTGAGACATCGACCCCCTCGGCAATGACCGGCAACATGCCCATCGGCGAAAATTCGGTGACGCCAATGCCAAAGGCCCCAACCGCCAGTGCCAGCAGCGGCCAGTTGAAGCCGCCTTTTTCCAGTGTCGTGTTCATCGTTATATCCTCATACGGCTCAGTTTATGCGGCCCAATCGGGGGGCAGTCCCGCAGGGCTGACCAGACGACCGTCCGAGCAAGCGAGGCCGCAGATGGTCTGCCATTTCAGCTTCGGTCAGGGCAAAATCAAAAATGGCGAAATTCAGCGTCGAGCGCGGCAGGGACAACGATCTCAACTTCTGCTTCCGATATGCGAAACCCGAGCACGGGGATTTTCGCCCCATCATGGGTGGTTACATTGTGCATTCTTTTCTCCTGCCACATTGGTCCGAGCCACGCCGACTTGCTTCAAGCCAAGAAACCGCGGCGATCCGTCAGTGACAGATCAGGGTCAGGCCGTGGTTCTGTTTCATGCTGCGACACATAAGCCCAAGGAATACCCTTGATAATTGGGCATTTTTGCACTTCATCTTAGAATATGTTTCACAAGTGGGGTGCAGATGGATAATCGGGCAGGGGAGATGCAGGCCTTCTTGCGCGTGGTTGAGACGGGCAGCTTTTCTGAAGCGGCCCGGCAGATGCGGATGACACCATCGACCCTGTCCAAGCTGATCGCGCGGATCGAGACCCGGCTTGGCGCGCGCCTGCTGGAGCGCTCGACACGCCGTTTGTCGCTGACCGCCGAGGGCTGGGTGTATTACGAGCGCAGCCAATCGCTCCTGGCGGGGATCGAGGATCTTGAGCGCGATTTGACGAAGGGGGCAGCCAGCGTCGGTGGCACGTTGCGGGTCAGCGCCTCGGTCGGGTTTGGCATGGTCGCAATCGAGCCGCTGCTGCCCGCATTCTGGGCGGAATTTCCCAATGTGATTGTTGATCTGTCTTTGTCGGATGAGATGGTCGATCTGTATCTGGACCGCACGGACATAGCCTTTCGGGTCGGCAGTCTGGCCAGTTCCAGTTTGACCGCGTTAAAACTGGGAATCGCGCCGCGTAAGATTGTGGCATCACCCGACTATCTGGCGCGCTACGGTACGCCACAGACTGCAAGCGATCTGGCGCAGCACCGCTGCCTCGGCTTCAACTTCCGCCGCTCCGCCCCGGTTTGGCCGCTGCAGCAGGGAGGTAGGATCGTTGATCGCAGCGTGACAGGGCCGTTGCTGGCCAATAATGGCGAAACGGTTCGGCGCATGGCATTGGCCGGGATGGGACTCGCGCGGATGGGCGAGTTCCACATCCGGCAGGATCTGCGGGCAGGCACTCTGGTAGAGGTTCTGGCCGAGGCCATCCAAGGCGACACCGAAGATATTCACGCGCTGTTTTTCGGTGGGGAGCGCTTGCCACACCGCGTCCGCGTCTTCCTTGACTTCATGGCCCCACGGCTGCGCGCCTTTCTGGGAGACAGGCCTTAACCTTTGCAATCCGAGGTTCGGCTTCGCTTTGCGCAAGTTGCTGAGGGCCTCCGCCGCAAGGCTACGTTTCGGCATTTTGTGCTTTCAAAACATGTCAATATGCCAAGCGACATCTGAACCGATCGGTGTTTCGATCTGACCACAAGACGGTTGCCCATCACTGCAAGAAGGGTATGACGGTTATGGCCATGGCGCATCCACTGCATCAAGTCGGCCGCCGCAACCGGCACCGACCGCCACGGCTGCGAGATCATCACGGAGAAGGTCGACTTCGTCAGTCTCCCGGAGGTGGCCGAGAACGAAACCCCCGAGCTAGGTCGACCCCGAAGACGAGTCTCAGTTCTGAAAGAACGGGGGACAGCCGCGAGATACCCTGCCTGATTTCAAACGGAGAGACAGCTGCTTGTTCAGACCATCTCCACGGCATGAACTCCGGCAGGCTGTGGAGCAGACCGGGTGTGCCGCATCAACCGACGCTCTACCAGTCGGATCACGCCGATCAGGGCCAGATTTAGGATGAGGTAAAGCACCCCTGCGATGGCGAAAACTTCAAAGATCGCAAAGGTCTGGCTCATCAGGCGTTTCGCGTATCCGGTGATTTCCAGCACGGTGATGGTCGAGGCCAGGCTGGTTCCTTTCACCATCAGCACCAGTTCATTGCCATAGGCAGGCAGAGCCTGACGGATCGCCAGCGGAAACTCGATCCGCCAGAATCGCTTTCCGCGCGACATGCCGCAGGCTTTGGCGGCCTCGACCAGCCCCACCGGCACCGATACCAGACCGCCGCGCAGGATTTCCGATGTATAAGCTGCGGTGTTCAGCGCCAGCGCCAGTATCGCGCAGCGTGATCCCTCGCTGACCACCCACCACAGGGCCGGCACATCGTGGATGAATTTGATCTGTCCCAGCCCATAATAGATCAGGAAGATTTGCACCAGCAGCGGCGTGCCGCGAAACGTGATGCTGTAATAGCGCGCGAAACCGGACAGCCCTCTGTTGTCTGATCCGCGCAGGATCGCCAGACCAAGGCCAAGCGTGAAGCCAATGGCGACCGAGATCACCGTCAGCGCCAGCGTCATCCACAGACCTTTGAGCAACACCGGAACGGCAAGCTGAATAAGTTCCATGGCTTACGTCCTTTTCCGGGGCGATAAAATCGCTTCAACCTTGTTGAAACCGATCTGGCTGACCAGCGTGATCATCAGGTAAACCACCGCCGCGATGGCGTAGAAGATCAGCGGGCTGCGCGTCGATCCGGCCCCGATGAACGCGGTGCGCATTAGTTCTTGCAGGCCGACCACCGACACGAGTGCAGTGTCCTTGATCGTGGTTTGCCAGACATTGTTGATGCCGGGAAAGGCGATGCGCAGCATTTGCGGCGCGATGATCCGCGCGAAGATACGGCGGCTGGGCAGGCCCAGCGCCAAGGCCGCCTCGATATGTCCCTTGGGGACTGCGGCCAGCGCGCCACGCACAACCTCGGTCGAATAGGCGCCCGAGATGGCACTGATGGCGACCACGGTGATGAAAAACGGATAGCCCGCATCAGCGAAATCCGCGAAGCCAAAGGCGGTGGCCAGGTTTTTGACGAACTCGATAGAGCCGAAGAACAGCAGGTAGATGATCAGCAGTTCCGGCACCCCGCGCACGACCGAGGTATAGAAATCGACCACCTGCGACAGCCCGACGATCCCGCGCCATTTGATCAATCCGCAGATCGTGCCAAGGATCAACCCGAAGATCATGCTGGCCACGCCCACCGCGATGGTCACGCAAGCCCCCCGCAGGATCGCGCCGATCCAGCCGCCGTCCCATAGTTGCATCAAGCCAAATTCCATCGGTCTATCCTTGGAAGATCAAGCATTTGCGCTACGCCCGATCTGCACCGGGCGCGGCGGTCTTATAACTGGCTCATTGGCAGGGGCGCGAAATGTCCATGTTGAACCATTTCTCGCTGGCGGTCTTGATCGAGCCATCCTTGATCAATTCACACAAAGCGGTGTCGATCTTGGCTTTCAGCTCGGTATCGTCCTGACGGATGCCAACGCCGATGCCTTCGCCCAAAGTCGGGTCGTAAGTGCTGGTGATGTTCAGCGGCACGAACTGGAAATCCGCGCCTTCGGGCTTGTCGAGGAAGCCTTGCAACGCCGAGGCGTCGGCAAAACCCGCATCCACGCGGCCCGAGGCTAGGTCGATCTGCATCTCATCCAGCGTGCCGTAAGATTTCAGCGTGGCGGTCGGAGCCAACTTTTCCATGAAATGCGCATGGGTGGTGCCCGCCTGCACGCCAACGCTGTGACCATCAAGCGCGGTCAGCAGGGTGGGAATGTCGGTGATCGCCGCCAGATCCGAGGATTTTGCCACCACAACCTTGTTGGCCAGTTCCGCATAGCCGACAGAGAAGTTGATCTCTTTCTTGCGATCCGCCGTGATCGACATGCCCGAGATGATGATGTCAAATTGCTTGGCTTGCAGCGCCGGGATCAGGCCGTCGAAAGCCTGCACCACGAACACGCATTCCATTTCCAGCTTGGCGCACAGCAGCGCGCCCACATCGGCGTCAAAACCGGTGACATTGCCATTGGCATCGGCCATCGACCACGGAGGGTAGGCCCCCTCGGTGCCGATCTTCAACTGGCCTTCGGCTTGCGCGGTGGTGGCAAAGCCTGCAAGGGCCGCCACAAGCGCCAGTGCTTTGAATTTCATGTCTGTCTCCTGTTGGAAGGGTTGGTTTTGGGGTGGTTTCTGGAGTCTTGCCCCCGGCTTTTGAACACACCGGGGGATCGTCTTTCAGAACGTCCGAGCCAAAAACTGACGCAGACGTTCAGAACGCGGTTGCCCGAACAGATCAGCGGGAGGCCCTTCTTCCTCGACCCGGCCTTGGTGCAGGAACAGCACCTTGTGGCTGACCTCGCGGGCGAATTGCATCTCATGCGTCACAAGGATCATGGTGTTGCCATCCTCGGCCAAAGCCCTGATCACCCGCAACACCTCGCCCACCAGTTCGGGGTCCAAAGCCGAGGTCGGCTCGTCGAACAGCATCACCTTGGGGCGCATCGCCAGAGTGCGGGCGATGGCCGCGCGTTGCTGCTGACCGCCCGAAAGCTGGCTGGGGTAATGGCCGTGCTTTTCCGCAAGCCCAACCTTTTTTAGCAGGGCATGGGCATGGTCCACCGCCTCGCTGCGGGTTTCCTTCAGCACATGCACTGGGGCCTCGAAGATGTTTTCCAGCACCGTCATATGCGGCCAGAGGTTGAAGTTCTGAACAACCATCCCCACCCCCCCCCGGATGCCCCCAAGCTGGCGCGGGTCGGCCGCGGCGG
>CAYLYV010000023.1:0-37304 GCA_964387655.1 uncultured Cypionkella sp. | reverse complement strand
CGAGTCTCCACCCCGGTAAAGCAATTCTTGAACTGCACCATGCCCGAGTTGGCGAACATCAGCGTCGGGTCGTTGCGCGGCACAAGCGGAGAGCTGTCCACCCGTTTGTGGCCATTGCGCACGAAAAAATCGAGATAGGTCGAGCGGATGTCATTCAACGAAGCCATAGGCTTGGGCCTCCAAAAAGCGAGAAAACTTTGGTTCCGCCCCGTTTATCCGCCCCTGCGGGGGCTGTCCACTGTCGATGCAAAAAGGCCGGAAACTTGCTGTTTCCGGCCCCATTTTCAACTGCTTGATCAAAGATCAGTCGTCCAGAACCGGGCCTGCATCCGGGCTGGCCGAGAAATCCAGACCATTGGCGGCGCGGATCCTGTCTTCGATGTCCAGCGCCATCGCCGGGTTTTGCTTCAGGAACGCCTTGGCATTCTCCCGCCCCTGCCCGATCCGCTCATCCTTATAGGAGTACCAGCTGCCGGATTTTTCAACCACCCCGGCCTTGACGCCGATATCGACCAGCTCGCCAACCTTGGAAATGCCCTCACCATACATGATGTCGAATTCAACTTCCTTGAACGGCGGCGAAACCTTGTTCTTCACCACTTTCACCCGGGTGGCGTTGCCGACAACCTCATCACGGTCCTTGATCGCCCCGGTGCGGCGGATATCCAGACGCACGCTTGCGTAGAATTTCAACGCGTTGCCGCCGGTGGTGGTTTCGGGGGAGCCGAACATCACGCCGATCTTCATGCGGATCTGGTTGATGAAGATCACCATGCAGTTCGATTTGCCGATGCTGCCGGTCAGCTTGCGCATCGCTTGGCTCATCAGACGCGCCTGCGAACCCATCTGCATATCGCCCATATCGCCTTCGATTTCCGATTTCGGCACCAGTGCCGCCACCGAATCGACCACGATCAGGCTGACAGCGCCCGAGCGCACCAGCGTATCGACAATCTCCAGCGCCTGTTCCCCGGTATCCGGTTGGCTGATCAGCAACTCATCCAGATTAACGCCCAACTTCTTAGCGTATTGCGGGTCCAGCGCATGTTCGGCATCGACAAAAGCGCAAACACCGCCCTTTTTCTGCTGTTCCGCCACCACATGCAGAGACAGCGTGGTCTTGCCCGAAGATTCCGGCCCGTAAATCTCAATAATCCGGCCCTGCGGCAGACCACCAATCCCCAAAGCGATGTCCAGCCCCAACGATCCAGTCGAGGTTGCCTCGATATCCATCACCGGATTGTTCTGGCCGAGCTTCATGATCGAGCCCTTGCCGAACTGCCGTTCAATCTGTGCCAGAGCGCTTTCCAGCGCCTTTGCCTTGTCCATATCGCGCTTCCCGTTCAACTCGATCAGATTTGCCGCTGCCATTGCTTTGCCCTTATCCCATGGTTGTCTTCAGGCGGCAATCGCCCAAGATGTTCTATGTTTGTTTACCCTGTATGGGGGTAAAGAGAGAACATTTCA
Source organism: uncultured Cypionkella sp. (assembly GCA_964387655.1). Taxonomy (GTDB): domain Bacteria; phylum Pseudomonadota; class Alphaproteobacteria; order Rhodobacterales; family Rhodobacteraceae; genus Cypionkella. Next base: position 35,837 of record CAYLYV010000023.1, on the reverse strand, counting down.
ATCGAATTGTCGCAAGCCCAGCTTTTCGCAACATGATTAAGGATTGGTTACCAGCGAACAGAGGCAGAACATTTTTTTGACCCTTAGTGATCGCGGGCGAAAGAATCGCCCCGGTTCAGTGCAACTGCCCCTGCACCGTCGCGGTCAGATCGCTGAGCGAAAACGGTTTCGGCAGGAAGGTTGAATTCGGGATACGCGCTTGGCCCTCCGACAACGCCTCCTCAGCATAGCCCGACACAAAGATCACCTTCACGTTCGGCCGGGCTTTCAATGCCTCGCGCACCCAACTCGGGCCATCCATCCCCGGCATCACCACATCGGTGACGAAAATATCAACCTCTAGCCCCGGGTCTTCCAACTGCTTCAGCGCATCCTCGGCATTTTCAGCCTCCAGCACGGTATAGCCGCGCATCCGCAGCGCCCGGCTGGCAAAAGCACGGACCGGAGCCTCATCCTCGACCAGCAGCACCACGCCCTCGCCCTGCCGCAGCACGAGTTTTTTCGGCATCGTGGCCACAACCTCAGCCTGCGCCACCCCTGCAAAGATCGGGAAATACAGCTGAAACACCGTGCCTTCGCCTTCGGTCGAATCGACGAAGATAAACCCGCCCGATTGCTTGACGATGCCGTAAGCCGTGGACAGACCCAGCCCGGTACCCTCGCCCGCGCGTTTGGTGGTGAAAAACGGCTCGAAAATTTTCTGCAACCGTTCGGGCGGCATCCCCACGCCCGAATCGCTGACCCGGATCAGCGCATATTCCCCCGCTGGCACCACCGCACGGTCGCGGCGCATCTCGTCGCGCAGCGTCAGCGCCTCGGTCTCAATCCGAATCGTGCCGCCCTCGGGCATCGCATCGCGGGCATTGACCACAAGGTTCATGATCACCTGCTCCAACTGCCGCTTGTCGGCCCGGATCGCCCCCAAATCCGGCGCATGCGCCAGCCACAAACGCACCCGCTCACCGACCAGCCGGTTGAGCAGATGGGCCAGTTCCGACAGCACATCCTGCAGCTCGATCCGCTCGGGTTTCAGGGTTTGTTTGCGCGAAAATGCCAGCAACTGCCCGACCAAAGCCGCCGCACGATTGGCGTTTTGATGGATCTGGATCAGATCAGCATAGGCAGGATCAGTGCTGTTGTGACGCAGCAACAGAAGATCGCAATGCCCGGAAATCGCGGTCAGCAAATTGTTGAAATCATGCGCAACGCCGCCGGCAAGCTGGCCAATCGCCTGCATTTTCTGGCTTTGCACGAACTGCGCTTCCAGCGTTTTCAACTCGGTCGCGTCTTGCAAGACCGCCAGCACGCCGGGGCGGCCCAGATCGACGATGCGGCGCAGGGTCACTTGCAAGAACACCTCGCCGCCCAGACGCCGCGCGCAAAGCACTTCGGCCCCGCCGGGGATGCGTTCATTCACCACATCTGACAGCCAGTCCGAGACCGGGCGGCCCAGGCCTTCAAACAGATCGTGCAGCATCTCGGGTGCGTCGCCCAGATGCAACAGATCGCGCGCGGCTTTATTGGCTTGCCGCAGCGCGCCATTCGCCTCAAATTTCAGCAGTGCCACCGGCACATGCTCAAAATCCGCCGACATGCTGGCGTCATTCGGATGCCGCGCCACCGGCAGCAGATAAATCTCACGCCGCTCGCCCAGACCTTCCACTTCCGCCAGAATCGCCCGCACCGGCCCGCTGGCCGCCGAAACCTCCACCTCCTCGCCCGAATGCAGAATGGGCGCGGTGAACACCCGGTCCAACCGCTTTGGCCGCCCGCCCAAAAGCCTGCGCATCGCATCATTGGTGAACAGCACCACGCCCGCCTTGTTGGCTGTCAGCATCGGCAGGCTCAGCGTTTCAGCACCGCGCGCCGCCGAGCCGCGATCCTGAAATTCTTCCAGCCGCCACAGATAGCGCGTCTCTGTCAGCCGATGCACCGACAGGCGCAGATGGCCGCGCCGGGTTGCGACATCTTCGCGCGCAGAGCCAGAGTGGCTGGCGCGGGTTTGCAGCCGATACAGCACCGCCGAGGGGGCCGCGAAATGGTCTTTTAACACCGAAATCAAGGTGTCCCCCGCCGCCGCCCCAAAGCGGGCGCTTGCGGCGGCGTTCTGATAGCCGATCTGGCCATGGCCGTCGCTGGTAAAACACGGCGCCGCGTCCAAGCCCACCAGCGCGATCAACCGCGCCTCAAGCTGTTTTTGCCCGCGCGCCGCCCACCAGCCCGCGCCCTGTTGCAACATCGCCAGCACAACAAAGGTCAGCCCCGCCGCCAGAAAGATCAGCTGCATCACCAGCTGCGCCGACATGAGGATGCCCACCGCACAGCCACAGGCCGCGGCGATCAGCACCCACAGGCCAAAATGCTGCTGTCCGGGGGCAAACACCTTGGCCAAACTTGTCGTCGCACTGGCCACTCTGCCCTCCGATCCGGGATTCGTTTCGCCTCATTGGACGGGCAAAGTGTTAAGAGGGGCTTAACCGCCTCAGCTACAAAGCGAAAATCCCGCTCAAGTTGTGTACAAATTCAGGCTTCACGCGTCAACAACGCCACGAAAAACCCATCCGCGCCTTGCAGCGGCGAAAAACGCCGTTGCAACGGATTGCTCCAGCCGGGGTGGCGGGCGAGAAACGCGGCAATCTGGCCCTCATTCTCGGCGCGCAGCATGGAACAGGTGGCATAAGCCAGCGTGCCCTTGGCGGCCAAAAGCCCTGCCACATTGTCCAAAATCTTCGCCTGAATCTGGCAGAGTGCTTCCAACCGCGCCTCTGTCAGCGCCCATTTGCCTTGCGGATCACGCCGCCAGCTGCCCGAACCTGAACATGGTACATCCGTGAGGATCACATCGTAACCCGTTCCAATATCAGCGGTTTCCACCACGGTGATCTTCACCCCGGCCCGCGCCGCCCGCGCCGGAATATCGCGCATCCGGCGGGGATCGACATCATGCGCCACCAGCTTCACATTTGCCTGCGCCGCCATCGCCAAGGCCTTGCCGCCGCCGCCGCTGCAATAATCCAGCACGCGCTGCCCATCCGTCAAGGGCAGGGCTTCGATCACCGCTTGGCTGGCGGCATCCTGCAACTCCACCAGGCCAGACAGATAGGCCTGAGATTTCTGGATTTTCCTTGCGTTTTCCGTGACCTCCAGCGCAGTCTTCGCAAGTTGATCTAACTGACAGCTAATGCCTTCCGCCGCCAAAGCCGCAACCGCTGCCGCAACCGATCCCTTCGCCAAATTCACCCGCAAAAACACCGGAGCCCGCCGCCGCAGCGCTTGCATCACCCCGGCAAAATCATCGCCCAAAGCCGCTTGCAGCGGTTCGGCCAGCCATTCGGGACAATCCAAGGCGACGTTGCCAGCTGGCGTAAAGCCTGCATCGGCATCAGTCAAAACGCCGGGCGCATGACCCTGCCCGGTGAACCACTCCGCCGGGTCCAAGCCCCGATCCCGCAGCCCGCCCAGCACCAACCCGCGCCCGGTTTCCGCCCCGCCCAACGCCGCATAAGACCGCTTGCAGCGCAGGGCATCAAACACCAGATCGCGCACGCCCGCACGATCCCCCGAGCCGGCAAAGCGACTTGCCCGCCCCCAGGTGGTCAAGGCCGGCTCGGCGGCAGCGCCCGCCAAAATCCGGTCCAGCACCTCGATGGCGGCGGAAAGCCGTGCTTGCGGTGTCATGGCGTGCCCCTTTACCCGTTTGCCCTTCCCTACAGCGCGGGCGGAAATCCCGCAACCAAGCCCCGGCCCTCTGGCATTTTCCGCCGCCACGCCCCATCTTCACCGCAACAACCGAGGTGACATGACAGACCCCATCCCGCTTTCCCAGCAACTGCTGCGTCTTGCCCAAAACGGCGATTCTGAGCGTGTCAGCCTTGGCGATCTGGTGAACGGTATCAAAACCCATGCCCGCGCCACGCTGCTGATCCTGTTCGCGATCCCGAACCTGCTGCCCGGCCTGCCCGGCACCTCGGCGGTCACCGGCCTGCCCTTGGTCTATCTGACCCTCCAGATGATGCTGGGCCGCCCCGCCTGGCTGCCCGGCTTCATTGCCAACCGCTCGCTGTTGCGCGCCAATCTGCTGGCGCTGCTGACCAAAGCCGCCCCCCATCTCGCGCGCATCGAGCGTTTCCTGCACCCCCGCCTGCCGCGCCTAAGCCACGAGAACGCCCAAAGGATCATCGGCGGCATCGGCATCCTGCTCAGCCTGTTGGTGATGCTGCCGATCCCCTTGGGCAACTTCCTGCCCGCTTTGGCGATCCTGATCGCCGCCTTGGGCCTGCTGGGCAATGACGGCTATTTCATCCTCGCCGCCGCCGTCATCGCGCTCAGTGCCGTGATCGTGCTGGTCGGCGTCTACTGGGCAGTGATCACCGCCGTGATCTATATGGCCTTCAGCACCCGCGCCTGAATACAAAATGGCCCCACAAGGGGGCCATTTCCGTCGATCCGATCGCCTCAGCCGACCCGATAATTCGGGCTTTCGCGGGTGATCTGCACATCATGCACATGGCTTTCCTTCAGCCCCGCGCCAGTGATCCGCACGAACTGACAATTCGCCCGCATCTCGGCCACCGTCGCACAGCCGGTATAGCCCATCGCCGCCCGCAAGCCGCCAACCATCTGGTGGATCACCTGCGCCGCCGTGCCCTTATACGGCACCTGGCCCTCAATGCCCTCCGGCACCAGCTTGTCGCTGGCCGCATCCTTCTGGAAATAGCGATCGGCCGAGCCGCGCGCCATCGCGCCCAAAGACCCCATGCCACGGTAGCTCTTATACGACCGCCCGTTCCACAAGATCAGCTCACCGGGAGATTCGTCCGTCCCCGCAATCGCCGAGCCGACCATCGCGCAAGATGCCCCCGCCGCAATCGCCTTGGCGAAATCGCCCGAGAACTTGATCCCGCCATCGGCGATGATCGGCACGTTGCCCGCAGCCCCGGCCGCATCCATGATCGCCGTCAGCTGCGGCACGCCCACACCCGCCACAATCCGCGTCGTGCAGATTGATCCCGGACCAATCCCCACCTTCACCGCATCCGCCCCCGCGCCAATCAAAGCCCGCGTCGCCTCAGCCGTAGCCACGTTCCCCGCCACCACCTGCACCTTGTTCGAGGCCTTCTTGATCCGCTCCACCGCAATCGCGACGCCCGCCGAGTGACCGTGTGCTGTGTCAATCACCACCATATCCACCCCGGCCTCGATCAGCGCCATCGACCGCTCATAGCCCGCATCGCCCACGGTCGAGGCCGCCGCCACGCGCAGCCGCCCCATCTCATCCTTACAGGCCTGCGGGTTCAGAACGCTTTTCTCGGTGTCCTTCAACGTCAACAGCCCGGTCAGCTTGCCCGCACCATCGGTCACCAGCAGCTTTTCAATCCGCCGCGCCTTCATCAGCGAAATCGCCTCATCGCGGTCAATCGGCTCGCGCAGCAGTGCCAGATTTTCAAACGACATCATCGCATGCACCGGGGTCTTATCATCCGACGCAAACCGCATGTCCCGGTTCGTCACGATCCCCAGCACGCGGCCTTCCTTATCCACCACCGGAAAGCCAGTGATCTGATAACGCTCCATCAGCAGTTTGGCATCGCCCAGGGTCTGATCCGGCGTCAGGGTGATCGGCTGATACACCACGCCGCTCTCAAACCGCTTCACCCGCGACACTTCCCGCGCCTGCGCCTCAAGGTCCAGATTGCGGTGAATAACCCCGATGCCGCCCGCCTGCGCCATGGCAATCGCCATCCGTCCTTCGGTGACGGTATCCATCGCCGACGACAGCAGCGGAATGTTCATCCGAATGGACTGTGTGACAAAAGTGGAGGTATCAGCCTCCGACGGCAGCACCGAGCTTGCAGCTGGCACCAGCAAAACGTCATCAAATGTGAGCGCCTCGCGAATCTCCATGTTCACCTCCAACGGGGTCTAAGGGGAGTGTTCGTTTGACGGTTCCCATTTTCACGGGTGACGCGGAATGGCAAGGCCGAAACGGCGCTTGCAGTCAAATTCCCCACGTGCAGACTGCGGCCAAAACCAAGGGGCCTTCATGCGCGTCGCGATCATCGAGAACACCGCCGTCACCCACCACGGCCAAGTCGGCGTCGCGCTGCACGAGGCCGCCGCGGTGATCGACCTTTATAAACCATGGCTGGACGGCAAACTGCCAGCACCCGCCAGCTTCGACGCGCTGATCTCTTTTGGCGGCGAGCAGACCGCTTTATCCGATCACAGCCACCCCTATCTGCCCGACCTTGCCGCCTTGCTCTATGATACCGCCCTATCCGGAAAAGCCACCCTCGGCATCTGTCTGGGCGCGCAGGCGATGGCGCGTGGGGCTGGCGCTGAAAACACCATCGGCAGCAATCCCGAATTCGGCTGGTGCCAGATCGAACTGACCGATCAGGGTCGCGCCGATCCCGTTCTGGGGTTATTGCCGCCGAATTTCCCGATCTTTGAATGGCACTCCGACCATTTCACCCTGCCACCCGAGGCGGTGCATCTGGCCACCAACGCCGCCGCCCAGGTGCAAAGCTACCGCATCGGCCGCGCAGGCTATGCCACCCAGTTTCATTTTGAGGCCAGCCGCGCCGTCGTCGCCGACTGGACCCGTCGCTTCCCCGCGGTGATCGAGGCGCAAAGCCCGGGATTCACCGCCGCTCTTACCGCCCAAGCTGCACAGATGGGCATCGCCGCCGATGCCCATGGCCTGCGCATAGCGCGGGCTTGGGTCGCGCTGATCTAAGCGGTTTGTGTCTCGACGCGCCGAATCTAAACGCCGACCCTCACGCCTCCGCCGCGTTGGTCTTGGCGGCCAATTTTCCCGTCGGCCACAGCGCGATCACCTTCCACGCAATCGCCACAACGACCGGCACCGCAGCCGCCAGCAGCCCCAGACCGATCTGCTCCGCCTGACCGCCCAATCCGATCAGCGCCGCCGCATAGCTGACCAGTGGAAAGGTGAAACTGCCCCACAACGCCGAAAACCCTGCCACCGTCACCCAGCGCAGCCCCAGCAGCAGCGCCAGAAATATCACCGCGCCAAACGCTGCAAAGCTTTGCGCCAATATCTGCTGCCCCATCCCCGTCGCCACCAAAGCAAACAAAGCCGCAGGGGTGAGATGGATCGCCAACAAGGGCCGCAATGGCGCAGGCGGAATCCGCCCGATCAGTTGCGCCAGCGACGCGCCCCAGATCAGCCCCGCAATCGGCATCGCTCCCCACAGCAGCGCCTGCGCCAAGCCGATCCGCCCCAAAGCCAGCGCCGGAATCGCCGCGACAATGCCGCCGACAAAACTCAAGTGCCAAACCGGATTGACCACACGCTGTTCTTTCGGTGCGCGCAGCAGCCCCCAGATCACCAGTCCCGCCAGCCCGCCATGCACCAAAAGCGCGCCCACCATCAGCCCATAAGCCAGACCCGGCGCATAAGGCACCAGAACCGAAGCCGCCAGCATCGCGCTCATGCTGCACGCCGCCATTCCCGCCCGGCCGGGCAACACCCGCAAATCCTCCAGCAACACCGCAGGCCGCCGCGCGATTTTCGACAACAGTGCGACGGTGGCAAAACCCCAAAACGCCAGCACCGCCCCCAAAGCCGCCTCAACCAGCCCGCCCGGCAGCCCCAAAACCTCCGACGCCTTGCGCAAGGCCAGCCCCAAACCCAGCAGCCCCAGCACCACCGAAAACACCGCTGGCGGCGTCTTGGCGAACAGCTTGGGTTTGCGCGGCGGAAATTCCGGCGGCGGATAGGCCTTCGGACGGCGTTGAACTTTCGGGCTTTGGGTCATGGCAATCTCCTCGCCCCCTTGTCCCACCGCCAACCCCGCCCGACAAGCCTTACCTCTAGGACCAATCAGCGCAGCAAAGCTTAACAGATCCTGAACGCCTGCAACTAACTCTTTGATCTACAACGGTTTCAGAAGTGGTCCCAACGCGGGACCACCCCAATCCTCACTTCAGGAACGGAAACCAATCCTCCCGCAACACCTGCCCCGCCACCATCTCATGCCCCGGATAAGGCGGCGAGGTCCGCCCCGGCCGCTCCACATACCGCGCGTCATCGCCCAACACCCGCAGCGAAAACGCCCGCCGCCGCGTGCCCGCCTCATTCCCCCGCGCCCCATGCAGAGTGCGATAATTGAACGCCACCGCATCCCCCGGCTCCATCTGCCACTCCCTGACCGGCATCCCCTCCGCATCCGGGTCCGGCACCGGCATGTAGAGTTCCGGGTTGGGATAGAACGAGGTCTCCGCCAACCACCGCGTCGGCAGCACCTCTTTCGGCCACAGATGCGACCCCGCCACACAGCGCAAAGACGCCTCTTTCACCGGATCCAGCGGCGACCAGAACGACACATTCTGCTGCCCCTCGACGAAATAATACGGCCCATCCGTATGCCAAGGCGTCGCCCGCGACGTCCCCGGCTCCTTCACCAGCACATGATCATGGAACATCTGCACACGGGTAGATCCCATCAGCTTCGCCGCCACATCCGCGACCTCAGACTGCTTGATCACCCGCTCAAATTCCGGGATGCGCTGCCAGTTGCAATAATCGTCAAAGAACCGCCCCGCCTCGCCCGGTTTCAAATTCTCGGCGGCAAATGGCCCCGGATCGGCCATGTTCCGCGCCACCCCGGCGCGCAATTCTTCAACCCAATCGGCCCACAGCCCCTTCACCAGCACCACGCCATCGCGCTGATACGCCTCAATCATCTCGTCGGTCACGTCTACCATACTGGCCTCCTGATTTCGCTTGGCTTGCAGAATGGCGCGGCTTAATCATAGCTGCAAATAATACCTTTCAATGCAGGTCATAATCCAATGCTATCCCTCACATTGCGCCAACTGGAATATGCCACCGCCGTCGCCCGCCACGGCGGCATGACCGCCGCCGCCGAGGCGCTGCATGTCAGCCAGCCCGCGCTGTCGGTCGCGCTCGCCCAACTCGAATTCCTGCTGGGCCGCCCTCTGTTCCTGCGCCGTGCCGGGGGCCGCCTGACCCCCACCGCCTTCGGGCGCAGCTGGCTGGATTTGGCCGAGGCGCAACTGGCCGCGCTGACTCGCCTGACCGATCCCAATGCAGTCGCCGAGGATATCCGGCTTGCGGTGTTCGAAGACCTTGCCCCAAGTTGCCTCGCGCCGATCCTGAGTTACGCGACAAAGCACGCACCAAATCTGAAGACCACCCCTCAAGTAATGGATTTTGAAAACCTTTCCGATGCTCTGCGCAAAGGCAAAGCCGATCTAGCCCTGACATGGGACCTTGGCCTGCAAAGTCACATTGCCCGCCAAACCCTTGCCCGCATCGCCCCCCATGCCATCCTGCCGCCGGATCACCCGCTCGCCCAAAACACGACCCTGACCCTCGCCCAACTCGCCACCGAGCCACTGATCCTGACCGACCAAGGCCTGTCGCTAGGCCATATGCGCGGGCTGTTCGCGCAAGCAGGCCTGACGCCGCAAATCCGCCACCGCACCGCCTCGCTCGACTTGATGCGCAGCTATGCCGCCAACGGTCTCGGGATCGGGCTGTCTTACACCAACCCCGCCGCCCGCCTCAGCCCGGATGGTAAACCGCTGCTGACCCGCCCGATCCGCGATGCCGGGACCGAGCCGCTGATCTTGGCCCATCTTGCGCAGACCCCCCCCTCTGCCGCAGCGCAGCAACTGAGCGCATTGATCCCGCAGGCCCTGCCTGCGGCGTTGCAGGCGAATCCCTTGCGCATTTGATACCGCTTTGAAGCTTTCCTTCGGCCCTCAAGCCATTGAAAAATAAGTACGGACTTAAAAATCTGTACCGATTGCACAAAACAAGCCTCAAACACTTTGACCACCCCGGCCCACGCGGTTAGTGTCCCTGCGCAATGTGACCCTATGGGCAACCAAACCGCGATGAACCTTAAAGAACTGGCGCAAAAGCTGAACCTCTCGCCCACCACCGTCAGCCGCGCGCTGAACGGCTACCCCGAGGTCAATGACGTGACGCGCGAGCGTATCGTGGCCGCCGCCAAGCGCTACAATTACCGCCCGAACACCCGCGCCATCCGCCTTGCCACAGGCCGCGCGATGGCGGTGGGCCATGTGTTTCCGGTCGCCACCAAATCCGAGATTATGAACCCGATCTTCGCCGATTTCATCGCTGGCGCGGGCGAGATTTATGCCGCCAATGGTTATGACATGCTGCTGTCGGTGGTGGCCGATGATGCCGAAACCGCCGCTTACCGCGATCTGAAATCACGCGGTGCGGTGGATGGCGTCATCGTCCACGCCGTACGCACCTATGATCCGCGCATCGCCAGCTTGTATGAATTGGGCCTGCCCTTTGTCACCCATGGCCGCGCCACCGGGATCGAGGCCGATTATTCCTGGGTCGATGTCAACAACCGCCGTGCCTTCCTGCGCGCCACCGAATTTCTGCTGGATCTCGGCCACATCCGCATCGCTTTGGTCAATGGCAAAGAGGATATGGATTTCGCCATCCGCCGCCGCACCGGCTACGTCGATGCGCTGGCGGGGCGCGAGATTGCCCCCGATGCCGCCTTGATGACCAGCGATGAGATGACCGAACTTTCGGGCTATCGCGCCGCCAAACGTATGCTTTCCCTAGAAAATCCGCCCACCGCTTTCGTGGCCGCCTCGATGCTGTCGGGCATGGGGGTGCGCCGCGCGATTGAAGGTCAGGGGCTGAAATTGGGCCGGGATGTCTCGGTGATCATCTTTGACGATGAGCTCAGCTATCTGCGCAACGGCGACGATGTGCCGATTTTCACCGCCACCCGGTCTTCGGTGCGCGATGCCGGGCGGATTGCCGCTGAAATGCTGCTGGCGCTGATCGCCGACCCCACCCAAGGCCCGCTGCACCGCCTGCTGGAAGCCGATCTGATCCTGGGCCAATCCACCGGCCCTGCCCCGCGAAAATGAAATGCAATCAAGTGCCTGCGGGCCAAAGTTAAGACTAAGAGGTCACTGATGTCCAAGCCCCTCGCCCTCGTTGCCGATATCGGTGGCACCAACACCCGCGTGGCTTTGGCCGATGGCAAGGTGGTGCGCCCCGCCAGCATCCGCCGCTATGCCAATGCCGAATTCACCAGCCTGGAGCCGGTTCTGACCCGCTACATGGCCGAGGAAGGCCTCACAGCGGTGGATGGCGCTTGCGTCGCCGCCGCAGGCCCGGTGCGCGATGGTGTGGCGGTGATGACCAACCTCTCGTGGGTGATTGACGCCGCACTTCTGATCCGCGCCACCGGGGCCAGCCAGACTGCGATCCTGAACGATCTGCAAGCGCAGGGCCACGCTTTGGGCCATATCGCGCCCGAATATCTGCGCCCGCTGATCCCCGGCACGCAAGTGGCCGGAGCCACGATGCTGGTGGTCGGCGTCGGCACCGGCATGAACGCAGCCCCAGTGCATGACACCGCTTGGGGCCGACTGGTCGCGCCTTCAGAATGTGGCCATATCGCCATGCCCGTGCAGACCGAGCAAGACTTCCGCCTGTCGCGTTTTGTCGCCCACACCGGGGCCAATGCCCATGGTTACGCCGGGGTCGAGGATGTGTTGGCGGGGCGCGGGCTGGAGCGTGTGCATGCCTTCATCTGTTCTGAAGCAGGCCAGCCGCAGGACCTGAAAGCCGCCGCGATCATGGCGGCACTCACGGCCCATGATCCGTTAGCGCGCGAAACCGCCAAGCTTTACATGCATTTGCTGGGACAAGAACTCGGCAACCTCGCGCTGATCCACCTGCCGTTCGGCGGCATCTATCTGATCGGTGGCGTCGCCCGCGCCATGGTGCCCTATATGGACGAGATGAACCTCGCGGCCGCCTTCCGCACCAAGGGCCGCTTCGCCGAATTCATGCAAAGCTTCGCGGTCTTCGCCGTTGAGGATGATTTCGCCGCCCTCACCGGCTGCGCCGCCTTCCTCGCCAATGGCGGCAGTTAAACCCGCAACCGATCCGCGATGAAACTCAAAGCCACCTGCAAGCCATCCGGCGCAATCCCGTGTCCGGTGCCCTGCATCACATGACCATAGGTGGCAAAGCCATTGGCGACCAACGCATTGCCGGCAGCTTGCATCTCGGCAAACGGCACCACCGGGTCCTGATCGCCATGCACCAGCAACACTTCAGGTTTCACTTTAGCCTCTGCCGACAACACTTCAGGAAACATCAACTTTCCTGAAATCGCCACCACCCCGGCAATCTCTGCATCCCGCCGGGGGGCCACATGCAAACTCATCATCGCGCCCTGAGAAAACCCGACCAGAACCAGCGCCTCCGGCCCCAGACCGTCCTCGGCCAGCCGCGCATCGAGAAACCCGTTCAAATCCACTGCCGCTTGCGCCAATCCCGCCTTGGCATCCGCCTCAGAAGATCCATCAAACCGCGGAATCCCGAACCACTGCCGCCCGAACGGATTGCCCGCACAGGCCTCGGGCGCATCCGGCGCGTAGAACACCGTATCGGGCAGATGCAGTGCCAGTGAATCCGCCAACCCCAGCAAATCCGCGCCATCCGCACCATAGCCATGCACGAACACCACCATCGAACGCACAACACCCGAGGCCGAGGCCACCCGCCCGAACTTCAATTCCCTCATCGGATCCCTTCCCGCGATTTTGCCACATGGTAGTAGGCCCAAAGCACCCGCGCTGCAACCGCGCGCCATGGGCTCCACGCCTCAGCCATACCCCGCAGCGCCTTTTCCGTGGGCCGCTCCGATAGCCCAAACAACAGACGCGCGCCCTCCTGCAGCGCCAGATCCCCCGGCGCGAACACATCCGCCCGCCCCAAAGCAAACATCGCGTAAATCTCCGCCGTCCAGCGCCCGATCCCCGGCACCGCGACCAGCTCTGCGATCACCACCTCATCCGGCATCGCCCGCAAGCCAATGAAATCAATGCCAGATGCCGCCAGCGCCCGCGCATAACGCGCCTTCTGCCGCGACAGCCCCACGCTGCGCAAATCCTCATCCGTAGCCGCCAGCACGCCCTCCTGATCCACCACCCCCGCCGCTTCCATCCGTGCCCAGATTGCATTGGCCGAGGCCACAGACACCTGCTGCCCGACAATCGCATCCAGCAACGCCGTGAAGCCATCATCATGACGCCGCAGCGGCAAATCCCCCACCAAAGCCAAAGCCTCGGCAAACCGCGCATCCGAGGCGCTCAGCCAAGCCGCGCCCTCTGCCACACAATCCAAACTCTGAATAATCCGCCCGACCATCACCCCTCCAGCCCACGCAATTCATAAGGCCAGAGCGAATCTCCCTTGCCCCCGCCAAAACCCATGCCTACCGATGGCACATGATGACAGATCAAGACAGCCTCGCCCGCCGCAACGTCTTCGTGCTCGTTGCTTCCCAAGCCGTCCTTGGCGCGCAACTGCCGATGATGTTCATCATTGCCGGTTTGGCGGGCCAAAGCCTCGCCCCCAACCCGTGCTGGGCGACCCTGCCGATTTCGGCCATGGTGATCGGCTCGATGCTGACCGCGACACCGATTTCCGCTTTCATGGCGCGCTATGGCCGCCGCGCGGGCTTCATCGTCGGCACCTTGGGCGGCACCTTGGGCGCGGCGATCAGCGCCGCCGGGTTGCTCTACAGCTCCTTCGCTTTGTTCATCTTAGGCGGGCTGTTCTCGGGCATCTATATGTCGGCGCAGGGGTTTTACCGCTTTGCCGCCGCCGATACCGCCTCAGACGCCTTCCGCCCCAAGGCCATCTCTTGGGTGATGGCTGGCGGTCTCTTGTCCGCCATCGTCGGGCCAGAGCTGGTGAAGCTGACCAATGACGCCATGGTCGTGCCCTTCCTTGGCACTTATCTCACCGTCATCGCGTTGAATTTCTTTGGCGTTTTCCTGTTCGCCCTCCTTAAAATCCCCAAACCAGTTGCCGCGATCCATGGCTCTGACCAAGGCCGCAGCCGGAGCGCCTTGATCCGCACCCCTGCCATTGCCGTCGCGGTGATTGTCGCCACCGTGTCCTACGCCTTGATGAACCTGGTGATGACCTCATCACCGCTTGCCGTCGTCGGCTGTGGCTATGCGAAATCCGACGCCGCCAATGTGGTGATGGGTCATGTTCTGGCGATGTATGCGCCGTCCTTCGTCACCGGCCATATCATCGCCCGCTTCGGCACCCAGCGGGTGATGGCCGTAGGCCTGATCATTCTCGCCGCCGCCGGAGCGGTCGCGATGGCCGGGGTCGATCTGTTCAACTTCTTCGCCGCCCTGATGCTGCTGGGTTTCGGCTGGAACTTCGCCTTCATCGGGGCCACCACCATGCTGACCACCTTGATCACCCCCGCCGAGCGTGGCCGGATGCAGGGCATGAACGACCTGATCGTGTTCGGCGGCGTCACCATGGCGAGCTTCTCCTCGGGCGGGCTGATGAATTGCTCGGGCAGTTCGGTGCAAGCGGGCTGGCAAGCGGTGAACATGGCCATGCTGCCGTTTCTGGTGTTGGCGGGCGGTGCGCTGATCTGGCTGGCGTTGCGGCCAAAAGAGACGCGTTAGGCGATGATCCGCCCCGCCATCCCCGCCGATCTGCCGCAGCTGTGCAAGATGGTTCACGCCTTGGCCGAGTATCACGGCGACATCGCGACGGCGACGGTGGCCCACCTGCAACGCGACCTCTTTGGCCCCGCACCCTGGCTACACGCCTTGGTGTTTCAGGCGGGCCGCCGCCTGCTCGGCTATGCTGCGCTCACACAGTTGGCACGCGTGCAATACGGCCAGCGCGGAATGGATTTGCACCACCTGTACGTTTGTACGGATGCGCGTGGTGACGGTATTGGCAAGGCTCTGCTGGCCGCCAGCCTCGACTACGCCCGCAGCAAAACCGCAAGCTATGTGACGGTGTCGACCTTGCCGGGCAATGACATCGCCAAGGCGTTTTATCTGGCACAGGGCTTTGAGCCTGCCCCGGTTTCCGGGTTGCGTTATGCATTCGACCTTGCAGGCAAGTCTTAACAAAACCTTACCTAGGCTATGCTAAGCCCTTGATTTATCGTCTCTGAACCCCTGTCCACGCGTGGACACTCACCAGCGCCCAGAGAATGCCTGCCACAGCAACCGCCCTCTGCGGCCAAACTCCGAAAGCCCCATGCGCCCCTCAGCCACCACCATCGGATCGGCCATAACTTGGGCAAGCAAGGCCTCCGCCTGCCACCCCGCCAGCAGCGCCGGGGCGGCCTTGCCGACCAACCCCCGCCCCCTCCGCGCCGCGGAAATCTTCTCCAACCCGCGCGCCGCCAAATCCCGCACCGCCCCCGGCCGCCCATCCACCAAAGGCCGCCGCCCGCGGTCTTCCAGCACGGGAACCGCCCGCAAATAGGCCGCCAATCCCGCAGCCCAGCCATAGGCCCGCACGGTGTCCTCAGCCTGATCCCCCGCCCCACAAGCCCGCGCCGCCAGCCACATCAACCCGCCCGAAGTCTCGTCGAGATACAAATCAAACGCCGCTTGATCCTCAAACGGTTCCGAATACACATCCCAAACCCGCGCCGCCGCCATGAGGTCCAGCACGCCCAGATCCAGCCCCGCCGCGCCGATCAGATCGTGCAGCGGCCCCGCCACCTCATGCGCCCGAGGGGTGGGCTCCGCCACCACGTCCCGCCACCATTGCAGCCGCATCTCGGCGATCATCGGCTCTTTCGTCACCCAAGGCGCCCGCGCGATCTCCAGATTGAACGCATACAGCGGCCACAGCCGCGCCCTGAGGGGGGCCGGAGCCGCCATCACCGCCGCGAAGCGATCCGGGTCGCCGCGCTCCACCAGATCAGCGCAGGCTTGCAGGCTCACACCGGGGCCCCGATATCGCGGATCAACTTCCAGTTGATCGCATCCAGAAGCGCCTCAAAACTGGCGTCCACGATGTTGGCCGAGACGCCCACGGTGGACCAGCGGCGGCCTTGGCTGTCTTCACTGTCAATAATCACCCGAGTCACCGCCTCGGTGCCGCCTTGGGTGATGCGGACCTTGAAATCGACCAGCCGCAGGTCGTCAATCACGCCCTGATAGGGGCCTAGATCCTTCGCCAAGGCCTTCGACAACGCGTTCACCGGGCCGCGATCGGTGCCGGTTTCATCCATGCTTTCGCTGACCGACAGCATCTTTTGATCGCCGATTTTCACCACCACCACGGCCTCGGACAGGCTGACCATGCGGTCGTATTTGTTCTTCCGCCGCTCCACAGTCACCCGATAGCGTTTGACCTCGAAGAACTGCGGCAACAGGCCGAGTTCCTTGCGCGCCACCAACTCAAAACTGGCTTGGGCAGAGTCGTAAGCATAACCCTGATCCTCGCGCTCCTTGATGATTTCCAGAATACGGCCCAGCCGGGGATCGCCGGCAGCGACCTCAATGCCCGCCGAGATCAGACGGGCGCGCAGGTTGGATTGCCCGGCTTGGTTCGACATCGGGATGATGCGTTCGTTGCCGACCAGTTCTGGCGAGATATGTTCGTAAGTGCTTGGGTTTTTTAGAATTGCGCTGGCGTGCAAGCCCGCCTTATGGGCGAAAGCGCTGGCACCGACATAGGGCGCGGCGCGCGGCGGCACACGGTTCAGGATATCATCCAGCATACGGGACAAACGTACAAGTCCTGCCAAAGCCTGCTGCGAGACACCGCATTGAACCTGACTGGCGAAGGGTTCTTTCAGCAGCAATGTTGGGATCAGCGTCACCAGATTGGCGTTGCCGCAGCGCTCTCCCAAGCCGTTCAGCGTGCCTTGAATCTGCCGCGCACCCGCCTCTACCGCCGCCAGAGAATTGGCCACAGCGTTGCCAGTATCGTCGTGGCAATGGATGCCGAGGCGACCACCGGGGATGCCTGCGGCGATCACCTCGGCCACCACGCGCCCGACTTCCGAAGGCAGAGTGCCGCCGTTGGTGTCGCAGAGAACGATCCAGCGCGCGCCTGCATCCAGCGCGGTTTTCAGGCAAGACAGCGCATATTCCGGGTTGGCGCGGTAGCCGTCAAAGAAATGTTCGGCGTCAAACAAAGCCTCGCGGCCTTTGGCGGTGACGTGTTTGAATGAGGCTGCAATCGCGTCTCGGTTTTCCTCCAGGGAAACACCAAGGGCGGTTGTCACATGAAATTCATGGGTCTTGCCAACCAGACAGACCGCAGGCGTGCCCGCATCCAGCACCGCCGCCAGCACATCGTCATTCTCCGCCGAGCGCCCGACCCGCTTGGTCATGCCAAACGCCGTCATGGTGGCGCGGGTTTTCGGCGCATTGGCGAAAAACTCCGAGTCGGTCGGGTTCGCCCCCGGCCAACCACCTTCGATATAATCCACCCCTAAGGCATCGAGCGCCGTGGCAATCTGGCGTTTTTCAGCGGTGGAGAACTGCACGCCCTGAGTCTGCTGGCCATCGCGCAGGGTGGTGTCGAATAAGTAAAGACGCTCGCGGGTCATTTGAGGGACTCGAGTTTTTCAGGCGACCAATTTGGACCAAGAGTCCAGCTGGTACCCTTAGTTCCGTCTGCAATTACGACGCCCATATCGACCAAGAGATCGCGAATCTCGTCAGCCCTAGCGAAATTGCGTGCCGCTTTTGCCTCTGACCGTTGAGCAATCAGCGCGTCAATTTTAGTATTATGAATTGCTTGACCTTTAACGTCGAAATCTCCGTCATTTGCTGGATCAAGAAGTCCCAAAAATTCTGCTCCTGAACGCAAGTCTTGAAGGCGTCCTGTTCGTGCAAACAAATGTAGAGCAGCGATTGCGCCAGCGGTATTCAAGTCATCCGACAGAGCGTTAACAATCTCGGCTGGTACTTCTTTAGCGTCAAGATTGAAGGTTGTTTGACGCCACTTATACAAAATGTATCGGACTTCATCCGCCTTCTCCTTCGTCCAGTCCATCGGCTTGCCGTAATGCGTGCCCAAATACACCATGCGGATCACCTCGCCCGGATAGCCCTGATCCAGCAAATCCCGCACCGTAAAGAAATTCCCCAGGCTCTTGGACATCTTCTTGCCCTCGACCTGCAGCATCTCATTATGCATCCAGACCCGCGCAAAACTCGCTTCGGGATGGGCGCAGCAGCTTTGGGCGATTTCGTTTTCGTGATGGGGGAATTGCAAATCCAACCCGCCGCCGTGAATGTCGAAAGACGCGCCGAGCAACTCATAACTCATCGCGGAACATTCGATATGCCAACCCGGACGGCCCCGGCCCCAAGGGCTGTCCCAGCCGGGTTCATCGCCCGAGGACGGCTTCCACAGCACGAAATCCATCGGGTCTTCTTTATAGGGCGCGACCTCGACCCGCGCGCCGGCGATCATGTCGTCGATCGAGCGGCCCGAGAGCGCGCCGTAGTTTTTGTAGGACCGCACGCGGAAAAGCACATGACCTTCAATGGCATAGGCGTGGCCCTTGGCGATCAGATCTGCAATCATCGCCACCATCGGCCCGATGTATTCCGTCGCGCGCGGCTCATGATTGGGCCGCAGCGCGCCCAAGGCATCCATATCCTCGTGATACCAGCGGATGGTTTCTTCGGTACGCTCGCGGATCAGAGCTTCCAGCGGGCGCGGGTCGCCGGCCTGTTGGCGGGCCAAAGCGGTGGCGTTGATCTTGTCATCGACATCGGTGAAATTGCGCACATAGGTGACGTGATCGGGCCCATAGACATGGCGGAGCAGGCGGTAGAGCACATCGAACACCACCACCGGGCGGCCATTGCCGAGATGGGCGCGGTCATAGACCGTCGGGCCGCAGACGTACATCCGCACGTTTTTATCATCAATCGGGGTGAAGATTTCCTTCGCCCGCGTCTTGGTGTTGTGCAGTTTGATCATCGCAACCCTCGCCCCTAGCGCTCGCATTTGCCTGCGGCGGGTCTATCAGCTTGATCCTGTTGAGGGAATGAGGTGATGGCCCGCGTGACTTGAAGTCAGCAGGTAATGCAGCAAATGATGATGCCCATCGTGTTCATGCCGATGTGATAGCGTTGAATTTGTCTGCCGCCAAGGGGGTTTTGGTTGCGCGCATTCGTTCACATGTTAAGATTTAAAAAACCGGGGGACAAAGATGAACCATGACGATCTGAACCATTGGTCAAAACGCGCGGCCGATTGGGCGACGGATTATCATAAGGGGTTGCGGGATCGCCCGGTGCGGGCGGATCTGACGCCGGGGGCGATTGCGGCGCAACTGCCTGCGGTGGCCCCGGATGCGCCGGAACCGATGGCGGCGATCTTCGCCGATTTTGAGCGGATCGTGCCGGGGGGGATGACGCATTGGCAGCATCCGCGGTTTTTCGCGTATTTTCCGGCCAATGCCTCGCCAGCGTCGATGCTGGCCGAGCAACTGGCCAATGCGATGGCCTGTCAGGGCATGTTGTGGCAGACCTCTCCCGCGGCGACCGAGATTGAGCAGGTGATGGTCGGCTGGCTGCGCGACGCCTTGGGGCTGCCCGAGGGGTTTGTCGGCACCATCCACGATTCGGCAACGACGGCGACTTTGTCGGCGGTGCTGACGATGCGCGAGCAGGCAACGGAGTTTCAGGGCAATATCAAGGGGATGAATGGTAAAGTTCTGCGGATTTATGCCTCGGCCCAGACGCATTCCTCGGTGGATAAGGCCATTCGGGTGGCGGGGATCGGGCAGGATAATCTGGTGAAGATCCCGACCGATGCCAGCTTTTCGATGCGGCCAGAGGCTTTAGGGGCGGCGATTGCGGCGGATATGGCGGCGGGGATGGTTCCGGCGGGGGTGGTTCTGTGCGCAGGTGGTACTTCGATTGGGGCGTTTGACCAGATTGCGGCGTGTATTTCTGTCGCCAAGGCGCACGATCTGCCGGTGCATGTCGATGCGGCCTGGGCGGGGTCGGCGATGATTTGCCCGGAGTTTCGCGGACTATGGGACGGCGTGGAAGGCGCTGATTCCATTGTGTTTAACCCACACAAATGGCTTGGCGTGCAGTTTGACTGCGCGATCCAGTTTCTGCGCGATCCGGGCCCACAAGTGAAAACGCTGGGCCTACGTCCGACCTATCTGGAAACGGCGGGGCGGGAGGAGATCGTGAACTTCAACGAATGGACGGTGCCTTTGGGGCGGCGGTTTCGGGCCTTGAAGCTGTGGTTTACGTTGCGGGCTTATGGACTGCAGGGGCTGCGGGCGCGGATTCGCAATCATGTGGAATGGGCGCAAGAATCGGCTCAGGCTTTAGCAGCTATTCCTAACGTGAAGATCATCACGCAACCCATTCTGTCTCTTTACACTTTTGCCCTGCCTGACGATGCGCAAACCGAAACCCTGCTGAACCGCATCAATGAAGATGGCCGGATTTATCTGACCCAGACCCGGCATGAAGGCCGCTATGTGATCCGGGTGCAGGTTGGCCAGTTTGACTGCACGCGCGCGGATGTCATGATGATCCCGCAGATTGTGGCGGAATTGATGGGAACATAGGATGATTCGTGTCCTGCTTTTGATGCTTTTGCCGTTGCCGCTACAGGCCCAAACCGGGGCGATTGCGATGTTTCCGCCCGAAGCCGCGTGCTTCCAGCGCCACTACGATGCCATGCATCTGGCAGAGCATCCCCAGCAACGCATCTCCGCTATCGCGCTGACGCCTGCGGAGGGGCAAGTTGTCAGCAGCTCATTGGTGGTGGATATTTCGGTGAACTTGCGTTCCGGATCAGAGAGTTACAGCGGCAGCGCTTATTGTGAGCCTGACGCCGCAGGGCTGTCTTGCGGCATGGAGGGCGATGCAGGGGCGTTCAATTTGGTGCTGCGCGACGGCGGCGCGTTGTTGCTGAAGGTCGATCCCGGCGGCATGAGCTTTGAGGGCACGCAGGATTTTCTCACCGTTTCAGGCACCAGCGGCGATGATCGGGCGTTTTTAATGTACCCCGTCGCCGCCGCTGATTGTTATTAGGCGCGTTCGGCCAGTGCCAGCCATTCGGCTTCGGCGGCGGACAGTTGCGCTTGGCGTTCCGACAACGCCTCTCCTGCTTTGCGGAATTTGACTGGCTCTTTGGTGAACATCACCGGATCGGACAACAGGTCTGACACCTTGCCAATCTCGGCTTCCAGCTTTTCGATCAACGCGGGCAAAGCCTCCAGCCGTTTGCGTTCGGTGAAGGTCAGGCCTTCGGTCTTCTTCGCATCGGACTTCGCTTGCGTGCCAGAACCACCCGATTTTGCAGAATTATCTGCGGTCAATGTGCCACCAGAGACCACGCGCTGATTCTGGTAATCCGTCCACCCGCCGGGATAAACCGAAGCCCGGCCCCGGCCTTCCAGCGCCACGGTCGAAGTGGCGATGCGGTCGATGAAATCGCGGTCGTGGCTGACCAGCAGCACGGTGCCGTCGTAATCACCGAGGATGTCTTGCAGCAAATCAAGCGTTTCCACATCAAGATCGTTGGTCGGTTCGTCCATGATCAACAGGTTCGATGGCAGCGCCATCAGCTTGGCCAGCAACAGCCGCGCCTTTTCGCCACCCGACAGCGAGCGAACCGGGGCGCGGGCTTGCGCCTCGTCGAACAGGAAGTCTTTCAGATACGCCACGACATGCTTGGGGTTGCCGCGCACCATGACCTGATCGGAACTGCCAGAGACAGCCATCAAGGGATCATTGGTCAGGCTGTCCCACAGAGTCGCATTGGGGTCGAGCCGCGCGCGGGCTTGGTCAAACACCGCGATTTCCAGATTGGTGCCAAGTTGCACCGTGCCGGAATCTGGTTCAATTTCGCCGGTCAACATCTTGAGCAGTGTGGTTTTTCCGACGCCATTGGGGCCGACAAACGCCACGCGGTCGCCGCGCTGCACCCGCAGATCGAAGCCCTGCACGATGGTCTTGTCGCCGAAGATTTTCGAAATCCCCTTCGCCTCGATCACCCGCTTGCCGGATTGGGTGCCCGAATCCAGTTCCAACTGCGCCGTGCCTTGGCGGCGAATTTGCGAGCTGCGTTCATCACGCAAAGCCGCAAGTGCGCGCACCCGGCCTTGGTTGCGTTTGCGCCGGGCAGAAATACCCTCAACCGCCCATTTCGCCTCGGCCTTGATCTTGCGATCCAGCTTGTGGCGGGCGTCATCTTCTTCGGCCCAAACCGTTTCGCGCCATTCTTCAAAGCCGTCAAAACCCGCCTCGCGGCGCTTGATCTGGCCGCGATCAATCCACAGGGTCGCCCGCGTCAGAGCGCGCAGAAACGCGCGGTCGTGGCTGATCAGCACGAAAGCGGTGCGGGTGCCTTTGAGTTCTTCCTCAAGCCATTCAATAGCTTGAATGTCGAGGTGGTTGGTCGGCTCGTCCAGCAGCATCAGTTCCGGCGCTTCGGCCATCAGCTTGGCCAAAGCGGCCCGGCGACGCTCACCCCCCGATGCGGTGGATACCGGCGTCTCGGGGTTGAACTTCAGCCCTTCGGCGACCATCGCCACTTTATATTCTTCGCCCTCGGGCAGTTTGGAGGCCGCATAATCGCCCAAGGTTTCAAAGCCTGACAGGTCCGGGTCTTGCTCCATATAGCCGACATGCACGCCGGGGGGGACGACGCGGATGCCGCGATCGGGTTCCACAAGCCCCGCCATCACCTTCATCAAGGTGGATTTGCCCGAACCATTGCGGCCAACCAGCGCCACCCGGTCACCAGGTTGGACAACGAGATCAAGCTCGTCAAAAACGGGATTGCCGCCGAAAGTCAGCGAGATGCCAGAAAGCTGGAGAAGGGGTGCGCGTGCCATGCCCGCCTGCTAGGGCACCTTTTAGGCGGCGTCAATCGGCGATGGCACCAAAGCGCGGGCATACCTATTCAGCAATAGCGCGCAAAGCCCGCACGCGGGCCGGGGGAATTTTCGCGATCTCGACGGCGGTGAACACATGCAGCGTGTCCAACTGCCGGTCGATGACCGCGTGATCGCTGACCCAGCCCGCCATCGCCAGATAGGTGCGCAGCAGCGGCGGCAGGCTTTGCAGCGCCTCGCGCAGATCGAAGGGCGTATCGCGCAGCGCTTCGGCAAAGCGGAACACCTCGGGCGCTTTCTCAGTTGGCCACCACGGCGCAGACGCAAGGTGGCCGCGCAGCAGGGCCAAGGCTTTGGCATGGGGCTGCCAATCCGCGCCCTCAAACGACGAGCAGCCAAACAGCAGGCTGACCTGCTCTGCATCCACAATCTGCGTCATCGCCCCCCAAGCCAAGCGCAGAATATCCGGGTCATGCCAATCGGGATCAAGACAGAAGCGACCGAGTTCCAGTTTCGCACCGGGGAAAGCATCCAATGCGTCCAGCCCGTAGACCTGCGCCGCATAGCTGGTGGCCAGCGATTGCGTGGCGCCAAACGACATCAGACGATAGCAGCACACCAAGGCGCCGCTGGTCCGATCTTCCACCAGCATATGCTGACACAGCGAATCAAACCCATCCGCGTCGCGGCCCGGACCTTGGGCGATGCCACGTTGTGCCAGAAAGCTGCGGTGGCGCAGGCTTTGCGCGCGGGCGAGATCCGCCGCATCCGAGGCAAGGCGGGCGCGATATTTGCCTCTGACCAGCGCAAGCATGGGGCACCTCGGAAAATGCGGTGGCTTAGGTGGCAAGCCCGCCCGCATCCCAGCGATGGCACGGGCAAAGCAGATTTATTTCAGCAGTTGATCCGCCGTCAGGCCACCAACGTTGCCGAACAGCTGTTGCAGAATCCCGGCGGCTTTGACGTTGTCTTTGGTGACGCGGCGCGACAGCGGCACGATCTGACCTTTCTCAAGCCCGAAACGCTCAATATTCTCCACCACACCGGCCTCGGTGAAGCTGATCGCCACCACCTCGCGGTCGATCTCTTTTGGTGGCAGCGCGCCGATGGTCTTGAAGCGGCTTTCAACATAATACCAGCCGACATCATTCAGCAGGCCCGAGGCCGAGGGCCGTCCGATCTTGGTCGCCACAGATTCGCGGGTGTCTTTCGCCACGGTGATCAGCGCCAGTTCTTCATCGGTCGGGATATAGCCGTGATCCCGGGTGATGGGCGCGCAGGCGGCGATCACCACCAGTGTCAGGCCGATCACCCAAGCGCGAAGTGGGCCGCCAGAGGCGATCCGAGCCGATTTACCGAAAAGCTGCGCCATTCCTGCCCTCATCCTCGTGGTCTTGCCCGCACCGATGCCCCAGCCGCTCTTGCGCCAGCCTGATCGGGCCAGTATCGCAGGGAAAAGGCAACGGTTGCCAAGGCCCGTTGCTTTTGGCTTACAGAAGGACGCGGCTCTGTTCAAGAATGGAACGCGGATGCGATCGAAAACACCGGATTATCCCGCGAAATGATATGGGATAGACTTGGACCGACCACGATAGGGGAAATCTCGATGACCGATGCCAGTGCCGCCAACCCGGGCTTGCCCAGCCAACCCTACCGCTCGGCTTTGGTGTCGGGGCGCAAGGCCCTGCGGTTTACCTTTGCTCCGGATGAGGCCGCCCGCCGTCAGATTGCCGCCGCGCTGGATCTGATTGATCTGCCAGAGTTCAGCTTTAAGGGCGAATTGACCCCGTTGGGCCGTGCCGATGTGATGCTGCGCGCCGATCTGACCGCGCTGGTGATCCAGCCCTGTTCCGTGACCCTCGCCCCGGTGCGCAGCCGTTTGGCCGACAGCACCGAGCGGCGTTATGCCTATGACTACGCCCAACCCGATGCGGATGAGCTGGAAATTCCCGAGGATGATGTCGAGGCTTTGCCGGAAATCATCGACATCGCCGCCGTGGCGATTGAAGCCTTGGCGCTTGCCCTGCCCTTATATCCCCGCGCGCGTGGTGCTGAATTCACCGAGGCCGCCTTTGCCGCCCCCGGCGTGGCCCCTTTGCAATCGGCGGATCTGAAGCCTTTCGCCGGATTGGCCGCACTGGCCGACAAGCTGAAAAAGCCAGAGGAGCCAGAGGCTTAATCCAAGGTTTAGCCCGATCCACACCCCTGTGCAGAAAGGGGCTTGCGCGTGGCGGGAATCTGACTATGTTCCGCGCCTCATTGAGAGCTTTGTTGCGCGCCCGTTCTATGTGTAATAAGGCTCTGAAATCAAACTAAAATCCGGGGCCTGTCCCCCACTATCCGAGGTCGTGACATGGCTGTCCCGCAGAACCGCACCACCAGCTCCAAGCGCAACATGCGTCGCTCGCATGACGCATTGGTTGCTGGCAACCCGCAAGATTGCACCAACTGCGGCGAGTTGAAGCGCCCGCACCACGTTTGCCCGTCCTGCGGCCATTACGATGCGCGCGAAGTTGTCGCCACCAAAGCCGTGGAAGTAGACGAGGACGCGGCGTAAGCCGCCCTTAGCCCTGCTTGCGCCCCGTGGAAACCGGATCAGAAACTCCGTCTGACCTAAGCGGACCGGGCCTTGGTGCAAGCGGCATCGTCATTTCTGTTGATGCGATGGGATCAGATCGCGGACCGGGGGCTGTTGTCGCCGGTCTCGTGCTGTCTGCCGCGCAGCTGCCGGATGCCGGCTTTCTGTTGCACGGTGATTCTGCCGTGCTGTCGCCGTTGCTCGCGCGCCATCCTGAATTGACCTCTCGCGTCACATTGCGTCACACCGACCGTGTGGTGACGATGAATGATAAACCAAGCCAAGTGATGCGCAATGGTCAGGGCACCTCGATGTGGTCGTGCATTGATGCGGTGAAGAACGGCGAGGCGACGGTGGCGGTCAGCTGCGGCAACACTGGCGCGCTGATGGCGGTGTCGATGATCCGCCTGCGCAAGCTGCCGGGTGTGAACCGCCCGGCCATCGCCTGCATGTGGCCCTCGCGCAATCCCGGCGGCTTTAATGTGATGCTGGATGTCGGCGCGGATATTAAGGCCGAGGCCGCCGATTTGCTGCAATACGCTGCGATGGGGGCCTCTTATGCTCGCAACGGCATGAAACTGACCCGTCCCCGCGTTGGCCTGCTGAACGTCGGCACCGAAGAACACAAAGGCCGCGCCGAGTTGAAAGAGGCCAACGATCAGTTGGCCGTCGCCGCCGAAGCGGGCGGCCATGAGGATATCGGTTTTGTCGAAGGCGGCGATCTGCCGTCCGAACGCGGGGATGTTAACGTCACCGATGGGTTCCCCGGAAATATCGGCCTGAAAACCGCCGAAGGCACCGCCAAGCTGATTTCCGACTTTATGAAAGAGGCGTTCAACGCCGGCATCCTGTCGAAATTCGCAGCCCTTCTGGCGCGGAATTCGCTGAAACGCCTGCAACGTCGGATGGACCCGCGCCGCGTCAATGGCGGGATTTTTCTGGGCCTGAACGGCACCGTGATCAAATCGCACGGCTCTGCCGATGAAACCGGGGTCGCGGCGGCGATCACCCTCGCCTATCAGTTGTCCAGCGCGGGCTTTCTGGAACGGCTTGCGGCACGGGTTGCATCCACCGGGCGCGCGGGGCAGGATGCCGTCGCTGAGATCGGCGCAGATGGGGCGGAGGCAAAGTCCAACGAATGACAATACGCGCCGTTGTAAAGGGCGTTGGGCATTACCTGCCCGACCGGATCGTGCCGAACGCAGACCTTGAAGCTTTGGTGGAAACCACCGACGAATGGATCAGGACCCGCTCGGGGATTGAGCGCAGGCATTACGCAGCCGAGGGTCAAACGACCGCCGATCTGGGCACACGCGCGGCTGTTGCCGCTTTGGCCGATGCAGGCCTGCAAGCCGCAGATATTGATGCGATCATCGTCGCCACATCGACCGCCGATTTCACCTTTCCGTCCTGCGCCACCATGATCCAAGCCAATATCGGCATGACGCGCGGCTTTGCCTTTGATGTGCAAGCGGTCTGCGCGGGTTTCGTGTTTGCTTTGACCAATGCCAATGCCTTGATCCTGACCGGGCAAGCCAAACGCGTGCTGGTGATCGGCGCGGAAACCTTCAGTCGCCTGATGGATTGGAAAGATCGCACCACCTGCGTCTTGTTCGGCGATGGCGCAGGCGCGCTGGTGCTGGAAGCCGCCGAGGGCACGGGGGAGAACGCCGATCGCGGCATCCTCGCCACCGATCTGAATTCGGATGGCCGCTATGGCAATCTGCTTTACGTCGATGGCGGCAGCTCGACCGGCACCACCGGCCATCTGCGGATGGAAGGCAAAGAGGTTTTCCGCCACGCCGTCGAAAAGCTGGCCGAAACCGCGCATGCCTCTTTGGCGAAGATCGGTATGACGGGCGATGATGTCGACTGGCTGGTGCCGCATCAGGCCAATATCCGCATCATCGAAGCCACCGCCAAACGCATGCAACTTGGCATGGATCATGTGGTCGTCACCGTGCAGGATCACGGCAACACCTCGGCGGCATCGATTCCCCTCGCACTGTCGGTTGGCAAGGCGCGCGGCCAGATCAAGACGGGTGATCTGCTGGTGACAGAAGCAATCGGCGGCGGTTTGGCTTGGGGCTCGGTGGTTCTGCGCTGGTAACGCGCTGAAATCTGCTTTTAAGAACATCCGCCAAGTCACTGTTATTGACTCGCAATTTTATCCGACGCATCCTTCTCCGATAATCTCGGGGGAGTATGAAGATGAGCGAAAAGACTCTGACGCGGATGGACCTTTCCGAAGCCGTGTTCCACGAAGTCGGCCTCAGCCGCAACGAATCGTCTGAACTGGTCGAAGCGGTGCTGCAACATATGTCGGATTCTTTGGCATCCGGTGAGACGGTGAAAATCTCGTCTTTCGGCACCTTCTCGGTGCGCGACAAAACGGCCCGCGTCGGCCGCAATCCGAAAACCGGCGATGAGGTTCCGATCTCGCCGCGTCGCGTTTTGACCTTCCGGCCCTCGCATCTGATGAAAGACCGCGTGGCGGCTGGCAAGAAGTAAGGATTGTAGCGGGTGGAAAAGTCGCCAGACGCCTTCCGCACCATTTCCGAGGTGGCCGATGACCTTGAAACCCCAGCGCATGTGCTGCGGTTCTGGGAAAGCCGTTTTCCTCAGATCCGCCCGGTCAAACGGGCGGGCGGGCGGCGCTATTATCGCCCTGCCGATGTGGCTTTGCTGACCGGCATCAAACGGCTGCTGCATGACGAAGGCCTGACCATTCGCGGTGTGCAGAAAATCCTGCGCGAACAGGGTGTGCGGCATGTGGCGGGCCTGTCCGGCCAGCCTGTGCCAGACGATATCGACATGGATGCCGAAGCCGCGTTGGAAGCGGCGCTGGCGTCGAATTTTGGCGCACGCGACGAAGTCGATCTGCCGCCTGAAAAGGCCAAGACCGCCACCATCGTGGCGCTGGAAACCGCCCTGCGCCGCAGCGAGCCGAAATCAGAACCCGAGCCCGGCTTTAACTTCGCCGACTTGGTCGGGGATGCGGGCGATGCGGAAGAAGCTGAACTGCTTGAGGTCGAGCCCGAAAGCGCTGAGATTGTGCCGCTGGTGACGACAAGCGTTACGGTCGATGCCGTTGAAGACGCGGCAGAATCACCCACCACGGCCAGGCCGCCGCTGTGGCTCGCCGATGCCCCATTGATCCAACGCCTGCGCGCCCTGCCCCCGCACGCCTTGGCGGACCGGCAGACCGATCTGCACGTCTTGCGCGCCCGTCTGCTGTCGTTGCGCGCGCGTTTGCGGGCGGCCCCGCGCTACCCCACAACATAGCATTGATCGCCTTGCGCTTTCCTGCTTGCTCCCGCCCGGAATATCAGTATGAAGACCGCGTGTCGGGCCATAGCGCAGCCTGGTTAGCGCGTCCGTCTGGGGGGCGGAAGGTCGAGAGTTCGAATCTCTCTGGCCCGACCAAATCGAAAAACGCCCGCCTGCCAACCAGCAGCGCGGGCGTTTTCGTTTAGAGGATTTGAAGATGAGCCAACCCGGCGTTTTGCCAGCCCAAAGCTTACGCGGCCTGATCGCCTTGGGGGCCATCACCGCCAGCCCCGCGATCATTCCCGAACAAATCCAACCCGCCAGCCTCGATCTGCGCTTGGGCACCACCGCCTACCGCGTCCGCGCCTCGTTCCTGATCGGCAAGGGCCGCCGCGCCGCCGACCGCATTGCCGAATTTGAGATGCACCGGATTGATCTGACCGAAGGCGCGGTGCTGGAAAAGGGCTGCGTCTATGTCGTGCCCTTGATGGAAAGCCTCGCCCTGCCGCAAGGCATCACCGCCGTCGCCAATGCCAAATCCTCCACCGGGCGGCTCGATTTGCTGACAAGGCTGATCACCGACGGCGGCACCGAGTTTGACCGCATCGCCGAAGGCTACCATGGCCCGCTCTATGCCGAGGTCTGCCCGAAGTCGTTCTCGGTGCTCGTCCGGGCAGGCCAACGCCTGAACCAGATCCGCTTCCGCCAAGGCCAAGCCGTGCTGTCTGATGCGGAACTGACCGATCTGAACGCCAAAGAACCGCTTGTGTCAGGCGAAGCCTTGATCTCCGAAGGCCTCGGCTTCTCAGTCGATCTGAAACCCGCCAAAGGCGATCTGGTCGGTTACCGCGCCAAACCCCATACTGGCGTCGTTGATCTCGATAAAATCGGCCACTACCCCGCACCGGAGTTTTGGGAGGAAATCCACTCGCAGAATGGTCGCATCATCCTTGATCCCGGCGCGTTCTATATTCTGGTCAGCCGCGAAGCCGTCACCATCCCCCCCGATTACGCCGCCGAAATGGCCCCGTTCCTTGCCATGGTCGGCGAATTCCGCGTCCACTACGCGGGCTTCTTTGATCCCGGTTTCGGCCATGCCGAAGCGGGCGGTGCGGGCAGCCGGGGCGTGCTGGAAGTGCGCTGCCATGAGGCCCCCTTCGTGCTGGAACACGGCCAGATCGTCGGGCGCTTGGTGTATGAAAAAATGGCGGAACGACCCGAAACACTGTATGGTCGAGAGATCGCCTCGAACTATCAAGGACAGGGGTTGAAATTGGCCAAACAGTTCAAAACCGATTAGCCATGCAGACCGGGGCCGTGCTCATCGCACTTGCCCTCGCAACGCCCGCCCCGGCGCAGAGCATCATTGTGCAGCTTGTGCCCAATGCCAACCCGGATGCGGTGATCTACTGCGCGATGCGGCTGGAAGATCGTCAGATCAACACCATTGCCACCAAGGGCCTCGGGTTCCAAAATCTGCGCAGCTATCATTGGTGGGCCAACCCCGCCGAGGATCAGGCGCTGCTGCACGGCGTTGCGGGCTTTCTGACCGGTGAAATCCCCTCTGCCAACCCGCTGTCGCTGCCCCGCCTGCAGCCGCCCTATCTGACGGTGGATTGGCGGGCGAAGTTCGATGGTGGCCTCGCCTCGGGGCGCTATCAGGCGCAGGGCACCACCCTGCCCGCGCCCCTGCGTCACCTGATCGCCACGGTGATGCCCGGCAGCTATTGCGCGCACGGCCTTAACGACTAACCTGCGCGCAACCACAGGAGTTGCCGCATGGCCCCGCTTTCCGGCGTTACCATTCTTGACCTCACCCACGTTCTCGCCGGGCCCTATTGCAGCATGACGCTGGCCGATCTCGGCGCGCGGGTGATCAAGCTGGAACGCCCCGGCACAGGCGATGACACCCGCACGTTTCCGCCCTTCATCGCAGGGGAAAGCGCCTATTTCGCCGCGCTGAACGCGGGCAAAGCCTCGATCGCTCTGGATCTCAAGGCCGCCGAGGATCGCGCGCTGTTTGAACGCCTGCTGGCCCGGGCCGATGTGATCTTGGAAAACTACCGCCCCGGCGTTATGGAGCGTTTGGGCTATGGCTATGAAACCCTGCACCAAAGCCATCCCCGGCTGATCTATGGCGCGGTGTCGGGCTTTGGCCACACCGGCCCCGATGCCGCCAAGCCCGCCTATGACATGGTGGTGCAAGCGCGCGGCGGGGTGATGAGCATCACCGGCGAAGAAGGTGGCCCGCCGGTGCGCGTCGGGGCCTCGATCGGCGATATCGTCGCGGGGATGTTTCTGGCGCAGGGCGTGTTGGCGGCGCTTTATGACCGCGAGAAAACCGGGCTAGGTGCGAAAATCGACATCGCCATGCTGGATGCGCAACTGGCGATCCAAGAACACGCCGTGGCCATCACCACCGCCACCGGCACGCCTCCGGGCCGCACCGGGGCACGGCATCCCACCATCACGCCGTTTTCCACCTATCGCGCGGCGGACGGGTTTTTCGTGATCGCCGCGGGCAATGACGCGATGTTTGCCACCCTCTGCACCACACTCAATCTGCCGCTGGCGGCTGATCCGCGCTTTGCGACCAATGCCGCCCGCTGTGACCACCATGCGCTGCTGAAACGGTTGATCGAGGCGGTGACTTTGGGCGCCCCGGTCGCGCATTGGATCGCCACGCTGGAAGCCGCGCATCTGCCCACCGGGCGGGTGCAGGACATCGGCCAAGTGTTGCAAGATCCGCAACTGCTGGCCCGCCATATGGTTCTGCCGGTGACAGCAAACCCCGGCGGCCCCAGCTTTACCGCCGCAGGCAACCCGATCAAAATGTCGACCCTGGATGAGATCACCGTCCGCGCCCCTGCCCCGCGCCTTGATGGCGACCGCGCCGCAATCCTTGCTTGGCTGAACGGCGCAGACCGCGCCTGATATGCCGCGAACAGGCAATGATGTGGCAAGGATGCGGCTTAGACTTTGGCTCAGAACAGTGAGGGTCGCATGACACGTCCGGTTAGGATCGACCAAGCCAACCAGCCCGAGGTGACGTGGGATGATCCCGCGCGCGGCTCTGTGCGTTGGAAAACCCTGATCTCTGGCGAGGTTACCGCGACCGATACGCTTGTCGCAGGCATCGCCATCATGGCCCCCGGTGACACCTTCGCCCTGCACTCCCACCCACAGCCAGAACTGTATTTCGGCCTTGAAGGCGAGGTCGATGTGCAAATCAACGGCACCGCCCACCGTCTGAAACCCGGTGTGGCTCTTTTCATTCCCGGCGATGCCGTGCATGGAGTGTTGGCTGCCGATCAGCCAGTGCGCTGGTTCTACACTTTCGCCGCCAACGCCTTCGCCGATATCGCCTATAGTTTCGCCTGACCCGAGGACAATATGACCGAAGACACCCAAGACGCACTCGTCATCTTCACGCCTTCCGGCAAGCGTGGCCGCTTTGCACATGGCACGCCGGTGCTGACCGCAGCGCGGCAGTTGGGCGTTGATCTTGATTCCGTTTGCGGTGGGCGGGGGATTTGCTCGAAATGTCAGATCACCCCGGGTTATGGTGAATTCTCCAAGCATGGCGTCACGGTTGAGGCGGATGCTTTGACCGAATGGAATAGCGTCGAAGAACGCTACAAGTCCAAGCGCGGCATGATTGACGGTCGCCGTCTCGGTTGTCAGGCCTGCGTGATGGGCGATGTGGTGATCGACGTGCCGCCCGAAAGCCAAGTGCATAAACAGGTGATCCGCAAGTCGGCTTCTCAGCGCGATATCGTGATGGACCCCGCCACCCGCGCGCTTTACGTCGAAGTGGCAGAGCCTGACATGCACGAACCGACGGGGGATTTTGAGCGCCTTGTGACCGCGCTGCAACAGCAGTGGGGCGTGGGCGAGGTCGCGGCTGAACTGCCAATTCTGCGCCGCCTGCAACCGGCTTTGCGCAAGGGCAAATGGGGCGTCACCGTGGCGCTGCACAAGGGCAATCACGACGCCCGCCACCGCATCCTTGATATCTGGCCCGGCTTCCATGAGGGCGTGTTGTATGGTCTTGCCATTGATATTGGATCGACCACCATCGCGGGCCATCTCTGCGACTTGCGCGACGGCTCGGTTCTGGCCTCGTCCGGCGTGATGAACCCACAAATCCGCTTTGGCGAAGATCTGATGAGCCGGGTGTCCTACGCCATGATGAACCCCGGTGGCGACGTCGAAATGACGGCCGCCGTGCGCACGGCACTGAACGGTCTTGTGCAGTCGGTCTCAACCTCGGCAAAGATTGATCCCGCTTCGATTTACGAGCTTGTATTTGTCTGCAACCCGGTGATGCACCATTTGCTGCTGGGGATTGATCCGGTGGAACTTGGCCAAGCCCCCTTCGCCTTGGCGACCTCGGGCTCGCTGGTGCTGGATGCCGCCGATCTGGACATTAAGGCCGTCAACCCCGCCGCACGCGTCTACATCCTGCCCTGCATTGCGGGCCATGTTGGGGCCGATTGCGCGGCGGTGGCGTTGTCGGAAGAACCCAACAAGTCGAAAGACATGGTGCTGATCGTCGATGTCGGCACCAATGCTGAGCTTTTGCTCGGCAATGAAACTCGCGTACTCGCCTGCTCATCCCCCACCGGCCCCGCCTTTGAAGGCGCGCAAATCTCCTCCGGTCAGCGCGCTGCCCCCGGCGCGATTGAGCGCGTCGAAATCGACCCGATCACCAAAGAACCTCGCTTCCGCGTGATCGGATCAGACCTGTGGTCCACCGATCCCGGCTTTGCCGCTGCTACCGCAACCACCGGCATCACCGGCATCTGTGGCTCGGGCATCATCGAGGCTGTCGCAGAGATGCGCATGGCGGGCCTTGTCGATCAGGGTGGCCTTGTTGGTGGCGCCGACCAAACCGGAACCACCCGCTGTATCCCTGAAGGCCGCACCCATTCCTATGTGCTGCATGATGGCACGGCCTCTGGTGGTCCGATGATCACCGTCACCCAAGGCGACATCCGCGCCATCCAACTGGCAAAGGCGGCGCTTTACGCCGGGGCCAAGCTGCTGATGGATGAGATGGGCGTGGAAACCGTCGAAAAGGTCGTGCTCGCAGGCGCGTTCGGCGCGCATATCAGCCCGAAACACGCGATGGTTTTGGGCATGATCCCGGATGTATCACTGGATAAGGTGATCAGCGCAGGCAACGCCGCAGGCACCGGCGCGCGCATCGCGCTCTGCAATGTCGGCGCGCGGGATTATATCGAGACCACCGTGCATCAGATCCACAAGGTCGAAACCGCTATTGAGCCGCGCTTTCAGGAGCATTTCGTCAACGCCTCTGCGATCCCCAACGCGGTGGATACTTTCCCGGAACTCAGCAAAATCGTCACCCTGCCGCATGTCAGCTTCAACACCTCCGGCTCGGGCGGTGCAGGTGGTCGGCGCAGGCGCACTTGACCTATCCGCAGGCTCGCCTAAGTTGGCAGCCTATGGATGATCCAATCGCACAACTGCTCTCCCAGATTGCCGCGCAAGATCGCGTAGCATTCCGGCAAATCTATTCAAGTGCTTCCGCGAAACTTATGGGCGTGCTCTTGCGTATCTTGGGAAACCGGGCAGAAGCGGAGGATGCGTTGCAAGAGGTGTTCACAAGGGTATGGCTGCGGGCCAATCGGTATGAAGCCGATAAAGGCCGTGGCATGACCTGGCTGATCGCCTTGGCGCGCAACCACGCGATTGACCGGCTGCGCGCGCGGCGTGAAACCCAGACCGACGATGCAGACGCGATGAACGCGGTGATCGACACCACGCCGCGCGCCGAAACCCGGCTGATCGCGGCAGGCGAGGCCAAGCGCATCAACCAATGCTTTGAGAGGCTGGAGGCTGACAAAGCCGCCGCCCTGCGGGGCGCTTACCTCACAGGCACCTCCTATCTCGACCTCGCCGCCCAGTTCAACGTGCCCTTGAACACCATGCGCACCTGGCTGCGCCGCAGCCTTCTCAAACTGAAGGAGTGCATGGAGCAATGACCAGCACTCCCCTTGATCTGCCCGAAGACGAAGCGCTCGCCGCCGAATATGTGCTGGGTGCGTTGGATCTGGCCGAGCGCGCCGCCGCCGAGGCGCGGTTAAAGCGCGACCCCGCCTTCGCCGCCTTGGTGAATGATTGGCAAAACCGCCTGTCCGATCTGAACGATGAGTATGCCGAGGTCGAAGCCCCCAACCTGTTGCCGCAGATCGAAGCCCGGCTGTTCCCGCAAGCACCCAAACCCCGCCGCTGGTTCGCGTGGATCGGTGGCGCAGTGGCGGCAGGCGCGATTGCCGTGGCAGCCTTCATCATGCTGCCGCCACCCGCCCCACCTTCCCCCACCATGACCGCCGAACTCTCCGCCGAGGCCTCACCGCTGCGCTACGCCGCCGCCATCGCGGGCGATCAACTGACCCTGACCCGCGTGGCGGGCACCGATGCCGAGGCGGGCAAGGATTACGAGTTGTGGATCATCGAGGGCGACAAGGCCCCGGTATCCCTGGGCGTGCTGATAGCAGCGTCCGTGACCATCCCGGCCCCCAAAGCTGCGGCAGGTTATCTGCTGGCGATCACCCTAGAACCCAAAGGCGGCGCACCGGAAGGCAAACCCACCGGACCGATCCTCGCCGCAGGACCGTTAAAAAACATCTGAAAATACAGACCTTTCAGATGAAACGCTTCTCACACCACAAAAAATCGAAAATAAAATCCGGGCGGCTGAAACTTCTCAGCCGCCCGTTACGTTACTTCGGCATGAGGCAAGGCTGTCTTGCCCTGAAACCAACAAGAGGTAACACGATGAACGCTTCCAATATGGTCAAAGCCGCAATGGCAACCGCGTTTCTGGCGCTCTCGTCCGGCATGGCGCTGGCCGAAAACCCGATGGTCGGTGGTGCCGAGATGTTCCCCGAGAAAAACATCGTTGAAAACGCGGTGAACTCGAAAGACCACACCACCCTCGTCGCCGCCGTGACCGCTGCTGGTCTGGCCGAAACCCTGTCGGGCGCTGGCCCCTTCACCGTCTTCGCCCCCACCAATGAGGCTTTCGCCAAGCTTCCCGCAGGCACCGTTGAAACCCTGCTGAAGCCGGAAAACAAAGACACGCTCGTCAAAATCCTGACCTGCCATGTGGTCGGCAAAGATGTGATGTCGGACGCGCTGAAAGGCATGATCGCCGATGACAAAGGCACCCATCCGGTGCCGACCTTGGGCGGCTGCACCCTGCAAGCCACCTATGAAGGCGACATGATCAAACTGACCGACGAGATGGGCAACGTCGCCACCGT
>CAYLYV010000022.1:0-38158 GCA_964387655.1 uncultured Cypionkella sp. | reverse complement strand
CGAGCAGATACAGCCCGTCCCCATGGGCGGTGGCGGCGACGGCGACGATATCCGACGCCGGGCGGCCCGAAAGCTGGGTGGCTTCGGCAATCGCCTCGGCCGTGGCGTGCCACAGGCCCTCCATATCGCGCTCGACATGATGCGGCTCGGGCAAAAGCTGCGGGATGCGGCGGCGGGCGACGGCGAGTTGCTGGCCCGAGACGTCAAAGATCACTGCTTTGGTGACGGTCAATCCGTTGTCGATGCCCAAAAGGCTGGTCATGTGCTTCCCCATCGCTTGAGCGATTCTGATGAAGTGAACATGCCATAATGGGATTATAACGGCAATATATGTTACAAATTAATCGACCTCGGCGTCAACCTCGACCCTGTGCGCGGCTTCAGAAGCGATGACCACGTTAATACCTTTGGCGCGCATCCGGGTGACATGGGCGGCGTCTGTCGCCTGATCGACGATCACCACATCAAACTCGGTGAGGTCGGCAAAGGCGTGCAAAGCGCGGCGGCCAAACTTGGTGTGATCGGCCAGCAGGATGCGTTTGGAGGCGCTATCAAACATCGCGCGCTTGGTTTCCACCATCTCGGGCGATTGGTGGAACACGATGTCATCGGTGATCGCAGGCATCGACAAAAACAAAGTATCCGCCCGCAAGCGTTTGATTTCGTTGGTGGTCATCCGGCCCATGAAGGCGTTGCACCAGTTGTGCAACTGCCCGCCCAGACCCAGCAGGGTCAGATCGCGGATGCCGTTCAGCTCATTCATCAGGATCAGTGAATTGGTAATCGCGGTCAGCGGCACCTTGGCGGGCAGGTGGGTGACCATCTGCAAAACGGTGGTGGAATCGTCGAAGAAAATCGCCTGACCGGGTTCGACAAATTGCATCGCCGCCCCGGCAATCGCCTTTTTCTCGGCGGATTGGCGGGAAAACCGATAAACGTCGGAGGCCTCAATCAGGCTGGTGGGCGCGGCTGATACGATCCCGCGCGCCTTGCGCAACAACCCGCGTGCGACCAACTCATCCAGATCACGGTGCGCGGTCATCAGCGAGATGCCGAACCGCTCGGTCAGATCCTCGATCCGCATCGAGCCTTCGGCCATCACCGCCTCGGTGATCAACTGACGGCGGGCGATCTGGCGGGCGTGGCGGCTGTCCGAGGGCAGTTGATCCGCCATCAGGCCAGAGGGCGGTTTCATATCGGTCATTCTCGCCTCCCCGTCCGTGTAGCGATGCCCGCGCCGATGTTAAAAAGCAAGAGGGCGCCGTTGCCAGCGCCCTCCAAGGTCAGATTATTGCGACAGGGTGAACGGGCCGGTGTAGTTGGCGACGTTGTCCTTGGTGATCAGCAGGCAATCAAACAGCTGCTTTTCAGTTGCGGCACCCGTGGCACCAGTTTTGATGAAGCTGTCAGCTTGCTTCACAGCCTCTGCCGAGAACACGGCGACGGGCTGCAACACGGTGTATTGCATCTCGCCTGCGGTGATCGCGGCCACAGCGTCTGGCGAGCCGTCAAAGCCGCCGACTTTCACGCCTTCCAACTTGCCCGCTTCTTTCAAAGCCGCAATCGCGCCCAGAGCCATTTCGTCATTGCCGGCGATCACGCCGATGATGTCGGGGTTGGCTTGCAGGATCGACTGCATTTTGTCGTGGCCCTTGGTGCGGTCCCAGTCAGCCACTTCCTTGGCGGCTTTCACCAGATCCGGGTACTGGGTCAGCACGGTTTCATAGCCGTTCGAGCGGGTGGCGGCGTTGTTGTCTGCCGGGTTGCCGAACAGCTCGGCGTATTTGCCAGTCTCGCCGACAGCGGTGACCCACTGTTGCGCGCCCAAAGCCGCACCTTGCGCGTTGTTGGACACGAGTTGCGCTTTGGCGAGACCTTCTTTGTTGATCTCTGCGTTTACAAGGAACACCGGGATGCCTGCGTCAACCGCCTTCTGCACAGCGCCAATCGAGCCGTCAGCATTCGCCGGATCCAGAATGATCGCGACGGATTTGTTGGTGATCGCGGTGTCGATCATCGTCGATTCCGCGTTGGTGTCGCCCTTGTGCGCCGAAACGCTGGCGGTGTAGCCGAGGCTTTCGGCGGTGGCAGCCGCGACATCGCCTTCGGTTTTCCAATAGGGGTTCGCAGGGTCGTTAACGATGATGGTGATCAGGCCATCCGCCAGTGCGGTGCCTGCGAGCAGGGCGTTGATCGCGACAGCGGCGAGCAGCGCGCGCTTGGTCATGGTGAACATAGTCTCTCTCCCTTGGTTGATTTAGTCTAGCATTGCCAATCACTTGGCCGGGTCTTTCCGCAGCGGATAGGGACCGTTGCGGCGAAGGTCGTTACACCGTGGCCTTGGCCTTCGG
This sequence comes from uncultured Cypionkella sp., assembly GCA_964387655.1. GTDB lineage: Bacteria > Pseudomonadota > Alphaproteobacteria > Rhodobacterales > Rhodobacteraceae > Cypionkella. The sequence continues at coordinate 35,807 of CAYLYV010000022.1, read as the reverse complement.
CTTGTATTGGATCGAGTTCAGCAGCACCGCCAGAACGATCACCGCGCCGGTGAACACGGTCTGCCAGTAGGACGACACGCCGATGATCACGAGGCCATCGGACAGAAAGCCGATCACAAACGCCCCCAGCATGGTGCCGCGAATGGTGCCTCTGCCGCCCGTCAACGCCGCCCCGCCGATGACAACTGCGGCGATGGCGGTGAGTTCATAGGTGGTGCCTGCGGTCGGGCCAGCACTGGTTAATTGCGACGATAGCACGAGGCCCGCGATGGCGGCGCAAATGCCCGACAAAACGTAAACCGTGATCTGCACCCGCTTGACCGGAACGCCGGAGAGTTCGGCTGCGCGTTCGTTGCCGCCCGAGGCATAAAGCCAGCGGCCAAAAGCGGTGCGCGACAGCATCAGCCCTGCGAGGATCGCCAAGGTTGCCAGCACCACGACGCCAATCGGCACGCTCCACTCGCGGGTGAAGCCGAGGCGGTTGAAGCCCAGCCAGTTGAAGCCAGTGTTGCCGAGCTCCGGCTTTCCACCCAGATTGTTGAACGTTAAACCATTTGTCATCAACAAGGCAGCACCTCGCGCCACATACATCACGCCAAGCGAAGCCACGAAGGCAGGCACCTTAAACCAAGCGATCAGCGCCCCGTTGACAAAGCCCACAAAGGCCCCCAGCGCACAGGTCAGCACCACCACCGCCCAGACTGGCGGATACAGGATCACGCCCGCCGCTTCGATCTGCACGCCTTGCATCAGGAAGCCCGCAACGCAGCCTGCAAGGCCAAGGGTAGAGCCGACTGAAAGATCAATCCCGCCGTTCAGGATAACCAGCAGCATCCCGATGGCAAGGATGCCGTAGATTGCGACGTGGCTGGCCATGACCAGAAAGTTCGGCAGCGAGAAGTAGTGCGGGCTTAACAGCGAGAACACCACGATGATCGTGATCAGCGCGAAGAAGGCCCGGCCTTCCAGCAGCAGGGTAATCGGGTCAAACCCTTGTTTCGCGTTAAGTTTTTGGGTCGATGACATCGGTTGCTCCTAGTGAACCACGGCTTCGCCAGAGGCGGCCATGATCTTTTCTTTGCTGACAGTGTGATCAAACTCGGCCGAAATCCGGCCCCGGTGCATGACGATGATGCGGTGCGCGATGGACAGGCACTCGCCGACTTCCGAGGTGGAATAGACCACCGCCAGCCCTTGCTTTGCACCCTCGGCCAGCAGGCGGAACACCTCGGCCTTGGCGCCAATGTCGATGCCGCGCGACGGCTCATCCAGCACGATCACCTTGGGGTTGGTCGCCAGCATCTTGCCGATCACCACCTTTTGCTGATTTCCGCCTGACAGCGAGCCAATCGGGGCCGTCCCCGAGGCATCGGTTTTCACCGTCACCTTGCGGATGGCATCGCGGATGACGGATTGCTCGGCCTTACGCGAGGTAAACAGCCCTTTGGTGAACGCGCCAATACTGGCGAGCGACAGGTTTTGCCCGACCGACATGGTCTGCACGAGGCCGTCGCGCTGCCGATCCTCCGGCACCAGAACCAACCCGCGCGCGATGCGCTGCGCGATGGTCAGGCCCGAGACATCGCGGCCCTGAAGCATCACCCGACCGCCAGAAGGTGCCAGGCGACCCGCCACACATTCCAGCAGTTCGGTGCGACCCGCGCCCATAAGCCCATAGATGCAAACGATTTCCCCGGCCTTCACCGACAGACTCAACCGATCCACCACCGAAAACCCCACCCCCGCCGCATCCGGCACCGAGAGGTTTTCGATGCTCAAAGCCGTCTCGCCCATCGCATACCCCCCGGGCGGCGAGCCAAGGTCGAAATTCTCGCCGACCATGTTGCGCACGATCCATTCCAGATCAATGTCGCTGCGTTCCGCATAGGCCGTCATCGCGCCGTCACGCAAAACCACGGCATGGTTGGTGATCTGCAACGCTTCCTCAAGATGGTGCGAGATATAGACAATCGACACGCCGCGCGCGGTCAGATCGCGGATCACCTTGAACAGCACCTCCACTTCGGTGGCCGACAGGGCGCTGGTGGGTTCATCCATGATCAGGATGCGCGAATTCACCGACAAAGCCCGCGCGATTTCAACGATTTGCTGCTGGCCAAGTCGCAATTCTTCCACCGGAGTCAGCGGATCAATGTCTTCTTCCAGTTCCGCCATCAAGGCGCGGGTCTGGCGTTCTTCCTCGGCGAAATCGACACCGGAACGGGTCATGATCTCGCGGCCCATGAAGATATTGTCACGCACGTTCATATTGGTGGCAAGGCTAAGCTCTTGGTGGATAATCGAAATCCCGCGATTGCGCGCATCGGTGGAATTGGCGAAACTCACAGGCGCACCATCGAGAACGATCTGCCCCGAGGTCGGCTGCACCACCCCCGACAGGATCTTCATCAGCGTCGATTTGCCCGCGCCATTCTCGCCGAACAGCGTGGTGACCTGCCCGCGATGAATGTCGAAATTCACCCCTTTCAGGGCGTGAATATTGCCGTAAGCCTTGGCGATATTGCGCGCCGACAGGACGGGTTCTGTTTGAGTAGGATTGAGGGAGGTATCGAGGCTCATTTGACCTCCAAAGACACCGGGGTGATCATCCAGCTTTTCGGGTTCACCAGCTTGAATGCGCCAACCACGGCCACGGTTTTTCCGGTCAAAGCCGTGTTATCAATGCCATCCAGCACCAGCTTTTTCATTTCTTTGTTCAGCGCCGAACCCGCATCCTGATATTCAATCTGGTTGGTGAACTGGCTAAAGTTGATCTCGCCTGTCACATCGCGCAACTCGGTGCCATTGATCGCGGGTCCGGTCTGCACGCGCAAGCGCAGCGGCGCAGGAATCCCTGCCACATCAACGAAGTAGATACCAGATTTCCCTTCGCCCACCACGCCTTCCAGCTTCACCGGATAGACGCCGCCCACGCTGTATTTCGCCTCTGCCGCCTTCGGATCAGCCGCAATCGCGGCGGCCAATTCGACCGCATCCACTGCGCGCGCCGTGACATTGGCCTGCACTTTCGGGAAGGTTTCGGTGCCAAAAGCCTCGGGCGAGAATTTCGCCGCGCGCACATCGGCCTCGGATCCGATCCGCACCACAGTGGTATCCAGCGCCATAGCAGCCAGCACCGCCACGACCACGGCGGCGATGATCAGTTGCGTGCGATTGGCGCGGGGCTGATCGGAGGGCGGCGCGGTGTCGGGGTGCTGGCTCATGGGGCGGGGACCTTGGATTTGACGGCGGAAGATGTAACGACGGATGTGCTGCGGGGGGTGGATCGGGAAAACACCCGTCGTGCCAAGCACAGACAGTGCGCCAAGCCGCGATGCGGCTGAAAATTCAGCATGCCTCCCCCCTTTCTGCCGATCTGCGCGGCGATTTCCTCCGGCCGCGCCAATCTGCTGTCACACATCCATGCCCGTGATAGAATTATGGTATCAACTATTGGCACAATGTTATAAGTTTTTCCGTCTGTCAATCGAGTCTTTTGCGGGCGATCTGCCTGTATTCTCAGCAGCGCATCCTTGGTTTTCGTCTCTACCGCACGAGTCGCGGGCGATTTCTGCATCTGCGAAAATCGCTGCGATGCGGCGAAAATAGGCGGAAAACCCGGTGTGAAGCGAGTGTAAGCTTCAGGTAAATATCACTTATATAAAAAACTCACTTGATCAGGCCTTCAGAGGACGCGGTTGCGCACCAGCATCTTCGCCCGCTGTGTGTGATCGCGCTGATCTGCCTTGGACTTTGGTTGACACAGAGCAGTTTATCTGAAAGAAATTACGATGTCCGTAAAATAATTCACTTTCCGTGTTATCTCTCTGTGATAATGCGGTAAGATCAGTCGGAGGGACTGGGAATGCGCGCGGGCTCAGGGGAGGCGGTATGGCAGAGCTTTTGATCGGCATTGATTCGGGCACTTCGGTGGTCAAAGCGGTGGCGTTTACCCTGAGTGGCGCGCAAATCGCAGCCTTTGCGGTGCCCAACGCCTATATGACGGGCGCGGATGGGGCGGCGACGCAGAGCCTTGCGCAGACTTGGGCCGATTGTGCGACCGCCTTGCGCGGCTTGGCCGAAAAGGTGCCGAACTTGGCCGCGCGCACGGCTGCGATCTCGGTCACGGCGCAGGGCGATGGCACTTGGTTGGCGGGTGCAGGCAACACACCCGTCGGTGATGCCTGGCTGTGGCTGGATGCCCGCGCCGCGCCCACCGTCGAACGTCTTGCCGCCAGCCCTGCCAATCGCGCCCGGTTTGAGGCGACGGGCACCGGGCTGAACACCTGCCAGCAGGGCACGCAGATGGCGCATATGGATCGGTTCCAGCCCGAGCTGCTGGATGCGGCCGAGGTGGTATTTCATTGTAAAGACTGGATTTATCTGAACATGACCGGGGTGCGGGCGACCGACCCTTCCGAGGCCAGCTTTACCTTCGGCAACTTCCGCACCCGGGCCTATGATGATCAGGTGATCGACGCCTTGGGCCTGACCCATCTCCGCAATCTCATGCCCGAGATCGTCGACGGCAGCCAGATCACCCATCCTTTGACGCCCGAAGCGGCGCGGCAGACTGGCCTGCGCGCGGGCACGCCTGTCAGCCTTGGCTTCGTCGACATGGTGATGACGGCGCTGGGCGCGGGCGTGCATGCCGGGGCGGTGGGGGCGGCCTGTTCCACCGTCGGATCGACCGGCGTGCATATGCGCTCCACCCCGGTGGACGGCGTGCATCTGAATGCCGCGGGCACCGGCTATGTGATCTGCCTGCCGGTGCCGGGGATGGTGACGCAGGTGCAGACCAATATGGCGGCGACGCTGAACATCGACTGGCTGCTGCGGATGGCCGCAGATCTGATGTCAGATTTCGGGCGACCCACCCAACACGCCGATCTGGTGCCGCTGATCGAAAGCTGGCTCGCTGCCAGCAAACCCGGTGCCTTGCTCTATCACCCCTATATTTCCGAGGCTGGCGAGCGCGGCCCGTTTGTCAATGCCGATGCCCGTGCGGGGTTTGTCGGTCTGAATTTCACCCACCGTTTTGCCGATTTGCTGCGTGCCGTGGTCGAAGGGTTGGGCATGGCGACCCGTGATTGCTACACCGCAATGGGCGCTATGCCGTTGGAATTGCGGCTGACGGGCGGGGCGGCGCGCTCAAAAGGCCTGCGCGGCGTGTTGTCTGCCGCGACGGGAGCGCCGGTGCGGGTGTCGGCGCGTGAGGAAGCCGGTGCCGCCGCCGCCGCGATGATGTCGGCGGTGGCGATTGGCGCGTATCCCACGATGGACGCCTGCATTGCCGAATGGGTCACACCCTTGTTGGGCGCGGCAGAGGCCCCCGATCCGGCCCTGACCGCCACCTATGCCCACACTTATCCCGCCTATAAATCCGCCCGCGAGGGGCTGACCTCCGCATGGTCACAACTTGCGGCCAGCCGCCACGCCAAAGACAGGACAGACCCATGAGCCTTACGACTTCTGCGCCGAATATCTCTGACCCGCGTGTGATTGATCTGTTCGTCATTGGCGGTGGCATCAATGGCGCGGGCATTGCCCGCGATGCGGCGGGGCGCGGCCTGTCGGTGGTGCTCTGTGAGAAGGATGATCTGGCGCAAGGCACCTCGTCGCGCTCTGGCAAGCTGGTGCATGGCGGTTTGCGCTATCTGGAATATTACGAATTTCGCCTTGTGCGAGAAGCGCTTATCGAGCGCGAGGTGTTGCTGAACGCAGCCCCGCATATCATCTGGCCGATGCGCTTTGTGCTGCCACATTCGCCCACCGATCGCCCGGCGTGGTTGGTGCGGCTGGGGTTGTTTCTGTATGATCACCTTGGCGGGCGTAAGAAACTCCCCGGCACCCGTACGCTGGATCTGCGCCGCGATCCGCAGGGCGCGCCGATCCTTGATCAATACAAACGCGGTTTTGAATATTCCGATTGCTGGGTCGATGATGCGCGACTGGTGGTGGTGAACGCGCTGGATGCGGCGGAAAAGGGCGCACTGGTGCTGACCCGTACCGCCTGCACGCAGGCCCGGCGCGAGAATGGCGCTTGGACGGTGGAAACCACCGATCAGAACGGCGAAACGCGGGCGTTCCGCGCGCGCTGCATCGTCAATGCGGCGGGGCCTTGGGTGACGGATATCGTCACACGGGTGGCGGGGTCGAACTCGGCCCGCAACGTGCGGCTTGTGAAGGGCAGCCATATCATCGTGCCGAAATTCTGGGCCGGGGATCATGCGTACCTCGTGCAAAACCACGACAAACGGGTGATTTTCATCAACCCCTATGAGGGCGACAAGGCGCTGATTGGCACCACCGATGTGGCCTATGAGGGCCGCGCCGAGGAGGTGCAGGCGACCGAGGCCGAGATCGACTATCTGATCGCCGCCGTTAACCGGTATTTCAAGGAAAAGCTGCGCCGCGCCGATGTGGTGCATCATTTCTCGGGCGTCCGTCCCTTGTTTGACGATGGCAAAGGCAACCCCTCCGCCGTCACCCGCGACTACGTGTTTGATCTCGATGAGACCGGCGGCGTGCCGTTGCTGAACGTGTTCGGCGGCAAGATCACCACCTTTCGGGAGTTGGCCGAGCGTGGCCTGCACCGCCTGAAAGCGATCTTTCCGCAGATGGGGCCGGATTGGACTGCCACCGCGACCTTGCCGGGCGGTGAGATGCCGAATGCCGATTATGAAAGCTTTGCCAATGATTTGCGGGTGGCCTACCCGTGGATGCCACGCAGTCTGATCCGGCATTATGGCCGCCACTATGGCGCACGCACCCGCGATCTGGTGGGCGGTGCGACTGGGTTAGACGGTTTGGGCCAGCACTTCGGCGGCGATCTCTATGAGGCCGAAGCGCGCTATCTGATCGCCCGCGAATGGGCGCAAACGGCGGAAGATATTCTGACACGGCGCACCAAGCACAACCTGCATCTGACGCCCGAGCAGCAAGCGGCTTTCACCGCTTGGCTGGCGAAAGGGGTGTGAGATGTTAACGCTGTCGCTCAACACCAACCCCCTCGTCAACCGTTTCGCCGACCCGGACGACCTGATTGAAACCGTCGCGCGCGACCTGCGCATCCGCGATTTGCAACTGACGCATGAGTTCATCAACCCGTCCTGGCCCGCCCCGGTAATCCGCCGCTTGACCCGCCAAATGCAGGCAGCGATGCAGCGCACCGGAGTCCGCGTCACCTCGGGCATGACCGGGCCTTATGGGCGTCTGAACCACTTTGGCCATCCTGACCGCGACGTGCGGCGCTACTATATCGACTGGTTCAAAACCTTCGCCGATATCACCGCGGATCTGGGCGGCAGCTCGGTGGGCACCCAGTTTGCCATCTTCACCTACGCTGATTTCGACGACCCCAAACGCCGGGAATCGTTGATCAATACCGCGATAGACTGCTGGGCCGAAGTCGCCGAATACGCCAAAGCCGCAGGTCTCAACTATGTGTTCTGGGAGCCGATGAGCGTCGGGCGTGAGTTTGGCGAGACCATCGCCTCTGCCCTTGCCCTGCAAACCCGCTTAACCCAAGCCAATATGGCCGTGCCGATGTGGATGATGGCTGACATTGACCACGGCGATCTGACCAGCCCGAACCCGGATGATGTCGACCCCTACGCTTGGGCGCGCGCCACCCCGAAAGTCTCACCGATTATCCATATCAAGCAAAGCCTTATGGACAAGGGCGGCCACCGCCCCTTCACCGCTGCCTTCAACGCCAAAGGCCGGATTCACCCCGAACCGCTTCTAAAAGCCTTCGCCGAAGGGGGCGCAAAGGATAATGAAATCTGTCTGGAGCTGTCGTTCAAAGAGCGCGACCCGAATGATCGCGAGGTGATCGCGCAAATCGCTGAAAGCATTGCGTTTTGGGCCCCACATATTAACAGCGGCGTTAACGATCTTCACATCTGAGGAGACTGCCATGTCTGCATTCGCGTTCCTAACCGCCACAGAAATCCTGTTCGGACGCGGGCAGGCGGCACAGGCGGCGGGCCGCATCAAAGCCCTCGGCACACGGGTTTTCCTGCTGCACGGCACCCCCGCCCGCGCCGATTGGCTGGCCGAGGCGCTGGCAGGGCAGGGCTGCACTGTCAGCCGTTTTGTGGTGCAGGGCGAGCCGGACATTGCGATGATCGAGGCCGCGACCATGGCCGCGACAGGCGCGCAGGTGGTGGTCAGCCTTGGCGGCGGTGCGGTGATTGATGCCGGCAAAGCTGTGGCCGCGATGGTCCCCGCCACGCGCCCCTTGATGGATCACCTTGAAGTCATTGGAAAATCCCTGCCGCTGGATCACGCGCCCTTGCCCTTCATCGCCATCCCCACCACCGCAGGCACCGGCGCGGAAGTCACCCGCAACGCGGTGATCGGCTCGCCCGAACACCAACGCAAAGTTAGCTTGCGCGACAAGCGGATGCTGCCCGCTTTGGCGATCATCGACCCCGCACTGACCGACAATACACCGAAAACCATCACCCTCGCCTCGGGCCTTGATGCCATCACGCAAGTGATCGAGCCCTATATCTGCACCCGTGCCAACCGTTTAACCGACGCGCTCTGTCGCGACGCCATTCCGCAGGGTCTGCGGGCGTTGCGGCGGCTCATGGTGAACGAAGACGCGCAGGCCCGCGACGACATGGCTTGGGTCAGCCTCTGTGGTGGCCTCGCGCTGGCCAATGCGGGTCTTGGCGTGATCCATGGTCTTGCAGGGCCGTTGGGCGGGCTGCTGCCAGCGCCGCATGGCGCGATCTGTGGCACGCTGCTGCCGCATGGGCTGGCGCTGAACGCCGCCCGCGCCGCAGATGCCACGCGTATCCGGCAGGTGGTCGGTTGGATCGCAGAAGCCTTTGACACACCTTATGAAACTGCCCTGCCAACCCTCGCCAGATGGTCGCGCCAAAACGGTCTGCCGAGCCTTGCGCAGATGGGCTTTACGCCGCATCAGTTGCACCAAGCCGCCGAAGCCGCTGCCACATCCTCGTCAATGCAAGCCAACCCGGCGCGGCTTTCCGTCTCTGATCTGGCAATCCTGATGGCCACCACATGACCCGCGCCGTGGACCCCGAACAATCCTTGGCGATCCGCGCCGCTTGGCTGCACTATGTCGGGGGCCTCACACAAGCTGCTGTGGCAAAACGGCTGGGGATTACCTCGGTGAAAGCCCACCGCGTGATCGCCCGCGCGGTGGCCGAGGGCGCGGTGAAAGTCATCATCGACGGCGATATCGTCGAATGTGTCGAGCTAGAGACCGAACTCGCCGCCCGTTATGGCTTGGATTTCTGCGAAGTCGCCCCCGATCTGGATGAGGTCGGCCTGCCGATCCGCACCTTGGGCATGGCGGCGGCGGGCTTCCTGCGCCGCCAGATCGAGCTTGGCAGCACCCCGGTGATCGGGCTGGGCCATGGTCGTACTTTGGCCGCGATGGTGCGGCACCTGCCGCGCATCGAGGCGCCGGATCTGAAGTTTGTCTCGCTCTTAGGCGGACTGACCCGGAACTACTCCGCCAATCCGCATGATGTGATGCACCGCATTGCCGAGAAAACCGGCGCGCGCGCCTATGTCATGCCGGTGCCGTTTTTCGCCAATACGGCTGAGGATCGCGAGGTTTTGCTGGCACAGCGCGGCGTGGCTGAGGTGTTCGCGATGGCGCAGGGCGCGGGGCTGAAACTGGTCGGCATCGGCACGGTTGAAGTCGATGCGCAGCTGGTGGCCTCTGGCATGATAGAGCGTAAGGAAATCAAGGCGATACAGGCTTCTGGCGGGGCGGGGGAGTTGCTGGGACATTTCTTTGATGCGCAGGGTCGCATCCTGCAAACCCAGCTGACGGCGCGGACTTTGGCGGTCAGTTTTGCCAAAACCGGTGATCAGATCATCGCCATCGCGGGCGGGCCGGACAAGGTGCAGGCGATCCGCGCCGTGCTGTCCAGCCGCCGCCTGAAGGGGCTGATCACCGATGAGGCGACGGCCCGCGCGCTGGTCGCCGCAAAATGAGGCCGGGCTGGCCCACCACGGTCGCCCGGCCTATCGCCAAGCGTTTTGAGGTCACACCTCAAAACGCCCTACAGGATGGTTTGGCCCGTGGCCGCCCAATCCTTGGCGAATTGCTCAAGCCCTTTGTCGGTCAGCACATGATTGGCCAAGCCCTTGATAACATTCGGCGGGATCGTCGCCACATCCGCGCCCGCAAGCGCGGCTTCCTTGACATGGTTGGCGCTGCGAATCGAGGCGGCAAGGATCTGCGTCTCAAAGCCGTAGTTGTCGTAAATCTCGCGGATGTCGCGGATCAGATCCATGCCGTCGATGTTGATATCGTCCAGGCGGCCCAGAAACGGCGAGATGTACGTCGCCCCGGCTTTCGCCGCCAACAGCGCCTGATTGGCGGTGAAGCACAACGTCACATTGGTTTTGATACCTTTTTGCGTGAAATAGCGGCAGGCTTTCAGACCCGGCAGGGTCAGCGGCAGCTTGATCACGACGTTTTTGGCGATCTTCGCCAGATGCTCGCCCTCGGCCACCATGCCGTCATAGTCCATCGAGGCAACCTCAGCCGAGACCGGGCCTTCGACCAAAGCGCAGATTTCTGCGATTACCTCTTTGAAATCACGTCCAGATTTCGCGATCAGGCTGGGATTGGTGGTGACGCCATCCAACAGGCCATAATCGTTCAACTCGGCGATTTCACTGACAACGGCGGTATCGACAAAGAATTTCATCACGCTCTCCTCTGCGGGAATCGATGGGATTTGCTTGCGCTGACAGGTACAGGAAGCGACCAATTATCACAAGTAAAAATCACAAAATCACATAAATCACTTTCCATTCGGTTTCCACGATGTTAAAAATTGCCAAAGCAAGGGGAATCTGGTGAAGCGCGAAGACCGCAAACAGGCGATTATGGATCTGCTGGTAGAGCAGCACGCGGTCGATCTGGATGATCTGGCCGAACGCTTTGCGGTGTCGAAAATGACCATCCACCGTGATCTCGACGATCTGGAATCCGAGGGCCTGTTGCGCAAAATGCGCGGCGGGGCGACGATTGAATCCGGCACCCAGTTTGAATCCGACTTCCGCTTTCGTGCCCGCCAAGAGGGGGCCGCCAAGGCCCGCATGGCCCGCGCCGCACTGGAATTGATCGAACCCGGCATGACGCTGATGATCAATGATGGCTCGATGGCGGCCGTTCTGGGCGCGATGCTGCCGGAAAAACGCCCGCTGACGGTGATCACCAACAATGCCGCGATCATCGACGCTCTTAGGGCCGAACATGGCATCACCCTGATCGCCTTGGGTGGGGTTTACTCCTATAAATTCAACGGCTTCTTTGGCGTTGTCACCGAAGAAAGCCTCACCCGCCTGCACGCCGATGTGGCCTTTATCTCTGCACCCGCCGTACAGGGCACCCGGGCGTTTCACATGGATGACAACGCGGTGCGCGCCAAGCGGGCGATGATCGCCAGCGCCGCCAAGACCTGCCTTCTGGTGAACCACCAACGCTTTGGCCGCCAAGCTTTGCACGTGCTGGCCGATCTGTCCGAATTCGACACCATCATCACCGATGCCCCGCCTGAATCTGAGTCCCGCGTTGCTTTGGACGGGGCCGGGATCAGCCTACGCATCGCAGGAGACCGCGCATGAGCAAACACGTCTGGGTCGGCACCAGTTGGAAGATGAACAAGACCCTCGCCGAGGCGCGGGCCTTCGCCGACGGCCTGCCCGCGCAGGGCGATCCGCGCATCCAACGCTTTGTGATCCCGCCGTTCACCGCCGTGCGCGAGGTGAAAGCCATGCTGGCGGATACATCGGTGAAGGTCGGCGCGCAGAACATGCACTGGGCGGATGACGGCGCTTGGACGGGCGAAATCTCTCCCTTGATGCTGAAGGATTGTAACCTCGATATTGTTGAGTTGGGCCATTCCGAACGCCGAGAATTCTTCAACGAGACCGATGAAACCGTCGGGCTGAAGGTCGAAGCCGCCGTGCGTCACAATCTTATCCCCTTGATTTGCATTGGGGAAACCTTGGCGCAGCGTGAAGCAGGCAAAGCTGCCGAAACCCTCGCCGCCCAAGTCACAGGCGCGCTGAGCAAACTCTCGGCGACCCAAAAGTCCGCGCAAATCCTGCTCGCTTATGAACCCGTCTGGGCCATCGGTGCCAACGGCATCCCGGCAACCTCGGACTATGCCGACGCAAGACAAGCCGAAATCATCGCCACCGCCGAAACCCTGCTAAACCGCCGCATCCCCTGCCTTTACGGCGGCTCGGTCAACCCCGGCAATGCCGCCGAACTCATCGCTTGCCCGCATATCGACGGGCTGTTCATTGGCCGCTCGGCCTGGAATGTCGCGGGCTACCGCGACATCCTCGCCCGCGTCGCCGCAACTTTGTGAAGGAGAATAGGATGAAACTTGCAATCGCGGGCGACAGCGCAGGCGAAGGCCTTGCCAAAATCCTCGCCGACCATCTGAAAGCCACGCATGAGGTGTCCGAGATTTCGCGCACCGAGGCCGGACCGGACGCTTTCTACGCCAACCTGTCCGACCGGGTCGCCAACGAGGTGTTGGCCGGCAAATACGACCGCGCCATTCTGGTCTGCGGCACCGGCATTGGTGTCTGCATTTCCGCCAACAAAGTGCCGGGCATCCGCGCCGCGCTGACGCATGACACCTATTCGGCGGAGCGCGCGGCTTTGTCGAACAATGCGCAAATCATCACCATGGGCGCGCGGGTGATCGGCTCGGAACTCGCCAAAGCGATTGCCGATGCCTTCCTTGCGCAAACTTTCGACCCGGAAGGCCGCTCCGCCACCAACGTCGATGCGATCAACGCCTTGGACAAGAAATACTCCTAGCCTGCGGCGGCGCTTTAGCCGCAGGCGGGCAAGCCCGGCTTCCTCCTCAGCCGGGCTTGTCTCTATCCCGCAGAGCCGCCATTCTGGCGCAAACCGGAGGCGCAGATGGCACCGACCCAAAAGCTGATCAACGATGGCAACCGCGCGGTGGAGGAGATGCTGCTGGGCGTGTTGGCCGCCCATCCCCACCATCTGACCCTCGCCGCCCCGCGCGCCGTGGTCGCCAAACATGGCCCCCGCGAGGGCAAGGTCGCACTGGTGATCGGCGGTGGCTCAGGCCATGAGCCGACGTTTTTAGGATTTGTCGGCAAGGGCTTGGCCGATGCCGCAGCGGTGGGCAATGTCTTCGCCTCCCCTCCGCCGCAGCCCGCCGTTGATGCGGCACTGGCAACCCATGGCGGGGCAGGGGTGCTGTTCATGTATGGCAACTACGCCGGTGACGTGATGAATTTTGACATGGCCAGCGAGCTTTTGGAAATCGAGGGCATCGAGGCCCACACTGTGCTGACCACCGACGATATCGTCTCCTCGCCGGACTGGACGAAGCGGCGCGGCGTTGCCGGAAACGTCTTCATCTTCAAAGCCGCAGGTGCCGCCGCCGATCTGATGCTGCCCTTGGATGAGGTGGAACGCATCGCCCGCCACGCCAACGCCCGCACCTATACGATGGGCGTGGCGCTTTCGGCCTGTTCCCTGCCGCAAACCCGCCGCCTGAACTTTGATCTGCCGCCCGGTGAGATGGAAATCGGCATGGGCATCCACGGTGAACCGGGCACCCGGCGGGGTCCCCTGAAACCCGCCAATGACGTGGCCGATGAGATCATGGATGCAATCCTGACCGAGATGGCCGCCCCCAAAGGTGCCAAAGTCGCCGTTCTGGTCAATTCGCTCGGCTCCACCCCGCTGATGGAGCTTTACATCCTCTAAGCCCGCGTTGCCGAGCGTCTGGCCGCATCGGGTCTCACTGTCCGCACCGCCCTCGTCGGCCCCTATTGCACCTCGATGGAGATGGCCGGGGCCTCGATCACGCTCATGCACCTCGACGATGAACTGACCCAAATGCTCGACCACCCCTGCGACTGCGCCATGTTCCGGGTGGGCTAAGCGATGGAATTCACCACCGAAACCTGCACCCAACTGTTCCAGGCCCTCGCCGCCCGTATGGCCGCCGAGCGGGACAACCTTTGTGCTTTGGATGGCCTGATCGGAGACGCCGATCATGGCATCGCAATGGAGCAGGGCATGCAGGCCGCAGCCCTCGCCGTTCCAAATCTTCCGACCCTGCAAGACCAATTCAACGCCGCCGCCAAAGCCTTCCTGAACGCCGTCGGGGCCTCCTCCGGCCCGCTCTACGCCACCGCCCTGATGCGCGCCGCCAAAGCCGCAGGCCCCCGCGCCGCCATGCCCGCATCAGAAACGCCAAGCCTGATCGCCGCCATGGCCGAAGGCATCGCGCATCGCGGCAAAGCCGAACCCGGCCAAAAGACCATGATCGACGCCTGGCATCCCGCCGCCGAAGCTGCGAAATCCGGCGCAAGCTGGCCGGAAATTGTGGCTGCCGCGCAAACCGGAGCCGATGCCACAGCACTGATGCAAGCCACCTTAGGCCGCGCCGCACGGCTTGGCGAGCGCAGCCTGAGCCACAAAGATCCCGGCGCGGTCAGCGCCTGCATGATCATCGAGGAATGCGCCAAGGCCCTCGGTTAAATCACTAAAACTTATCTAAAACTTATCTAAAATTTTTCATCTGTCCTTAAGTATCCCCGCCGGAGGCATCCGACATTGGCCCTAGAAGCCTCCGGCGGGAGTATTTCAAAAAGAGCAATTCCCAAGCGCCGCCCACCGCCTTAACCGTGATGCCCAATCACATCCGCCGAGCGGGCGATATGCGCCTGCATCGCGGCCACCGCGCCGGGCGCATCATGGGCGGCAATGCACGCGATAATCAGCGCGTGCTCTTGCAGCGTGATCTCCTCTTTGCCCGACCAATGCAGCAGGGCTGAATGATACTGGAACAGCCATTTCAGCATCGCTTCCGACACCGCCAGCATGATCGGATTGCCGGTCATCGCCGCAATCCGGGTGTGGAAGGCGACATCGGCGGCGACAAAGGCCCGCGCATCGCCCAGACAGTCGTGCTGATGCGCCAGTATAGCCTGCAGATCCGCCACATCCGCTGCCACCGCCTTCTCGGCCGCCAGCCGCACCATGCCTGCTTCAAACATCCGCCGCGCTTCTTTCAGATGCGCCAAAGCCCCCGGTTCCGCCGAGAGCAGCAACTGCGCCACCGCATCGACCTGACCCAACACGGCACTGGCGTTCAGCGCCTTCACCCGGCTGCGCTCGCCATGCGCGATGCTGATCAAGCCCATGGTGTGCATCTGCTGCAAGGCCTCGCGCACCGCCGGGCGGCCCACGCCAAACCGCGCCATCAGCGCGCGTTCCGAGGGCACCACCGCCCCCGCCGCCAATTCGCCGGTCAGGATCATCGCCCGCAGCCGGTCAAACACCTGATCCGAAAGCTTGCGCCGGGTGATCTTTTCCGAAACCATCACGCCCCCCAAATCGCCGCGTACTCAACCCCGCTTAGGCGCAAACGCCGCAGTCAGGCAAGCTCTGTCCGCACATAGGTCGCCAGATTCGTTGTCATCTTGGCACCTTCAAACCGCAAGCGCGCCGACACATTTGGCCGCAGTTCGGCGTCCACCCGCTCACCTGCCCGCGCGGACAGTTCTGCCAGCACATGCGCCAACGGATAGGCGCGCCCGCCCCAATCCATCACCCCGCGCGGCCCGTAAAGCCCGGCTGGGGTCCAGACCTCCACCCCGGATCCGACCAGCGCCGCCGCCAGCCCCAGCACATAAGCCGCACCAAACACCGCACGGTGGCGGGGGTCATCATCGGTCATGCAAACCCGCGCGCCATCGGGATTGGGGATCACCCGCGCGCCGTAAGGGTTCTGCCGCATCGCGATCGTGCTGGGCCCCAAGCGGTAAGCCTTGCCGGCGATGATCGCGCGGGCCGAGGCGGTGATATGCGCCACCGCCTCCAAAGTCTGCATGACACCCGCATCGCTGGCATCATGCACGATCGGGCATAGCCCGTGGCTGACGAAATCCAGCGGTGCCACCGGAGGCCGTTTGCGGTTCAATTCGGGGAAGAAACTGACCATGCCGCCGCCCAAGATCACACCGGGAAAAGCTTTGCGAGCGGCTTGGTAAACCTCGGCCAAGGGCGGGCAGGGTGGCCAGTCTGATCCCGGCGGGGTCGATTGTCGGTCCACCGCAGGGCAGAGCATGATCGAGGCCACCTGCAGCCCAGACGCGGCCAAGTCCTTGGCATGGGCTGAAAATTCCGCATCCAGATCGCCGTCACAGCGCGCGATCAGTTCCAGATCATAGGCGGCCTCATAGCCAGCTTGCAGCGCCGCGAAGGCCAGCAACTCTGCAAGCCCATGCCGGGTCGCATCGAAATGACAGAGCAGCCGCTGCGGGTTCACCATGGCGAGATCACCCGGATACTCCACCGCCCGCCCTGCCTCTTCGGCGGTGATCACCAGCGCTGTTTGCGGAAAAATCCCGGTGGCGGTTGTGCGGGGCAGGGCGGCTTTAACTGCCTCTGCCACTTGCCAATTCAACCGCACCGCCTGATCAAACCGCGCGCCAGCCGCGATTTCATAGGGCCAAGGCAGTGCCAAGGGCCGCACATAGGTCTTGTAACTGGCATCGCCCCATTGCCGCTGATCCTCCATCTCGAAGGCATCGCCCTCCATCCGGCAGGCGATCTGCCAACCGCCCAGCCAATGCGTCAGCGCGCGCAGGTCTTGAAACGGCTGCCAAGGTGCGATCAGCAAGGGAAACTGCGCATCGCGCTGCGTGCCGTCGCAATGCTCCACCGCCACGCGCGCGCCCGCCACCCCGGTGATCGGATGCAGCACGGTAAAGCCCGCGCGATTGGTCTCAAAATTACCCTCGGCCTGCGCTGTGGCGGTGAAATTCAGCCCCTCGGCAAAGTCGATCACCACGGCGACCACCAGCGCCGCGCCTTGGCCTTCAAACCGGGCTTGGTAGGAAATCCGTGTCGGTTCAATCACTTCGTCACTGATCGTCGGCACCAAAGTGCCCCAATCGCGATCCCGCACCAGATAGGCGATGCCCCGGATCACCTCGACCTCGCCCAAACTGATCCGCCCCAGCGCGCCGCTGTCATAGTCGAAACTCAAGGCCCCATGGCTGATCTTCATAGCGTGGCCAGCTCCACCATCCGGCCTTCTGCGGCGGACAGATAGGCGGCTTCGACCAGGGCGAGGGTCTGCAAATTATCCGCGCCCGAGGTTTCCGGTTGGGTTCCTGCCGCAATGCAGGCCAGAAAATGCCGCTGGATGATCAGCACGCTTTCCTGAATATTGTGCCAAGGCCGACTGGCCCAAGGCAAAACCGGCGGCGCCAGATCCTCCACCCGATCCGCCAGCACCAGCCGATACGCCGCCTCCAGCCGCAAGCTGCCCTTGGTGCCGTCAATCTCAATCAAACTTTCCGGGAAAGTCTCCGGGCTGCGCTGGGTCGCATAAGAGCAATCCACCACGCTTGTCGCCCCCGATCCATGCGTCAGCAGCATCGTCGCCACATCCTCACCCTTGATCGCAGGATTGATCCGCTTGGTCGTCGCCGCCATTCGCACCACATCGCCAAACAAAGCTCGTGCAATATCAAGGGTATGGATGCCCAAATCCTCAATGATAAACCGCTTGCCCTCCGCCAGATAGGGCTGGCCCGAGAACACATCGAAGCCTGACCGGAAACTGACCCGGCCAAAGAACACTTCGCCCAATGCGCCTGACCGCACGATCTCAATCACCCGCCGCACCGCCGATTGCCAGCGAAAATTCTCATGCACCATCAGCGTCTTACCCGCCGCTTCCACCGAAGCCACCATCGCGCGCGCATCCGGCATATTGGCTGCAAACGGCTTTTGGCAGATCACATGCACCCCGGCCCGCGCCGCCATTTCCACCAAGGGCCGATGCGAGGCAACCGTGGTGGCGATATCGACGAAATCCAAGCGTTCAGCCGCAAACATCGCGCCCGCATCGGCATAGGTCCGCGCAATGCCAAACCGGGCGGCGGTTTCCGCCAGCCGCAGCGCATCGCGGTCACACAGGGCCACAATCCGCGCGCCGGGCAGGTCCGCCCAAGCATGTAGCTGATTTTGCGCAAAAAATCCGCAGCCGATCACGGCACCGATCAGGGGTTGTGGCAAAACAAGGCTCCTTCCAAACTGCTGCCAACTTGCCACGCAGGGCGCTTGAATTCAACAGGTATGATGAGTATGCAAGATACATGTATTCGAGAGGCCGCCGATGTCCGATGATCTGATCAAAGTCACCTACCGTCTGGAAACCCCCGGCGATCCGGCGGCGCTTGCGGCGAAAATCGCCTCGGATCAATCGACCGGCACCTTCACCGATCTGCCGGGCGAGACGGCGGCGGTGAAAGCCCGCTGCGCCGCCCGCGTGCTGTCGATCACTGCGCTGCCCGATACGCCGACACCGTCCTTCCCGACCGAAGGCAGCAACTTCCACCGCGCCGATGTGGTGATTGGCTATCCGCTGGAAGCCGTCGGCACCGACATCGCAGCCCTGATGACGATCACCGTCGGCGGCGTCTATGCGGTGCGGGGGCTGACCGGAGTGCGGGTGATGGATTTCGACCTGCCCGCCGCCTATGCCCGCCACCCCGGCCCACAATTCGGCATCGACGGCTCGCGCAAACTCACCAATGTTTACAACCGCCCCATCATCGGCTCGATCATCAAACCTGCCTTGGGCCTTGCCCCCGCCGAGACCGCGCTGATGGTGCAAGAGCTGTGCGAGGCGGGCGTTGACTTCATCAAAGACGACGAAAAGCTGATGAGCCCCGGCTATTCGCCCTTGGCCGACCGCATCGCCGCCGTGATGCCGGTGATCGACGCCCACGAACAGCGCACGGGCAAAAGGGTGATGTATGCTTGGGGGATTTCCTCGGCCGACCCCGATCAAATGCTGGAAAACCATGATCTTGTTGTCAAAGCCGGTGGCAATGCAGCGGTGATCAACATCAATTCCATCGGCTACGGCGGCATGACCTTCCTGCGCAAACGCTCTGCCTTGTGCCTGCACGCCCACCGCAACGGCTGGGATATCCTGACCCGCCATCCCGGCTTGGGCATGGAGTTCGCCGCCTATGGCAAAATCTGGCGGCTTTTGGGGGTAGATCAGTTTCAGATCAACGGCATAGCCGCAAAATACTGGGAGCCGGACGAGAGTTTTGTACGTTCGTTCCACTCTTGCCGCACGCCGATTTTCAGCCACGCAGACCGGCCGCTGCCCGTGGTGGGTTCCGGCCAATGGGGTGGTCAAGCCGTTGAAACCTATGCCAGAACCGGCCAAACCACTGACCTCATGTATCTTGGCGGCGGCGGTATCCATGGCCATCCGGGCGGGACGGCTTCGGGCGTCGCCGCGATCCGTCAGGCATGGGAGGCGGCGGTGCAGGGCGTGGCCTTGCAGGATTATGCCAAAGATCACAAGGAATTAGCGCAAGCCCTTCAGAAATTCGGTGGCAAATAAAAACGCCCCCAACCTTGCGGAAGGGGGCGCTCATTTACCTGAAGAACCTCAGGTAATCCGCTGAATAGACGCAGTAATTTCGTCCCACTCAAACACCTTCTTCCAGTCATCGCGCATCAGCATCGGCTTGCCAAACTCAATCGCCTTGTTGCAGGCATCCGAGAACACCCCCGGCTGTTCATCAAAGATCACCGCCGCGAGGATATTCATATGCCCCAGCAGGAAATCCCGCGCCGCCGCTTGCGGCACCCCGCGCGCCACGCATTCATCCATCGCCTCGCGCATCACCCCCAAAAGCGAGGCCACAACCGTCTCCGACAACCCCGGCTCCAGCATCGCCATCTGCTCCACCGTGACACGATGTGAGCGCACCACGGGCGCAAAAATCGCCTGCGCCACCGCTTCGCCCACGGCATAATGCGCCTCCGGCCCCTGCATCAGCGCGTTCACCACGCCCTGCTTCGCCGCCACGCCACCGAAGAAATCGCGCTTGGCCTCGGGGTCGGTTTCATCATTGAAAATCGGTGGATGGCAGGGATGGGTGACAAAATAAGTGATATCGGCGCGTGGCGGCAGATGCCCGGCAAAGGGCGCTGCCGCGTCCAGACAGATCACAATCGTCCCCGGCGCGACCAGCGGCACCACCATGGCCGCGACCTTGCCAATCGCGGTATCCGGCACCGCCAGCACCACCACATCCGCGCCCTGAACCGCGACCGCAGGCACCACACATTCCGCGCCGATAGCCTCGCGCAACCGCGCCTGACCCGCCTCGGACACCTCGACATGCGCCACCGTATAATCGGTTTTCGCCAGATTGCGCGACAGCCGCACGCCCATCTTTCCGCCAGCCCCAAACAACGCAATCTTCGTCATAGCTTCCTCCATTCGCCTCTTGCCCAACTGGTATGATGAGATAATATGATAAGGTCAAGCCGAAGGAAGCCCAATGCGAGAAATCCTGCCGACCCCGCTGCCGAGAGGCCTGCTGATCACATGGTATGGCGACGATTTCACCGGATCGGCAGCGGTGATGGAGGCATTGACCTTCGCAGGCCTGCCCGCGATCCTGTTTTTTGACACCCCGACCCCGGTGCAACTCGCCCGCTTTCCCGGTATGCGCGGGCTTGGCATCGCCTCCACCGCCCGCAGCCATAGCCCGGCATGGATGGCCGCGCATATGCCTGCCCCCCTCGCATTTCTCGCTGCGTTGAATGCCCCCTTCCTGCACTACAAAATCTGCTCCACCCTCGATTCCGCCCCCCATATCGGCAATATTGGCACCGCGATTGACCTCGCCCTGCAGGCCCGCCCTTCCAAGGGCATCCCGGTGCTGACTGCCGCCCCCCGGATGCGCCGCTACCAAGCCTTCGGCCATCTGTTCGCAGGCAGCCCGCAGGGGGTGTTCCGCCTTGACCGCCACCCGGTGATGGCGCAACACCCCGTCACCCCGATGGCCGAGTCCGACGTGCTGCGCCACCTCGCCACGCAAACTGATCTGCCGTCGGCCCTGCTCAACCTAGAGGCTTTGGCCGATCCGCAAACCGCCCAATCCGCGCTAAACACCGCGCTGCAAACCGCCCGCCTGCTGAGCCTCGATACGATGACCGCCGACACCGATGCTGCCGCAGGTCGCCTGATCTGGCAGAATCGCGATAATTTTCGTCTTCTAGTCGGCTCTCAAGGCATGGAATATGCACTTATCGAACATTGGCAGCGCGAGGGCCTGATCCCCGCCGCGCCCCCCACCGCCTCCGCAGGCGAGGTCGGCCAGATCATCGCCGTCTCCGGTTCCGTCTCACCCACCACCGCCGCCCAAATCGAATGGTCCGCCGCAAACGGCTTTGGCCTTGTCCGCCTCAACGCCACCGCGCTGCTGGCCGACCCCGCAGCCGCCGAAGCCGAGGCCAGCCAAGCCGCCCTCACCCTCATCGCCCAAGGCCAAAGCCCGCTGATCCTCACTGCCGCAGGCCCAAGTGATCCCGCAGTGGCCGAATTCCGCACCGCCCTGTCTCAAACCAAGATCACCGCCGAATCCGCCAACCAACGCATCGGCGAAAGCCTAGGCCGCGTGCTGGACGCCACCCTGCGCATCTCCAAAATCCGCCGCGCGGTGATCTCTGGCGGCGACACCTCCGGCCACGGCGCGCGCCAGTTGGGTCTGTTCGCCCTCAGCGTCTTGGCCCCGACCATCCCCGGCGCGGCGCTGTTCCAGGCCCACGGCGACGGCATGCATGATGGGCTGCAACTGGCGCTCAAAGGCGGCCAGATGGGCAGCGCGGATTATTTTGGCTGGATCAGGGCAGGCGGCGGTGCGCGCTGAACTATCGACAGCGCCCGCGAAATCCCGCACTCTTGCCACATCCAAAAGAAGGTTGAAGGCCATGTCGCAAACCACAGACCTCATCCTCCCAACGGGCCTCTGGCTGGGCCGCGTCTGGCGTGCGGGGCTGGGTCCCAGCCTTGTCACCCTACGCGATACGCGCGTCATCGACATCACCACGCGCGCAGTCCCCACAATGCGCGATGCGCTGGAGCACCCTGATATCGCGGGGTTTATCGCCGCAATCCACGGCGAAGACATTGGGGCGCTGTCCGAAATCGCCGCAGCCTCCATCGAACCTGATCAAAGCCAAACCCACCTTCTGGCCCCGAACGATCTGCAAGCCGTCAAGGCCTGCGGCGTCACCTTCGCCCGCTCGATGGTCGAACGCGTGATTGAAGAGCGCGCCGCCGGAAACCCCGCCCGCGCGGCTGAAATCCGCGCCCGCGTCGCGGATGTGATCGGCAACAGCCTGCGCGACCTGATCCCCGGTTCCGCCAAAGCCGCCGAGGTCAAAGCCCTGCTGCAAGCCGAAAATCTGTGGAGCCAATATCTCGAAGTCGGCATCGGCCCGGATGCCGAGGTCTTCACCAAGGCGCAACCGATGTCTGCCGTGGGCTACGGTGCCAGCGTTGGCCTGCACCCGATCAGCCAATGGAACAACCCCGAGCCCGAGGTGGTGCTGGCGGTGAACTCCAAAGGTCAGATCGTCGGCGCAAGCCTTGGCAATGACGTCAACCTGCGCGATGTCGAAGGCCGCTCGGCGCTGCTGCTGGGTAAGGCGAAAGATAACAATGCCGCCGCCAGCATCGGCCCATTCATCCGCATTTTCGACGCCAGTTTCACCCTCGATACCGTCCGCAACCTAGACCTCACCCTGACCGTCACAGGTAAAGACGGCTTCCATCTGACTGGGGCGTCTTCAATGCGGCAAATCAGCCGCGACCCCGCCGACCTCGTGGCGCAAACCCGCGGCCGCCACCACCAATATCCCGATGGCGTCATGCTCTACTGCGGCACGATGTTCTCGCCCGTGCAAGACCGCGATGGCCCGGGGCAGGGCTTCACCCACCACATCGGCGACATCGTGACCATTTCCACGCCCGAACTCGGCAGCCTGCGCAACACCGTCCGCCTCTCAACCGAAGCCCCGGAATGGACCTTTGGCACCAGCGCCTTGATGCGGAATCTCACAAGCCGCAACCTGCTGTAATCAGTAAAACTTATCTAAAATTTTTCATCTGTTCCTAAATATCCCACGGGGGTCCGGGGGTGTGAAACCCCCGGCCTTCGCAAAGCAAGCCTACGCCAAATCCGCCGGAAACAACTCCGGGGGCAGGTTCTGGAACGCCACCGGACGCAACCAGCGCCGGATCGACAACGTCCCCACAGAGGTCGCGCCAAAATTGGTCGAGGCCGGATACGGCCCGCCATGCACCTGCGCATCGACCACTTCAACGCCCGTTGGGAAGCCGTTGGCCAGCACCCGCCCCGCCTTGCGCTCCAACACCGGCAGCAGCGCCCGTGCCGCAGGATAATCTGCCGGATCAATCTGCAACGTGCAGGTCAACTGGCCCTGCAACGCATGTGCCACCGCCTGCATTTCGGCAAAATCCGCCACCCGCACCACCAGCCCCAAAGGCCCGAACACTTCCTCGCCCAAAGCATGATTGGCCAGCCAATCCGCGCCCGACACCTCGAACAGATAGGGTGTCGCCTGCCGCATGTCGCAGACCGAGGTCAGCACTTCCTGCACCCCCGCCGATGCCGCCACCCGATCCCGCCCGGCGCGATAGGCCTGCGCAATACCGTCGGTCAGCATGGTCTGCGCGCCGACCTTCGCCAGCCCCGCCTTGGCGGCATCAATGAACGCCTGCGTCTCGGCCCCGTCGATCACCACCGCGATGCCCGGATTGGTGCAGAATTGCCCCGCGCCCATCGTCAATGACCCGACCCAACCGGCAGCCAAAGCCTCGCCGCGCGCCGCCACCGCCGCGGGCAGCAGGAACATCGGGTTCACCGAACCGAGTTCGCCAAAGAACGGGATCGGTTCCGGCCTGCGCGCGCAAAGGTCAAACAACGCCCGACCGCCGCCCAAAGACCCGGTAAAGCCCACCGCCTTGATCAATGGATGCTGCACCAAAGCCTCGCCGACATCGCGGTTGCCACCTTGCACCAAGGAAAACACGCCGGGATGCAGGCCCAAGGCTTTGATCGCCGCGTCAATGGCTTGCGCGACAATCTCGCCGGTGCCCGGATGCGCCGAATGGCCCTTCACGACAACCGGACAGCCCGCCGCCAAAGCTGACGCGGTATCGCCGCCCGCCGTGGAAAACGCCAAGGGAAAGTTTGACGCCCCAAACACCGCAACCGGCCCCACCGGCACCTGCATCATGCGAATTTCTGGCCGGGGTGCAGGCGCGCGATCCGGCTGTGCCGCGTCAAAGCGGCGGTCGAGATACTCACCCTTGCGAATATGATTGGCGAACAGCCTGAGCTGCCCGGTGGTGCGCCCACGCTCGCCCTCCAGCCGCGCCGCGGGCAGCCCGGTTTCCGAAGTGCCAATCGCGGTGATCTCGGCCCCCCGTGCCTCAATCTCCTCGGCGATCTTGTCCAGAAACGTCGCCCGCGCCTCCCGGCTCAGTGCCGAATACGAAGGATAGGCCGCCTCGGCCCCCTGCACCGCTGCATCGACATGCGCAGGCGTGCCGACGGCAAAAGCCAAAGCCTCGCCCGTCGCCGGAGAAGACAGGAAGGTCGCGTCGCCCGCAATCCAGTTGCCAGCGATAAGGTGTTTGCCAGTGAGCATGATGGTCTCCTTGATCAACGGCGACGGGCGGTTTCACACCCGCCAGCCGTTTGTTTCTCGAACCAATGGCGAACCAAACGGCTCACCCGTGGAATATTTAAGCCAATGTGGAATTAGAAGTCGAAAGCCTCGGTTTCAATACGGCGGCCCAAAGTCAGCGCGTCGGCGACATGCACCATCGGGGCGAGATCGACTTCCGAGACACCTTGCGCCACCAATTCCGCCATCCGGGCGTAAAGTGCCGGATATTCGCCCATGATGGTATTCTCACCACCCGCAGCCTTGCCGCCAATTTCCAGCACATTGCCGCCCATCCGCAGGGCCATCGGGCCTGCATCGGTCTCAACCTCGATATCCCAGGTTTGCGGCCCGGTTTGCCGCCAGTCGAAATCGGCTGTCACGCCCCCCGAGAAGGTCAGTTTCGCCGCAATCGGGGTCTGGCGGTTCGACGGAAACTCCAAGCTGGCCGCAGTCAGATGCACCGGCGCAGGCAAGATTTCCGTGAGGATCGACAACGCATTGATGCCCGGATCAAACACGCCCATGCCGCCCGGCTCAAACACCCAATCCTGCCCCGGATGCCATTTGCGCACGTCTTCGCGCCAAGTGATATGGGCGCGCAGGATCGCCTTATCCGCCAGCCACGCCTTCGCCGGGGCGACCGCATGGGCCATCCGGCTGTGCCATGTGGTATAAAGCGTCAGGCCCTTGGATGCCGCAAGAGCTTGCAACGCATGAACTTCTGCCAAGGTCGCCCCGGGCGGTTTTTCCAGCATCACATGCCGACCCGCAAGAAGTGCGGCTTCGGCATAGTCAAACCGAGGCACCGGCGGCAGGCATAAAGATACCACTGGCACACCGGGCCGCGCTGCCAAAAACGCCGCGAAATCGTCGAACGCCTCAATGCCGTCCACCGCGCCCTTGCGCGACACCGTTGCCGTCAATTCCCAATCGGGTGAGGCCGCAAGCGCCGGAACATGCTGATCCATGGCGATCTTGCCGATGCCAACCAGTGCAATTTTCATCAATGCGAATCCTTGCCCACCGCATTGCCGCGCGCGCCTTTGAGGAAATCGAGATCGGCCCCGGTATCGGCGCCCTCGACATGGCGCTGATGCAGCCAGCCATAGCCGCTTTCATACAAAGGATGGATCGGCACCCATTTCGCCAACCGTGCCGCCAATTCTTCATCCGAGATATCCAGATGCAGGCGACGGTTTGGCACGTCCAACTCGATGAAATCGCCGTTCTGCACCACCGCCAAAGGCCCGCCCGCAGCGGCCTCGGGTGAGGTATGCAGCACCACCGTGCCATAGGCGGTGCCAGACATCCGCGCATCGGAAATCCGCACCATATCAGTGATGCCCCGGCGCAGGATCTTTGGCGGCAGGCCCATATTGCCGACCTCTGCCATACCCGGATAACCTTTCGGACCGCAGTTTTTCAGCACCATGATGCAGGTCTCATCGATGTCCAAAGCCTCATCATTGATCTTGGCCTTGTAGTCGTCGATATCCTCGAACACCACGGCGCGGCCCCGGTGGGTCAGCAGAGCCGCCGTCGCCGCCGAAGGCTTCAGAACAGCCCCTTTCGGCGCAAGATTGCCCTTCACCACCACAACGCCACCCGACTGCGCCAAGGCTTTATCGGCAGGCAGGATCACGTCATCATTGTGGTTGACCACATCCTTGACCTGCTCCCACGCGGTTTCCCCGGACACCGTCAGCGCATCCTTGTGCAACAGCCCAGCCTCACCCAGCCGCTTGATCACCACCGGCAGACCACCGGCGTAGAAGAATTCCTCCATCAGATACTTGCCCGACGGCATCAGGTTCACAATCGTCGGCACATCGCGGCCGCAGCGGTCCCAGTCCTCCAGCGTCAGATCAATGCCGACCCGGCCGGCAATCGCCAGCAAATGGATCACCGCATTGGTCGATCCGCCAATGGCCGCATTGGTGCGGATGGCGTTCTCAAACGCCTCTTTCTTCAGGATATCCGACGGCTTCAGATCATCCTTCACCATCTGCACAATCCGCCGACCCGTCAGCTGGGCCATCACCCGACGCCGACTATCCACCGCCGGAATCGCCGCATTGCCCGACAAAGCCATGCCCAAGGCTTCCGCCATCGAGGCCATCGTCGAAGCCGTCCCCATCGTGTTGCACGACCCCGGCGAGCGGCTCATCGAGGCCTCCGCCTCCACAAACTCCTCGCGCGTCATCGTGCCGGCCTTCACCGCTTCGGAGAATTTCCACAGGTGCGTGCCCGATCCCACCCGTTCATTTTTGTAATAACCGTTCAGCATCGGCCCGCCTGTGACCACGATCGACGGAATATCGGTGCTTGCCGCCGCCATCAGCAGCGAAGGCGTGGTCTTATCGCAGCCCACCATCAGCACGCAGCCATCCATCGGCTGCCCGCGCATGGCTTCTTCCACCGCCATCGCCGCCAGATTGCGGAACATCATCGCGGTCGGGCGGAAGGCGCTCTCAGACGCCGAGAACACCGGAACCTCCACCGGAAAACCGCCCGCCTCGTAGATGCCATGCTTCACCCGCTCGGCCAGATCGCGCAGATGCGCGTTGCAGGGGGTCAGTTCCGACCAAGTGTTCAAAATCCCGATCACCGGGCGACCGTCGAACAAATCCGGCGGGAAGCCTTGGTTTTTCATCCAGCCGCGGTGATAGATATTGTCCTTCGACGTGCCGCCAAACCAGGTTTGCGAGCGCAGTTTGCGGGGCCATGCGGCAGGTTTGAAGGTCATGATATCCTCAGAGTTGCTTGACAGTCACCGCGCCCGACAGGGCAGGGGCAACGGCCAAAGTATTGCGCAAAGGCAGACCAAACGCGTCCACCTGAATCTCAAACACATCGCCCGGCAGCGCGCTTACCCCATCGGCAAAGCTGAGCGTCGCGGTGCCGAACATATGCACATGCAGATCGCCGGGCTGGCGGAACAGATCGTATTTGAAATGGTGATGCTCCAAATTCGCAAACGTATGCGACATGTTGGCCTCGCCCGACAGGAACGGCTTGTCGAAAATGGCCTTGCCGTCACGGTAAATCCGGCTGGAACCGCGCACGTCCAACGGCAGATCGCCCACCAACAGCTCCGGGCCAAAAGACGCCTCACGCAGCTTGGAATGGGCGAGGAACAGATAGTTGATCCGCTCGGTCACATGGTCGGAAAACTCATTCGCCAAGGCCCAGCCGACGCGGGCCGGAGTGCCATCCGCATCAATCAGGTAAATCCCCGCCAGTTCCGGCTCCTCACCACCATCCAGCGCAAACCCCGGCGAGGTCAGCGCCGCACCGGGAGCCACCGCCGTATGGCCGTTGCCCGTGTAGAACCACTCCGGTTGCACGCCCACCTGACCCGGCGCAGGCCGCCCATCTGCCAGCCCCATCTGGAACATCTTCATGCTGTCGGTCAGCGCCTCGGCCCCGCCCAGCTTGGCGTGCATCGCATCGCGGGTCGCTGCCGACCCCAGATGCGTCAGCCCGGTCCCGGTCAGGTGCATATGCGTCAGATCCGGGTGGGTGATCGGCAAAGCCAGCCGCCCGCTTGCGGCCAAAGCCACCAGATCCACCGCCTCGCCCAAACCCCGCGCCGCGATCACTTCGGCGAGGCCACGGCCCTGCGCCAAGGCTTCCGACGCCAGCGCATAGGTGCTGACAGCGCCGCGCACGACAGCCGCTTCCGAGCCTTCCCGCGCCACCACGCTGATTGAG
Source organism: uncultured Cypionkella sp. (assembly GCA_964387655.1). Taxonomy (GTDB): domain Bacteria; phylum Pseudomonadota; class Alphaproteobacteria; order Rhodobacterales; family Rhodobacteraceae; genus Cypionkella. Next base: position 7,489 of record CAYLYV010000022.1, on the reverse strand, counting down.
CCATCCGCATTCAGTATCTGAGACAACAGCATGATATTTCTGCCTTATTTCGCTTTATTGTAGACGTCGAAGATCACGGCGGCCAACAGCACCAGCCCCTTGATCATCTGCTGATAATCAATGCCGATGCCCATGATCGACATGCCCATGTTCATCACGCCCATGATCAGCGCGCCGATCACCACGCCGACGATCTTGCCCGACCCGCCCGTCATCGACGCGCCGCCAATGAACACCGAAGCAATCGCATCGAGCTCAAATCCGGTCCCAGCCTTTGGCGTCGCCGAGTTCAACCGCGCCGTCACCATCATGCCCGCCAGCGAAGCCAGCACCCCCATGTTGACGAAACAGGCAAACACCAGACGATCCGAGTTGATCCCCGACAGTTTCGCGGCCTTTTCATTGCCGCCCACCGCGTAAATCCGCCGCCCCATCGTGGTGTTTTCGGTGAAAAACGCATACAGAACGGTCAGCACGATCAGCACCACCAGCACGTTCGGCAGGCCTTTGAGATACGCCAGCTGATAGCCGACAAACGCCGTCGCCGCTGCGATCAACACGGTGCGGCCCATGAACAACGCCATCGGCTCCGGCTCAATCCCGAACTCGGCATCGCGGGCGCGGGCGCGGAAGCCCAGCCAAAACTGCGCGCCAATCGCCAGAACCACCAGCAGTACGGTCAACCCATGCGGAGAATTAATCCCGGTCAGGTCCGGCAGGAAACCACTTGAAATCGCTTGGAATTCCTTCGGAAACGGCCCGATGTTCTGCCCACCGAGCATCCACATCGTAGCGCCGCGAAACACCATCATCCCCGCCAAAGTCACGATGAACGACGGGATGCGCCAGAACGCCACCCAATAGCCTTGCACCGCCCCAATGCAGCCGCCAACCACCAGCGTCAGCGGGATCACCACATAGAACGGCAGGCCCAGATTGACCGTCAAATAGGCCGCAACCGCCCCAGTGAACGCTGCAACCGAGCCGACCGACAGATCAATATGCCCCGAGACGATCACCAGCAGCATCCCCAGCGCGAGGATGATCACATGGCCATTCTGCAAGAAGATGTTGGTGATGTTTTGCGGCTGCAAAAACGTCTTGCCCTGATAGGCGAGCAGCACGGAAAACAGCGCCACAATGGCGACCAGCGCCAACAGCATGCCATTTTCGCGCAAGCGATCGCCCAAAGCCGAGCTGGATTTTTTCTCTTGTGCCATTATGCAGCCTTCCCTTCGCCCTGCAGGATCAGTGCCATGATCTTCTCTTGGCTGGCTTCCGACCGATCCAATTCCCCCACGATACGCCCCTCATTCATCACATAAATCCGGTCACACATCCCCAACAGCTCGGGCATTTCCGAGCTGATCATCACGATGGACCGACCCTGTTCGGCCAGTTCCTTCATGATGGTGTAAATCTCGAACTTTGCCCCCACGTCGATGCCACGCGTGGGTTCATCAAGGATCAGAACCTCGGGTTCGGTGAACAGCCATTTCGACAGCACCACCTTCTGCTGGTTGCCGCCCGACAGGTTGACCACCTTCTGCTGCACCCCCGGCGTGCGGATCGCCAACTGCTTGCGATAGCCCTCCGCCACTCGGGTTTCGCGCCGCTTGTCCAGAACACCCTTCATCGCGACGCCCGCCAGATTGGCCAAAGTGATATTCTTCACAATCGGTTCTTCAAGGATCAGCCCCAGCCCTTTGCGATCTTCCGTCACATAAGCAATCCCGGCTTTCACAGCCTTCGGCACGGTGGAGACATCCACCTCAACCCCGTGCATCTTGATCGAACCCTTATGGCCCTGCCCATAAGATTTGCCAAAAATCGACATGGCGAGTTCCGTCCGCCCAGTGCCCATCAGGCCTGCGATGCCGACAATCTCACCCTTCTTCACGGTAAACGACACATCCTTGATGATCTGCCGTTCGGCCTGTTCGGGATGCCAGACGTTCCAGCCGTTCACTTCCATCAGCACCGGCCCCGGATTGGGCGTGCGCTCGGGATAACGATGCGCCATATCGCGGCCCACCATGTCGCGGATGATGCGATCCTCGGTGATCTCGTGCTTGTCCATCGTCGACACCGACGCGCCATCGCGGATCACGGTAATCCGGTCGGCGACGCGGGAAATCTCGTTCAGCTTGTGCGAAATGATGATCTGCGTGACGCCCTGCGCCTTCAATTCCAGCATCAGGTCCAGCAGTTTCTGGCTGTCATTCTCCTGCAAAGCCGCGGTCGGCTCATCCAGAATTAACAGCCGCACATCCTTGGCCAAGGCCTTGGCGATCTCGATCAACTGCTGCTTGCCGACGCCCAGCTTTTCGACCTTGGTGGTCGGCAATTCATTGAGGCCCACCTTCTTCAGCAACCCTTCGGTGCGCTGATAAGCCTCGCCCCAGTTGATCACGCCGCGCTTGCTGACCTCGTTGCCCAGAAACAGATTCTCGGCAATCGACAGCAACGGCACCAGCGCAAGCTCTTGGTGAATAATGATAATCCCGCGCGCTTCACTGTCGCGGATGTTGCGGCAAGCCAAAGTCTCGCCGTCATAAATGATATCGCCCTCGTAAGAGCCATAGGGATAGACCCCGGACAGCACCTTCATCAGGGTCGATTTGCCTGCGCCGTTCTCGCCGCAGATCGCGTGGATCTCGCCCGGCTCGACGCTCAAAGACACATTGTCCAACGCCCGCACACCCGGAAAGACCTTACTGATCCCCCGCATTTCCAACAATGCTGTCATGGTTTCCTCCCGAAAGCCCGTGCCCGCCGAAACCGACGGGCACGGAGGTAGCTTACTGCAGCTGATCTGCGGTGTAATAGCCCGACGTGACCAACACAGCTTCGTAGTTGGTGGCGTTGACCGGCTGGCTTTCCAGCAGATACGACGGCACAACTTTCACACCATTGTCATAGGTCTTGGTGTCGTTGATCTCAGGCTCGGCACCCGACAGCACGGCATCGACCATCTTGACGGTGACTTTCGCCAGCTCGCGGGTGTCCTTGAAGATCGAGGAATACTGCTCACCCGCGATGATCGACTTCACCGACGGCACTTCGCAATCCTGCCCGGTGACGATCGGCATCTTCAGATCGCCCGAGCCATAGCCCACGCCCTTGACCGACGACAGAATCCCGATCGACAGCCCGTCATAAGGTGACAGCGCGCCGTGCAGCACCTTGTCGCCGTAGTTCGACGACAGCAGGTTGTCCATCCGCGCCTGAGCGACAGCCGCATCCCAACGCAGGGTGCCAACCACCTTCATGCCGGACTGACCCGACGGAATCACGATTTCCCCTGCGTCGATCATCGGCTGCAGCACCGACATCGCGCCATCATAGAAGAAGAACGCGTTGTTATCGTCCGGGCTGCCGCCGAACAGTTCGACATTCCACGGCTTGGTGTCGGCAAAACGCTCTTTCAAGCCTTCCACCAAGCTGGTCGCCTGCTGCACGCCAACCTTGAAGTTATCAAACGTCGCATAATAATCGACCGAACCCGAGTCGCGGATCAGGCGGTCATAAGCGATGATCTTGATGCCAGCCTTGTTGGCCGCATCCAAAGCGTTCGACAAAGTGGTGCCGTCAATCGCCGCAATCACCAGCGCTTTCACGCCATTGGTGATCATGTTTTCGATCTGGCTCAGCTGGTTCGGAATGTCGTCTTCTGCATATTGCAGATCAGCGGTGTAGCCGGCGGCGGTAAACTGATCGACCATCGACTTGCCGTCCGAGATCCAGCGTGCCGAAGATTGCGTCGGCATGGCGATGCCGATGGTGCCTTTATCTTGCGCGAAAGCTGGCAAACCGACGATGCTCGATGCAGCCGCAGCGCCGCCCAGCGCCAAAAGCGCCCGTCTTGAAACTTGCATTCTATATCCTCCCAAGCAGCACATTGGCCGCGATAACCCGACGGATCGGCAGAGCAGGCCCTCCCGAGACCGTGCGGCACTCTTGCAACAGGGAAATATATCGGTCAAATGATGAAATCGTATAGATAGATGGCGAGATTGATATGCCAAAATCCCTCAGCGCCGATCTACTGGCGCAACGCGGCCTGAAACTCAGCCATCTGCGCCTGCTCGCCGCCTTGGCCGACACCGGGCAGATCAGCCTCGCCGCAGGCCAGATCGGCACCACCCAGCCCGCTGCCTCGCGCCTGCTGGCGGAAGTCGAGCGTATCGTCGGCTCCCCCGTCCATCACCGCACCGGGCGCGGCATGAGCCTGACGGCGGTGGGTCAAGCCCTCGCCGCCCGCGCCCAACGCATCCAGATGGAGTTGCGCGATGCCGCCCGCGATATGACCGAAGTGGCCTCCGGCAGTGTCGGCCATGTCCGCATCGGCTCTGTCACCGGCCCCGCCATCGACCGCGTACTGCCGACCCTGCGCAACGCCCGCCTGACCGCGCCTTTGGTGACGGTCGAAGTCGTCGTCTCGCCCTCGGACCTTTTGTGCGAGCAACTCCTCGCCGGCCGCCTCGATTTCGTCATCGGTCGCTTGCCCGAAGGCCCCAGTCGCGATCTGTTGACCCTGACGCCGATGGCCACCGAGCCGGTCAGCCTTGTCGTGCGCAAGGGCCACCCGCTGGCCAACCACCCCAATCCCACGCCGCAAGACCTGCTGGCCTATGATTGGGTGATGCCGCCGCCAGACTCGCTGCTGTCGCGCGCCGTCCACGCCCGCCTGCGCGCCAGCGGCATGCCCAGCCCGCCGCAGCGCCTGTCCACCGCCTCGTTCCTGTTGATCTTCGCGCTGATCCAACAATCCAACGCCATCGCCCCCCTTGCCCGCGCCGTGGTCACCAGTTTCTCCGCCCACCCCGACGCCCCCTACACCGAACTCGCCATCGACCTTGGCATCGAGGTCGAACCCTTCGGCCTTGTCACCCGCGCAGACGCCATCCTGCCCCCGGTGGCCGCGCGGCTGGCACGGGAGATTCAGACTATGGTGCCTCTCTAAATCTGGCAGAGTGATCCAAGATTATCTTGTAGGCTCCGCACCAAGCCGCCAAAGCCGGGGGGTTCACACCCTCCGCTACGAAGTTTCTTCGCTACTTCGTGGCAAACTTCTACGCACCCCGTGGGATATTTGTGCCAATGTGAAAGAGTTAAGTAAGAGCGTGGAAGTTGGGAGGCAGCAGCCAGCGCCAACCAACCCTCTAAAATTTAACTCAAATTTTCATTCACCTGTTCTTAAATATCCTCGGGGTCTGGGGGCGAGCCCCCAGCCGCCAGCCCCAATCCCCGCAGCTTGGCGATAATCTCCGCCACCACAGCCGCCAGCGGTTGGTCAATATCCACCACAACCGCCCGCTCATCCGACGCAGGCACCTCCAAGGTGGCAAACTGGCTATCGAGCAAGGCAGGCGGCATAAAATGCCCCGTCCGCGCCCGCATCCGGCCTTCAATCACCGCCCGCGACCCCGACAGATGCACAAACACCACCCCGCCGCCCGCCTCTCGGTCAATCAACGCCCGATACACCCGCTTCAAAGCCGAGCAGCCCATAATCCCCGGCCCGCGCAAAGCTTGGCCCACCAGCGCCAGCCAAGGCCAACGGTCGGCATCCGTCAAGGGCTCACCCCGGCTCATTTTGGCGATATTCGCCGCCGGATGCAGATCATCGCCATCGCGGTAGGGCAGGGCGAGCGCCGCCCCCAAAGCCACCCCGACCGAGGATTTCCCGCAGCCTGCCACGCCCATCAAGATGATTTTCTCAACCTGGTTCTTCATAGCGACGCCGTTATCCCGCCATCGACATACAAACACTGCCCGTTCACGAAGGATGACGCAGCCGAGGCGAGAAACACGCAAGCCCCGACCAATTCCTCCACCCGCCCCCAACGCCCCGCAGGCGTGCGCTGTTCCAGCCATTCGGTAAAGCTGGGGTCCGCGACCAGTGCCGCATTCAAAGGTGTATCAAAATACCCCGGCGCAATCGCGTTGCATTGCAGCCCATAGCGCGCCCAATCCACCGCCATCCCCTTGGTCAAATTCCCCACCGCCCCCTTGGTCGCGGTATAAGGCGCAATCCCCGGCCGCGTCAAAGCCGTCTGCACCGAGGCGATGTTGATGATCTTCCCCGCCCCGCGCGCAATCATATTCCGCGCGCAAGCCTGCCCGACATTGAACACGCTGGCGACATTGCCCTGCAACAAGCGCTGAAACGCGTCCTCCGGGAAGGTTTCCAAAGCCCCGCGATGCTGCATCCCGGCATTGTTCACCAGAATATCAATCGCCCGACCTCGGCCTCAAACCCATCCACCGCCGCCCGCACCGCCCCAAAATCCGTCACATCAAACGCCAACCCGCGTGCCCCCGGCACCTGCGCCACGGCCCAGTCCAACCGCGCCACATCCCGCCCGTTCAGCACCACCGCAGCCCCGGCCTCCGCCAGCCCCTTGGCCAGCGCCAGCCCGATCCCCTGCGACGCCCCGGTGATCAGCGCCCGCTTACCGCCCAGATCAAACAGCCCCATCTTGCCCCCCCGAACCCGCTGCGTTTATGTTACCGCTCACATATCCTGTCAACCGGAGGCCAGAATGCCCAAACCCCACATCCTCCAGGTCGTCAGCTATCCCGCATCGGACCAAACCGCGCTTGACGCCGCCTACACCACCCACCACCTCGACCAAAACCCCGACCTGAGCCTGATCCAAGCCATCGCCACCAACGGCGGGGCAGGGGTCGCCTCCGAGATCATCCAAGCCTGCCCCAACCTCAAACTCATCGCGATCTACGGCGTCGGCTACGATTCCATCGACCTCGCCCTCTGCGCCGAACGTCAGATCCAGATCACCAACACCCCCGACGTCCTCACCGGCGACTGCGCCGACCTCGCCGTGGGCATGATGCTCAGCCTCGCCCGCCATATCCCGCAAGCCGACCACCACGCCCGCTCCGGCGCCTGGAGCAAAGCCAGCTTCCCGCTGCAACGCCGGGTCTGGGGCGCCAAAGCCGGCATCCTCGGCATGGGCCGCATCGGCCAGGACGTCGCCACCCGCCTCACCGGCTTCGGCATGGACATCGCCTACGCCGCCCGCACCGAAAAACCCTTGCCCTACAGATACATCCCCGACGCCACCGACCTCGCCACCCACGCCGATTTCCTCATCGTCACCGCCGCCGCAACCCCAGACACCCACCACATCATCAACGCCCGCACCCTCAAAGCCCTCGGCCCCGATGGCTTCCTGATCAACATCTCCCGCGCCGCCAATGTCGACGAATCCGCCCTGCTAGACGCCTTGGAAACAAACCAAATCGCCGGAGCCGCCCTCGACGTGTTTGAGGCCGAACCCCAGATCAACCCCCGCTTCGCCCCGCTGCAAAACGCCCTGCTGCAACCCCACCACGCCTCCGCCACCCTGCAAACCCGCCCGGCCATGGGCCAGCTGATGCGCGACAACCTCACCACCCATTTCGCGGGCAACCCCCTGCCGACCCCGTCGATCTCAGGCCCCACCCCCCCCGACCCCCACCC
>CAYLYV010000021.1:0-39142 GCA_964387655.1 uncultured Cypionkella sp. | reverse complement strand
ACTCGATCTGTCAGTGCAGGCCCAAGTGTTGAACCTGCTGGCTGATCTGCAAGACGAATTCAACCTGACCTATGTGTTCGTCAGCCATGACCTGTCGGTGGTGCGCTATATCGCCGATGACGTGCTGGTGCTCAGCAAAGGCGTGGCGGTCGAACAGGGCAGCCGCGAGGCTTTGTTCGCCAACCCGCAGCACCCCTACACCCAGCAGCTGTTCGCCGCGACCCCGGTGACAGACGTGGCCGCCATCCGTGCAAGGGTAGAGCGTCGCAGGCTGGCGCGGGCTGAGGTCTGACACCAGACATATCAGGCGAAACTCCCGACGAACGGAGGGTCTGTTGGTGTCCAAGCATCAAAAACTTGGATCAGGGCCGGAAGCTAGGTGAAGCGGTTTCATTCAGCCATTCGCATGACTTAAAGCATTGCTTGCCGGGGCGATCCCTTGCCCTGCTTGCACGGATGCGCCGCATAAAGGCGATCAAGCGGGCGATTCCAGAGGGCTTGGGGATTCTGGTCGATGAAGACCGCCCGCAGCGTGCCTCGACTGTGCTGCTCAAACCCGCCTATCTGATCAAGGCCTGCAATCTTGATGCCGTGCTGCAGCGCCGAGCCGTTCTGCGCGCAGGGTGCCGAGGTTTGACCGCCCCATCCGATGTCACTGCCGCAGGTTTTGCGGACCGACCTGTTCATGACCTGCGGGAGTTTGGGTGAGAGGCTGACAACGACCCAAGCGGGGCTCGTTACGGCTGCTTCCTTCCGGACCTGACCGGGTTGGCGAGGCGCTTACCCGCGCCAACCTCTCAACGCCGATATAGGGCCGCGCAATCGGATTCGCAAGGCTTCGTAACGGGCTTGCAGCTTGGTGGCGATTTCAGTCAGCAGAGCGGCGCGCAGGCAGTTAAGCCTTACCCCCCGCAAGCCCTTTCAGAAAGCCTATGGCGGATTTCAGCATCCCATCCAGCCACAACCGCCCGGCATCGACTGCCGCGACATAGGCCTGCAAAGCCCCCGCCGCCGCCGGGAATTGCAGGGCCAGTTTCGGTGCCATCACATAGGCGGTCAGCAGCGCCACCGCCAGCACCAGCATCAGCACAAAGCCCGAGCGGAAGCTGGATTTCCTCGCCCCCTCCTCGCCCAAAGTCTCGGCAATCGCCGACTGGCCCGAACGTCTTTCGCTGCTGGCGCGCAGGGTGGAGTTGATTTCCTCGATCTCGGGCAGCATTTCGCGCCGGGTTTGCGGTTTGACCACCGCCTCAGGCTCGCCCTTCATCCGGGCCAAGCGCCGCGCCACCGCGCCCGCCGCCGGAGCCTCCAGCCCCAGTTCGGTCTGGGTTTCCACCCCCGGAGTTTCCACCTTGCGGGCTTCAACCTCGCGCTCGGCTTCCTCACGCAGTACCGCCAGCACGCTTTCATCAATGCTGCGCAGGGCGGGTTCGGGCACGGGTGGTACAGGCGCGCGCACGGGCGCAGCTTCGGTCAACGGCAGATCAAGCTCGGGGTCATCCCCATCTGTCTCGCCTTGCTCTGTCCCATCGGCTGCAGCCGAACGTGCAGGACCTCCCCTCGGTGCGGCACTCGCCCCAACAATCGGGGGGGGCGCATCAAACAACGCCTCCTCCGCCGCCAGTTCAGCCTCCACCTCGGGGGACCGTTGGAACCAGGCATGGCCACAGTTGGAACATTGCACATCGCGCCCCCCGTCGGGGATCGCAGCCGCATCAACCTCATATTCCGCATCGCAATTTGGGCAAACTAGACGCATTGTTGGGGTCCGGGGTCATTTCTGAGAGACAGGCTGCTAACTTGTAGCAATGAAGCAAACATTCTGGAAGCCTTTGTGGCAAAACTTGGGCCGAAGCGATTGAATCCGTTGCCACCTTGGGCAATGGTGCAACGCAATGTGGCCCAGACAGGATGAAACCCGGTGATTGCCTTCGACAATGTGGCCTATAGCTACGGCGGGGGCGAATTGCTGTCCGAGATTTCGCTGCGCTTGTCTCCCGGTTCGTTCCATTTCCTGACCGGGCCATCGGGGGCGGGTAAATCGACCTTCCTGAAGCTGTGCTATGGCGAGCTGTTGCCCAGCGCGGGGCGCATCACTCTGTTTGACCGTGAAGTGCGCAGCCTCAGCCGCGATGACATCGCCCTGACCCGCAGGCGCATTGGCATGGTGCAACAGGATTGCCAATTTCTCGACCATCTGCCGCTGGCCGCCAATGTGGCCTTGCCGCTGACGGTGGCGGGCAAAGCCTCGGTGCCGCAGGATCTCAGCGATCTCTTGGGCTGGGTGGGCCTCGGCCAGTTGGCCGATGCGCTGCCGCCGTCCCTGTCGGGCGGCGAGCGCCAACGTGCAGCTTTGGCCCGCGCCATCATCATCGGCCCGGATGTGGTGCTGGCGGACGAACCCACTGGCAACCTCGATTGGGAAATGTCACTGCGGCTGCTGACCCTGTTGGTGGAGTTGAACCGCATGGGCAAAACCGTGCTGATCGCCACCCATGATCTCAACCTGATCCGGCAGGCGAAAAGCCAGATTGCGGCGCGGGTGCTGCGGATTTCCAAGCGCCGGGTGCAACTGGCCGGGGCCGATCTATGAACCTTTTGTCGCTGCTCACCCCTGACCGTAAGGCCGACAGGCAGGCCGACCGCGTGGTGCCGCCCTCGGGCCATACCGCCTGGCTGACCTCGTTCACCGCGGGGGCTATGGCATTTCTCGCGGTGTTCGCGCTGGCTTTGTCGCTGGCAGCCGGGCGTTTGGCAGATCGCTGGTCGGATGCTTTGGAGCGCACCGCAACCGTCCGGCTGTCCGCGCCCGAAGATCAGATGGATTTGCAAACCAAGGCGGTGCTGGCGGTGCTCTCGACCACCCCCGGCATCGCTTCGGCCCGCGCGATGACCGACGCCGAACAGCGCGCCCTGCTAGAGCCGTGGTTTGGCCCCGACCTGCCCGTTGATGCCCTGCCGCTGCCCCGGCTGATCGAAGTCACCGAAACCGGCGCGGGCTATGACGGCGAAGGCCTGCGGCAACGCCTCGCTGCCGAGGCCCCCGGTGCGGTGCTGGACGATCACACCCGCTGGCGCAGACCCTTGGCCGTCGCCGCAGGCCGCCTGCGCCTGCTGGGCCTGCTGTCCATCGGGCTGATCGGCACCGCCACCGCCGCGATGATCACCCTCGCCGCCAGTGCCGCCCTCGCCGCCAATGCGCAAGTCGTCCGCGTCTTGCGGCAGGTGGGTGCCCGTGATGCCTATATCGCCCGCGCCTTCGTGCGCCGCTTCACGCTGCGCGCCTTGACCGGGGCGGCGGCTGGCACCCTGCTGGGCATGATCGGCGTGGCCCTGCTGCCCTCCACCGACACCGCAGGCGGCTTTCTGACCGGCCTTGGCTTCCAAGGCATAGGCTGGCTCTCCCCCCTCGCCCTGCCCCCCCTCGTCGCCGTGGTCGCCTTCGCAGCCACCCGAAGCGCCGCGTTCCGCAAACTCCGGGAGCTGACCTGATGCCCAACTCTACCCTATGGCGTCCCATTCAGTGGCTGCTGTCGCTGGTCTTCATCCTGCAAATGTATCTGGCGATGGCGGTGATCGGGCTGATTTACCTGCCCTACGCCCTGCTGAACCGGGACGGCGCCGTCGCCGCCTGCCACGCCTTCTGCGCATGGGTCCGCTTCTCTCTCCGCCTGATCTGCGGCCTGCGCACCGAAGTCCGCGGCGTGGTGCCACAAGGCGAAGTCCTGATCGCTCCGAAACACCAAAGCTTCCTCGACATCATCCTGATTTACGGAGCACTCCCCCGCGCCAAATTTATCATGAAAGCCGAGTTGCGCTTCGCCCCGATCCTCGGCTGGTACGCCCTGCGCATCGGCTGCGTCCCGGTCAATCGCGGCAAAAGGGGCGCTGCGATCACCCAGATGATGGCGGATGTGAAATCCGGCCTCGCCCGCCCCGGCCAGCTGATCATCTACCCGCAAGGCACCCGCGTCGCCCCCGGCGAAAGCCTGCCCTACAAGATCGGCACAGCCGCGCTTTACAGCCAGCTTGGACAGCCCTGCGTCCCCGTCGGCACCAATGTCGGCCTGTTCTGGCCAAAACGCGGCATCCTGCGCCATCGCGGCACCGGTGTGGTCGATTTCTTGCCCGCCATTCCACCGGGCCTCAGCAATGCAGAATTCATGACCCAGCTCGAGACGCAGGTAGAAACCTGCTCAAACGCCCTGATGCACGAGGCAGGCTACAAATGAGCACCTCGCCCGCCACCATCGAACACATGCTCGACACCATCCCGCTGCCGCTGACGGTCAAAAAGATGTTCGGCGAATACGCCCTTTATCTCGATGGCATCGTGGTGGCTTTCGTCTGCGACGACACTTTGTTCATCAAACCCACCCCCGGCGCCAATGCGGTGCTGCCAGATGCTGAACGCGGCCCCGCCTACCCCGGCAGCAAAGATTACATCATCGGCTCCGAAGCCTTGGATGACCCCGACCTCTGCGTCTGCGCCCTGCGCGCCGTGGCTGCCGACGCGCCACCCCCAAAGCCGAAGAAACCTAAAACGCCGAAGAAACCTAAAACCTCCTAGGTCATCCTCTCTGCTCAAATATCCCCGCCGGAGGCTTCCGAACCAAGCCCCACAACCCAAGGTCCGCCCATGACGCCCCCCACCTGGATCACCACCCTAGACGATCTGCACGCCCATTACGGCACCCCCGGCAAGCCCGCGATGGCCAAGGTCACCACGCACCTGACCCCCGCCTATGCCGCCTTCATCGCCGCCTCGCGGTTCTGCATCCTGTCCAGCGTCGGCCCCGAAGGCACCGATGGCTCCCCGCGCGGCGATGAAAACCCGGTGGTGGTGCCACCCGATGCCGAAACCCTGCTGATGCCCGACTGGGAGGGCCACGAGCGGATCGACAGCCTGCGCACCAGCAGCCGCGATGCGCGTGTCCCGCTCACCTTCCTTGTGGCGGGCTCCACAACCGCCGTCCGCGTCAACGGCACCGCAAAGATCACCGCCGACCCCACATTGCGCGCCCGCTTCGACCGTGACGGCACCCAGCCCCGCAGCGTGATCGTGATCCGCACCGCCGAGGTCTATTCGCAATGCGCCCGCGCCCTGCAACGCTCGGCCCTTTGGACGGCTCCCCATGCGGAGAACCTGCCCACCCCCGGCCAAATGCTGCAAGACGCCACCGCAGGCGCGATCAATGGTGCCGATTATGACGCCGAACGCGCCACCCGCGCGCATCTCGGCTGGTGGTAACTACCGCCGCGCCAAAGTGCCAAACACCCAGTCCCACAACGGCGAGGTGACGCCAAAATTATGCGCAACATCATGGTGATGCACCGCATGTAGCCGGATCAGGCGGCGCAACCAGGCCCGCCCGCCGCTGCCCAGATGATGCACCACATAATGCACGCTGATATAGGCCAGATAGCCGAGAAGGACGCCCGCCATCACCGCTGCCGCCCACTCGGGCCGCAAGACCCAAGTCAGCGGCCAATAGACCAGCCCGTAGAACACCAAGAGCGTCACCAGCATCGGCGTGCCTTGCAACTCACGCGGGGCCGCGTGATGCGCCAGATGGATCTGCTGCAACAGGGGCGCATGGTGGAAGGCAAAGCGGTGGATCAGATATTCCGCCAGACTCCAGCCCAACAGCCCCAAAGCGATCATCACAACCGATCCCAAGCCGCCCTGTGGCCCGAAAGCCAGCACAGCACACAGCAGGATCAATGGCGGATAGACCAGAAAATCGAGGAAAAACATCCAAGCCGGCATTTCTGCGCTGAACATCTGCAAAACCCAAGTTTTGGCTTTGCGCGCGCTTTGCCAGAAGGCATGGGTCTGTGTGGCGTGAGGGTCCATATCTGCCGCCTGCCTTAATGCCGATCGCTCTGCGGGACGCATCGGCTGTCATGACACCGTTACTCTCGCAGAGATTGTATGAAAAATCCAGTCCGACCCGATGGATAGGATGCAGGGACGAAAGCAGCCCAAAAGCCCGCGCTAAAAAAGGCCGGTGTCTTCCTCCGCAATGGCATCGTCGATAAAGCCGCCGGGATCAGTCGTAAATGCTTGATACAACTTGAAATGCCGCGTCTGCCGATAGTCGGTTGGGGCAAGCCCAGCTTTGCTGATTTCCAGCACCTGCGCCTCAGGCAGCGCCATCAGCAGTGGCGAATGGGTTGCCATGATCACCTGCGCGCGACCCTGCGACTGAATACCGCTGAGAATCCGCAACAGCTGCAACTGGCGCTTGGGCGACAGCGCAGATTCCGGCTCGTCGAGAAAATAGATGCCCTGCCGCGACAGCCGTTCCTCAAAGAAGCGCAAGAACCCCTCGCCATGGCTTTCCGACAGATAATCCGACGGCGGGCCACCGCCGTCCCGCGCCACTTCGTCCAGATAGCGCGCCACGCTGAAGAAAGACTCCGCCTTGAAAAACCAGCCGTTTGTCACTTTCGGCAACCAAGCCGCGCGCATCACCTCGCCCAGCGCGGCTCCACTGGTATCAATCGCGCGGGAGTGATCGACCGGACGATAGCCCTTGCCGCCGCCCGCCTCGTCATAGCCGCTCAGCCCCGCAAGCGCCTCGATAAGCGTGGATTTTCCAGTGCCGTTTTCACCGACGATGATGGTAACGGCTGCGGTGAAATTCAGTTCAAACTCCGGGTCGGCCAACCAAGGCAGATTGAACGGATATTCCTTACGCCCCGCGATCCGTTCCGGCAGCAGGCTGATCCGTTTCAAGAACGGCGGCGGCAGACTGGTTCCGGTGCGTTTGCGGCTCATCGTGATCACCTTCGTTCGCGCTCGCAGCAGCTTGCAACAAAAGTTAAGGCCGCGTAAACACGCGGCCTTCTCGATTTGATTTCATTGGATATTTTTTTCTGTCCACGCGTGGGCAACCCAGTCCTAGGCCGCCAACCCCTTGCTGCCCATATCCAGAAACTTCTGCCGACGATCCTTGATCAAAGCCTCGGGTTTCTTGCCCGACAACTCTTTCAGCATGGTTTCAATCGCCTTGCCGACAGCTTCAATCGTCTCTTTCCGCCCCCGCTGAGCGCCCCCCAGCGGTTCCTTCACGATCCGGTCGATCACGCCCAATTTCTGCAAATCCTGCGCCGTCAGCCGCAAAGCCTCCGCCGCTTCCCGCATCTTCTCGGCATCTTTCCACAGGATTGAGGCGCAACCTTCCGGCGAGATCACCGAATACACCGAATGTTCCAGCATCGCGATCCGGTTCGCGGTGGCAAAGGCCACAGCCCCGCCCGAGCCACCCTCACCGATGATCACCGAAATCAACGGCACGCCAATCTCCAGACATTTCGCAGTCGAGCGCGCAATCGCCTCGGCCTGCCCGCGTTCTTCCGCGCCCTTGCCCGGATAGGCGCCGGGCGTGTCGATCAGTGTGATCACCGGCAGACGAAACCGATGCGCCATATCCATCAGCCGCACGGCCTTACGATAACCCTCAGGCCGTGCCATGCCGAAATTCCGCTCGATGCGGGATTTGGTGTCGTTGCCCTTCTCATGCCCGATCACCATGACGGGCGTGTCGTTGAAGCGGGCGAGGCCGCCCATCACCGCATGATCATCCGAGAATCCCCGGTCGCCAGCCAGCGGGGTATATTCCTGAAACAAAGCCTCGATGTAATCTTTCGAATGGGGCCGTTCCGGGTGCCGTGCCACCTGACATCTCCGCCACGGCGTCAGATCTTTATACAGATCCTTCAGCAACTGATCCGCCTTGCGGTCCAACTGCTCGGCTTCTTTGGTGACGTCCATCCCGGTATTGCTGCGGGCCATCGCGCGCAGTTCCTCGGCCTTGCCTTCAATTTCGGCCAAAGGCTTCTCGAATTCGAGGTAGTTCATCGAGCACTCCATCGCAGGCCAAATCATCGGCAAGGCCCCCTATATGGCCGCGTGGCGCGGAAAATGCAACCAACGAGGCGGGGGGCAGCTGAGCCGCGCAGTTCGGCAAGATTTGCGATATGCTGGCATGGCATCAAGGTGGCGCAAGCAAAGGACGGATGCGATGACAAACACCTACGAGGCCCGATTGATCCGCGTGTTGGATTACATCCATGACAACCCCGCTGGCGATTTAAGCTTGGATGCGCTGGCCGATGTGGCGGCGCTGTCGCGGTTTCACTTTCACCGGGTGTTTCACGCGGTGATGGGGGAAACCGCGGCAGCGGCAGTGCGGCGGATGCGGATGTACCGCGCAAGCGTTGCGCTGGTGCAGACCACCGCGCCCTTGACCAAGATCGCCCGCGCCGTTGGCTATCCGAACCTGGCTTCGTTCACCCGCAGCTTTGCCGAATTGTACGGCGTGCCCCCGGCGAGTTTTCGCGCCAAGGGCGAGCTGCGCCCCCTGCCCCCCTTGTTCAGAACTGGAGAACCGCTGATGTATGCCGTTGAAATCCGCCAAGACCCCGCCCGCAGATTGGCCGCGATGCCGCATAAGGGCGCTTATGCCGAGATTGGCCGTGCTTTTGAGAAGGGCGGCGCGGTGCTGGCCGCGCGCAAATTGATCGGGGCCTGTAGCGGCATGGTCGGGGTCTATTATGACGACCCGTCCGCAGTTGCCGTCGCAGACCTACGCAGCCATGCCGGGTTTGAGATTGCCTCTGGGCCGATTGATCCACCGCTGGAACAGGTCAACCTGCCCGCCGGACGCCACGCCGTGCTGCGCTTCAAAGGCCCCTATTCCGGCCTGCCCGCCGCCTATGAGCAGCTCTACCGCAACTGGTTGCCGGGATCAGGCGAAACCCCAGCGGACAGCCCGGTATTTGAGGTTTATCTGAACACCCCCATGGACGTGGCACCCGAGGAATTGCTGACTGAGATTTGCGTGCCGCTGGCTTGAACGCGGCTAAACCCAAGGTCCTTAAAACAGCACAGCCCCGTGGGTGACCACGGGGCGTGCATCCTCCCGAGAATGCGGCATCGGGCCTCCTCTCCCTTTGCCGCGCGGGTATCTTTGGGGCATACTATCGCATGCCGCAGCGTCACATTGCCGTCACATATCGCACGAGTCAACAGTATCTTTTAGACGCCCAAACATTACGCAGCGGCGATCATTTCCGCCTGTTTCACGATCACTTCGGCCTGTTTGATCGAGGCAATATCGACCAACCGGCCCTTAAACACGGTAGCCCCTTCGCCCCGCGCCTTGGCATCAGCCATCGCGGCGAGAATCTCGCGCGCCTCGGCCACGGCGGCCTCCGAGGGGGTAAACACCTCATTCGACAAGGCGATCTGCTTGGGGTGGATCGCCCATTTGCCAACCATGCCCAAAGTGGCCGAGCGGCGGGCTTGGGCGCGGAAACCCTCATCATCACTGAAATCGCCAAACGGGCCATCGACGGGCAGGATGCCATGGGTGCGGCAGGCGGCAACGATGGCCACTTGCGCCCAATGCCACGGATCGGACCAATGCTTCACGCCGTCGCGCAGCATGTAGTAGTTTTCCTGCGTGCCGCCAATCCCGGTGGTTTGCATCCCCATACTGGCCGCGAAATCCGCAGCGCCCAAGGACATCGCCTGCAAGCGGGGGGAGGAGGCCGCGATTTCTTCGACATGCGCGATGCCTGCGGCGGATTCGATGATCACCTCGAAGGAGATCGGCTTGGCACGACCTTTGGCGCGTTCAATCGCGGTGACGAGGGCATCGACGGCGTAGACATCCGCAGCACAGCCCACTTTGGGAATCATGATCTGATCAAGACGCGGGCCGCATTGTTCCAGCAGATCGACCACATCGCGATACCAGAACGGGGTGTCGAGGCCGTTGATCCGCACCGACAGGGTTTTCTTGCCCCAGTCGAGCGTATTGACCGCCTCAATGATATTGGCGCGGGCCTGGTCTTTATCAGAGGGGGCGACCGAATCTTCCAGATCAAGGTTGATCACATCCGCCGCCGAAGCGGCCATCTTGGCGAACAGTGCGGGTCGCGAGCCGGGGCCAAACAACTGGCAACGATTGGGGCGTGCGGGGGGGCTCGGTTGCAAACGGAAGGACATTTTCGCCTCGCAAGGATATTTCATGATATTTGCTACATTTGGTATATTGTTGCGCGATTGACTTCAAGTTGAATTTGCAGGTGCAGCAATTTGAATATTGAGGAGTAAAGTTTTGCAGAATTTTATACGAAAATTATCTCGATAAGCATAATTTTTTCGAAGCATGTTCTATATAATCGCCATTACTCTCGTAATAATTTCCAACGACCGACCTTGCTGCGCAATTTCTTGCAAAGTCGTGCCGCATGGCAGCGACTTGGTGTTGTTTGCTTGACCCGGTTGCGCATCTGTCTCAAACCCAGCGCCAGCATTGCGCGGAATTGTGAGGGCTACATGACCAGAACCGTTTACTTGAACGGCGACTACCTGCCGGAAGCCGAGGCGAAAGTCTCAATCTTTGACCGTGGCTTTCTGATGGCCGATGGCGTCTATGAGGTCACTTCGGTGCTGGACGGCAAGCTGATCGACTTTGGCGGCCATTGCGTGCGGCTGGCCCGCAGCCTGTCTGAACTGGAGATGCAGAACCCGCATACCGATGCCGAATGGCTGGCGATCCACCGCGAACTGGTGGCGGTGAACCAGATCGGCGATGGCATGGTCTATCTGCAAGTCACCCGCGGCAATCCGGGGGATCGTGATTTCGCTTATCCGTCCGACGATGTGACGCCGACCGTGGTTTTGTTTACCCAAAGCAAACCGGGGCTGGCCGATAATCCGGCAGCGGAGGTCGGCTTCAAGGTGATTTCGATCCCGGATATCCGCTGGGGGCGGCGCGATATCAAGACAGTGCAGCTTTTGTATCCCTCGATGGGGAAAATGGCGGCGAAGAAGGCAGGCGTCGATGACAGTTGGTTTGTTGAGGACGGCGTGGTGACTGAGGGCACCTCGAACAACGCCTATATCGTCAAGGGCAACAAGATCATCACCCGTCAGCTTTCCAGCGATATTCTGCACGGCATCACCCGCGCGGCTGTGCTGCGCTTTGCGGTTGAGGCGCAGATGGAAGTTGAGGAGCGAGCGTTTTCGATTGCGGAAGCGCAAGGCGCGGATGAGGCGTTCATCACCTCGGCTTCGGCGTTTGTGATGCCGGTGGTCGAGATTGATGGTGCTGCGGTGGGCAACGGTCAACCGGGGCACGTGGTGGCGCGGCTGCGCGAGATTTATCTCGACGAGATGCGCAAGGCGGCGGTTTGATCAGCTGGTTCTGGTTTTCTTTGTGAAAACCAGAACCGCGCTTTCAGATTTGAAACAGAGCCACTTGTGAAACCGCGAAATTGGCCGGGTTCGTCAGATAAGCGAGCTCGATGGTCTGATCAGGATCGGTGTTGTTTTCAAGACCAACCGTGACCGTGCCAGTCTCCGTATTGGTCTGCGAGAACAGCGTCCATTGCGACAGATCGGCGACGCGCGCATCGACGTCCAGTTCCAAACGGTCTTCGCTGCCATCGAAATCGCTGACGGTGACGGCTTCGGCATCGTCGCGCTCGTGGAGGCTGACGATCAGATCATTGCCCGCTCCCCCCGTCAGCGTATCACCGTCGTCGCCGATCAGCAGATCATTGCCCGCGCCACCTGAGACTTCATCGGACGCATGGGCGGCGGTTTCCCAACCCTCCAACTGGTTGTCGGTCGCGGAAATCGCGTCATTGCCATCGCCGCCATCCAGCGTGTTGGTGCCAGAGTAATCCCAGATGGAATCGTTGCCCGCGTCGCCATGCACGGTGTCGTCGCCCAACTGGCCGTAATCGAAGGCGGATTGCGATACGGTGTTTTCCACCCAGTTGGTATCATCGCCCTCACCGAGTGAAATCGCGTCGTTGTTTTCCTCACCCAGCACTACGTCGTCGCCGCGACCGCCGAACATGCTGTCATCGCCAGTCAGACCGAGCACGATATCATTGCCAGCGCCGCCGGGAAGCGCGTCATCGCCCGCGCTGCCATCCACCGTATCATCGCCAAAGCCGCCGCGGATGGTGTCATCGCCCGCATTGCCAACAAGCGAATCGTCGCCGCCGAGGCCTGTGATCACATCGTCTCCGGCAGCGCCAAGCAGCATGTCGCTGCCATCAGCGCCGGACAGCGTGTCACCCGGTTGGGCGGGCTCCTCATCCTTCTCATCATCGTCAGAGCCGCCAAAAACAAAACCCAACAACGGCAAAGCAAGTAACAGCAGAAATTCCATTCGGGCACCTGTAAAATTGACACTGGCGGCCAGTAGGAAGGCGATACGGCGGCGCGTCAACTTTTGCGGTAATTTCGCCTTAAATTTTCCACAATTTTAAAGTGATGCGCAGATTGTTTCCAAAGCCCATTCAATCCGGCAGCGCGGTCAGCACTTCCGTCAGAATCGGGGCTAGCCGCCGCGCCCAAGCCTGCTGTTCGGCCTCAGTGGCGATCAGATCATTTCGCAGTTCGATCAAGGTGTTATGGCGACCGGGCAGCAGCGCGTGCATGTCAATCGCATCGCCGGGAAGATGGCCTGCGTAGGGCTCGTTGTCACCGATGCAAAGGTCGGCTTCCAGCTCAAGCCGCGCGATCAGTGGCTTGGAAAACCGCTCGTCCAGATGGCTGTAGAGCACGCCGACATGCCAAGGCCGGGACCGGCGGCCCTTCAGGCAGGGGGTGAAGGAATGGATGGCGAGGATCACCGTATCGGGCTGACGCGCTGCCAGCCGAGCATAGGCGGCATGGTAGGGGCGGTAGAGCGTGTTCAGCCGCCGCTCGATTTCCACCGCATCGACGTGACGGTTGGCAGGAATGATGGTGCCGTCATAGAGCCTCATCACCAGGGTCGGGTCATCTTCGCCCCGGTTTGGATCAATCACCAAGCGTGAGAAGTCGGAACAAATTACCGGGCTGTCCAGTGCCGCGCCCAAAGCCCGTGCCAAACCCGACGCCCCGACATCATAAGCAATGTGGCGCGCCATATCGGCGTCGCTGATCCCCAGAGTGCCACCCAAATCATCCGGCACCCGGTTGGTTGCGTGATCACAGGTCACCAACCAGCGCCCCGGCCTGTTTTCGCCCGAAATCGAAAAAGCCATGCTATTCCCGTCACAATTCCTCGACTTCTTCTATTTATGCTACCGCTACCAAAACCGCCAGTTGCTCCGCGCGTCAGTTTGTTCCATAAGACGCGCGGCCCACCACGAAAAATATATGCGACGAAAAGGAACAAGGCATGAGACGCCTTCGGAACGTAAAGATCGTGGCCACTCTGGGCCCAGCCTCCAGCGACTATAAAATGATCCGCGCGCTGTTTGAGGCCGGGGCCGATGTGTTCCGCCTGAACATGAGCCACGGCACCCATGCCGAGCAGGCCGCGCGCCATGCCATTATCCGGCAAGTCGAGGCCGATACCGGCCGCCCGATCGCGATTTTGGCTGACCTTCAGGGGCCGAAACTGCGGGTCGGTGTGTTCGCCAATCCAGCGGGCGAGACGCTGGTTGAGGGGGCTGCCTTCCGCATGGATCTGAGCAGCACGCCGGGCGATGTAAACCGCGTGCAGCTGCCGCACCCCGAGATTTTTGCAGCGCTGGAGCCGGGGGCTTCCCTGCTGGTCAACGATGGCAAGATCCGCGTGCGGGTCAAAGACTGCAGCAAAGATTACGCGAATTGCGTGGTTGAGGTTGGCGGCGTGATTTCCAACCGTAAGGGCGTCAACGTGCCAGACGTGGTGCTGCCCTTGGCCGCACTATCGGCGAAAGACCGCGAAGATCTGGAATTTGCCTGCGAGTTGGGTGTGGATTGGCTGGCTTTGTCCTTCGTGCAGCGCCCGGAAGATGTGCTTGAGGCGCGTCAGTTGGCGCGCGGTCGCGCAGCGATCCTGTCGAAGATTGAAAAACCCGCCGCCGTGAAAGCCTATGATGCGATTCTGGCTGTCTCAGATGGCATCATGGTAGCGCGTGGCGATCTGGGCGTGGAACTGCCCGTGACTTCCGTGCCGCCGATCCAGAAGCGTCTGGTGCGTGGTGCACGGGCTGCGGCCAAGCCAGTGATCGTGGCGACGCAGATGCTCGAATCGATGATCGAAGCGCCGGTGCCGACCCGCGCCGAAGTCTCGGACGTCGCCACCGCAATCTATGAAGGCGCCGATGCAGTCATGCTGTCGGCTGAATCGGCGGCAGGGAAATATCCGATTGAAGCCGTCACCACGATGAACAATGTGGCGATGTCGGTGGAAAAAGACCCGACCTACCGTCAAGTCATTGAGGCCTCACGACAAGTGCGGCGCGAAACTATCGCCGATGGCATCGTTGCCGCCGCGCGTGAAATCGCCGAAGCCACCAATATCAAGGCGATTGCCTGCTTCTCGCAGACCGGCACCACCGCCTCGCTGGTTGCGCGCGAACGCCCGCAAGTGCCGATCTTGGCGCTGACCCCCCTGATGTCTACCGCGCGCCGGATGTCGCTGACCTGGGGTCTGCATTGCGCGATCACCCCACCGCAAGACCGCTTCAAAGGCGCTGTTCTGGCCGCCGTTAAGGTGGCGCGGGAAGATGATTTCACCTCGGTTGAGGATATGATCGTCGTCACCGCTGGCGTTCCGTTCAACGTCAAGGGCACCACCAACATTCTGCGCGTGGCCCCCTGCGACGAACGGTTGATTTCTTTTAGCGAGCCGGAGTAACCTTTGACGCAGCCACGCTTGGCCCGTTTGTCAAAGGTGTATCGGCATGAGCCACGATCAGATTCTTGCCATCGGCATTATCATCTGTGCTCTGGCTATCCCCTCGCTGCTGGCGGCTTATTCTGAAAGCCGCCCGCCGCGCGCCGGGGCGATCATGGTGCTGATCGGCGGCGTGCTGCTGACCTATGCGCTGACGCAGAAAGCCGGCGGCTATCGGTTTGAGCAGATCCCGCATATCTTCGTGCAGGTCATTGCGGATTTGATCAAGTAATCCGCCCCGATTGCCTCTTGCGCGCAACACTGCGCCCGCCTATAGCACCCACTCGAATACCCCGCGAGACCGGCCTACGTGGCATGCCGAGTCTTGCCTGAAACCACGGAGATGGAAATGCCCAAGATGAAGACCAAGTCGGCGGCGAAGAAGCGTTTCAGCTTCACGGCCTCCGGTCGGGTGAAAGCTGGCGTCGCCGGCAAACGCCACGGCATGATCAAACGCACGACGAAATTCATTCGCGACGCGTCCGGCACCATGTTGCTGAACCCGTCCGACGCGAAAATCGTCAAGAAATACATGCCCTACGACCGGTAAGGAGAACAGCCGATGTCCCGCGTTAAATCCGGCGTAGTTACGCACGCCCGCCACCGCAAGGTGATCAAGAAAGCGGCTGGCTATTACGCCGCCCGTTCCACGAACTTCCGCACCGCAACGCAAGCTGTTGACAAGGCTCAGCAGTATGCAACGCGCGACCGTAAGACCCGCAAGCGCAACTTCCGCGCTTTGTGGATCCAGCGGATCAACGCCGCCGTGCGTTTGTTCGATATCGAGTTCACCTACTCGCGCTTCATCAACGGTCTGGCGAAAGCTGGCATTGAGGTGGATCGTAAGGTTCTGGCCGATCTCGCCGTGCACGAGCCCGAGGCGTTCAACGCCATCGCGGCACAAGCCAAAGCAGCCCTGGCGTAAGCCTTCGCTTTGATTTCAGAATAAGCCCTGCCCTTTGCGGCGGGGCTTTTTCTTTTGGGGCTGGGCAAAGGATCGGGCGTTGAAGCCTCCGGCGGGAGTATTTCAAAAAGAGCAATCATAAGCTGCGGCTTGCAAATCCGGGGCTTGGCCGCTAGCACAAACCCGCAGGAATACCGGAGATTGCCATGGACGCCGCTGACACGCTGAAGGCCAAATATCTGACCGCCGTTGCCAATGTGGCAGACGAAGCGGGCTTGGAAGATTTGCGTGTTGCTGCCCTTGGCAAAAAGGGTGAGATTTCGGTGCTGATGTCCGGTCTGGGCAAGATGGAGCCTGATCAGCGCAAGGCTGCGGGTGCCATGCTGAACGTGCTGAAGGATGAGATTGACGCCGCTCTGCGCGCCAAGAAAGCGGCATTGGGCGATGCGGCGCTGAACGAACGGCTGCGCTCGGAATGGTTGGATGTGACCATGCCGGGGCGTCCGCGCCGGGTTGGGTCGATCCATCCAGTCTCTCAAGTGATGGAAGAACTCACCGCGATCTTCGCCGATATGGGCTTTGCTGTGGCCGAAGGTCCGCAGGTGGAAAGCGATTGGTATAACTTCGACGCGCTGAACATCCCGCCGGAACACCCGGCGCGGCAAGAGCATGACACGTTCTTCATGAACCGCACCGCAGGGGATGACCGCCCACCGCATGTTCTGCGCACCCACACCAGCCCGGTGCAAATCCGCGCCATGGCCGCCCAAGGTGCCCCGATCCGGGTGATCGCGCCCGGACGCGTCTACCGCATGGATATGGATCAAACTCATACGCCGATGTTCCATCAGGTTGAGGGTTTGGCGATTGACCGCAATATCTCGATGGCGAACCTCAAATGGGTGCTGGAAGAATTCTGCCGCGCCTTCTTCGAGGTACCTTCGGTAGAACTGCGCTTTCGCGCCAGCCACTTCCCCTTTACCGAACCCTCGGCTGAGGTCGATATCCGCTGCTCCTGGGAGGGCGGTCAGCTGAAGATCGGCCAAGGCGACAAGTGGATGGAAATTCTGGGCAGCGGCATGGTGCATCCGAAAGTGCTGTCTGCGGCGGGCGTCAATCCCGACGAATGGCAGGGCTTTGCCTTTGGCATGGGCATCGACCGGATTGCGATGCTGAAATACGGCATCCCCGACTTGCGCGCGTTCTTTGAAAGCGATCTGCGTTGGCTGCGCCACTACGGTTTCGCGGCTTTGGATATGCCCGATCTGGCAGGCGGCTTGAGCGCCTGATTACTGCGCGGGCACGATCAGTGCCTGTGTCAGCGCAGAAAACTCATGCGCGATCATCATGTACAAAAGCGCCGTCAGCCCGAGCAGCAAGCACAGCTTGCCAACGCTCACACGCTTTCGGTCCTTGGGGATTTCAAACATCGGGTCCATCATCCGGGCGGTATAGCTGATCATTACCCACAGAATAAGGCAATCGCCCCGGTGATCTGGCGACAAGCCGTTTCCACAAGGGAAACCCTGCCCTGCCCGCTTCCCCTTTCCGCCTCAATGCGTTAATCCCGCAAGCGACAATTCCCGAAGGGCCGCGCCATGAAATTCACCCTGTCTTGGTTGAAAGATCACCTCGAAACCTCGTCCTCGCTGGACGACATCCTCTACGCCCTCACCGATCTGGGGCTGGAGGTTGAAGAGGTGGTGAACCCGCTGGCCAAACTTGCGCCTTTCACGCTTGCGAAAGTGATCCACGCCGAAAAGCACCCCGATGCCGACAAGCTGCGGGTCTGCCGGGTGATGACGGATGAGGGCGAAAAGCAGATCGTCTGCGGTGCGCCGAATGCCCGCGAGGGCATCACCGTGGTTTTGTGCAAACCCGGCGATTATGTGCCGGGCATCGACGTGACCCTTGGTATTGGCAAAATCCGGGGCGTGGAAAGCCATGGCATGATGGCATCCGAGCGCGAGTTAGAGCTTTCTGATGAGCATAACGGCATCATCGAACTGCCCTCGGGTGAGGTTGGCCAGAAATTTGTTGATTGGCTGGCAGTGAACCGCCCCAGTTTGGCCGATCCGATGATCCATGTCAAAGTCACCCCGAACCGCCCCGATGCTTTGGGCGTGCGTGGCATTGCCCGCGATCTCGCGGCGCGCGGACTGGGCACGCTGAAGCCGCTGGTGATCCCCGCGATCAAAGATGGCTTTGTCAGCCCGGTTCAGGTGGAAATCTCCAGCGATCTCAAGGCCAAAGGCTGCCCGCATTTCGTCGGCCGCACCATTCGCGGCGTGAAAAACGGCGCATCGCCGGATTGGCTGGCCAACCGCCTGAAGGCCATCGGCCTGCGCCCGATCTCTGTTTTGGTCGATATCACCAACTACTTCACCTTCGGGCTGAACCGCCCGCTGCATGTGTTCGACGCGGCGAAAGTTCAGGGCAAACTGCGCATCCATGCCGCTGACGGCGGTGAGCAGTTCGCGGCGCTTGACGGCAAAACATATACCCTGCGTGCGGGCCAGATGGTGATTTCCGATGATCAGGGCGTGGAGAGCCTGGCCGGGATCATGGGCGGCGAAGCTTCGGGTTGCACGCCGGAGACCCGTGATGTGTTCGTTGAGTCCGCATGGTGGGATCCGATTACCATCGCCACCACGGGCCGCGCGCTGAAGATCAATTCGGACGCCCGCTATCGGTTTGAGCGTGGTGTCGATCCGGCTTTCACCCTGCCGGGACTGGATCTCGCCACCCAAATGATCCTTGATCTCTGCGGTGGTGAAGCGTCTGACCTCGCCCAAGACGGTGCGGCCATCAACACCACCCGCGCCTATCAGTTGAAACCCGTGCGGGTGATCAGCCTTGTCGGTATGGATATCCCCGAAGCGGAACAGCGTAAAACCTTGGAATCGCTTGGCTTCACGCTGAACGGTGATATGGCCACGCCGCCCTCGTGGCGCCCCGATGTGCTGGGAGAGGCGGATCTGATCGAGGAAGTCGCTCGCATCGCCTCGCTGTCAAAACTGCAAGGCACCCCCCTGCCCCGCGCCGTGCCCGGCGTGCCGCGCCCGATCCTGACACCGCTACAGGCCCGCGAGCGCGCAGCACGGCGCAGCATTGCCGCCTTGGGTTACAACGAATGCGTCACCTATAGCTTCATTGACCAAGCTTCTGCCGCCCTGTTCGGCGGCGGCGCGGATGCCGTGCGTGTCGATAACCCGATCTCGTCGGAAATGTCGCATCTGCGCCCCGATCTGCTGCCCGGCCTGCTGCGCGCTGCCAGCCGCAATCAAGCCCGCGGCTTTGCCGATATGGCTTTGTTTGAGGTCGGCCCGGCTTTTCAAGGCGGCGAGCCCGGTGAGCAGCATCTGCAAGCCACGGGCCTGCTGATCGGTTCCAGCGCCCCGCGTGACCCCTACGGCAGCCGACGCCCGGTCGACGTGTTCGACGCCAAAGCCGATGCCGAGGCCGTTCTGGCCGCCATCGGCGCGCCCGCGCGCGTGCAAATCAGCCGTAAAGTGGCGGCATGGTGGCATCCGGGCCGTTCTGGCGTGATGGGGCTTGGGCCGAATGTGATGGCGAGCTTTGGCGAGGTTCACCCCAAGGTGCTGGCGGAAATGGGCGTCAAAGGCCCCGCCGTGGCCTTCACCATTCTGCTGGCCAATGTGCCGATGCCCAAAGTGAAAACTCCGACGAAACCCGCCTTGGCGCTGTCTGATCTGCAAGCGGTGGACCGCGATTTCGCCTTCGTCGTCGATAAAGGCGTCGAAGCTTTGACCGCGGTGAACGCCGCCATTGGGGCAGACAAGGCGTTGATAGAATCTGTGCGGCTGTTCGACCAATTCACCGGCGAAAAAGCCGAGGCGCAGATGGGCGTGGGTAAAAAGAGCATCGCTTTGACGGTGCGCTTGCAGCCGAGCGACAAGACCTTGACCGAAGCCGATATCGAGGCAGTCTCCGCCAAGATCATCGAAAAGGTCAGCAAGGCCACAGGTGGCAGCCTGCGCGGGTAAAGCGATGTGCGCGGGGCGTTCACCGCCCCGCCAAAGCACCGCTGTGCTCACGGTAAAAGCTCAGACAACGCCCGCGTTGCATACGAGATTTTCTGTGCAATTTCAGAGCATTAACCAGAATATCAGGGTTTTTTACGCCAAGTGCCAAACCAAGCGCCAATCCGACCAAAAAACCCGCCCGCCCGCGCCTTAGCCGCCCCCGCTTGCGCCTCTACCCCGTCCCAAGTCTCACCGACTTCGGCCACCGCAGGCTCCACCATCCGCTCCCAAAACTGCAACCACATCCGCCGCAACATGAACACGCCGAACGCCAAAGCCAGCAGCACGATGATGTTCACATAGGGGATAATCCGCACATCCGGCCCGGCGACAGCCTTTACGGCAACCGCATTCGGGTAGATCGACAGCCAGGCCAAACGCCAGCCGTAATGCGTCACAGACACCCATTTCGGCGCAGCCTCTGCCGATTTCAGATTGCCCGCCTCGGCTTGCAGGTTGGAACTGTCGTATTTGAAATAGGGCGGCCAGATCCAGCCGGTATCCTCATTGCGATACACAATCACTGATCCGTTTTCAAAAGCCGCCTCGATAAAGCGAATATCCCGCGTCACCGTGCTTTCCCCCGTACCAACATCCGGGGAGGAATAGGCCCAAGAATTTTCCGATCCTACCGTCGTCAGGCGATTGTAAGTATTTGTAATCCTGACAATATCATGCTGCGGTAGCGTGTAGTGCAGAAAGCCCCCCACCAAGAACACAACCAGAATCCGGAAGCTCCACTTCACATAGGTCCACATTCTGCTCGCTCCTTACTGATAGTTAACGAAATACACGGTCGCGCTGACCACGACCGCAGGGATGATGTAAACCAACCACAACAGCCGATGCCGCAGACTCTTTTGATACACCCGCATCCCTGCTTCGATATAGGCATCGCGGTCGCCCTCGATACCCCCGGCGTCGAATTTCTTTTCCAGCTTTTCGCGGCGCTCCGAGCGGGAATAGATTGAGACCAGCACATAAACCACGGATAACAAGATGAATCCCAGAACCGCCGCGCGCAAGATGCCAATCATTTTCGCCCCCCCAATCCTGCACCCCTTGTGACAGCGCCCCAAGGCCCAACCACCGAGGCCAAATCGCGTGCAGGCTTTGGTTCGGGGCGGTGCCGATTGTCCATCGACGGCTCTGGCCCAAACAGGGCCTCGCGCGCGCCTTGCGCATCAACCTTATACTCCCGCTCCAGAAAATCCGCGACATACTGGCGCTTGCGGTCCGACCATGTGGTGTATTGCGCGTAGAATAGTTCTTTGTGGACGATGAACATCTGCCGCACATCCATCGGGGCCAGTTCTGACAGCAGCATGTTAACCAAGTCTCGCTCCCCCCCAGCCGAAGCCCGCAGGGTGTAGAAGTATGCCTTATGTTCCGAGGTAATGCGCGGCCAATCCCCCGCGCCTTCCACCCAGCGCAAAAGCTGCGCCAAACCCAGAAATTCCTCGGGCAAAGCATCGCCCAAACGGTAGGCGATTTTGCGCAAATCGGTGCGCCGCGCATCACCAATTTCAAGATCCAAAGCCTCGGCCGCATCGACCAGAACAAAGTCCATCTTCTGCCGCAGCACCGCCGCCGCATCCATCCCGCGCGCCTGCACGATGGGTTCCACCAATCCGTTGCGCTCCAGCCATTCGGCAATCGCATTGCGCTGGGTCAGGTCCATCACCGGAGAAATCGGCATCTTTCCAAGGCTTTGGCGCGGCATGGTACTGATCACGCCGGGAAACTTCACATCGCGAAACACATAGAGCCCGCCGAAATGGCTGGTCCAGAAACTGGGTTGCTGAAAGGTCATTGCGGGCAAATTGATCGGCACCCGCGTCACATCGCCAGTCTTTTTCGCCAGTTCAATCATCTCGGCCATCAGCACGTCATCGCGCCAGCCGTCGGGTTCCTGCCGGAACCGGTCGATCAGCTTGGCGAGTTTGCTGGCATCGGCGACATGACCACCAATCGTATCGGCCTCGACGGTAATTTGCCGGATTTCCAACAACTTCGCGGGACTCGCGATCTCATAAACCGAGTTTTGCAACTCCCCAGCCACCGCATCCCGCGCGGTGAGGGCAAAAAGCTGCGACTCATTGGCCTCGATAAACTGCTGCAAAATCCCCCGTGAAGTGGAGAATTTCATGTTCAGCAGCGGGGCAGATTTCTGGCTGGTGGTCAGCAGGATGAATTGGCGATTGCAGCCATTTGGGTTCAGGTAAAGATCATCGCCCAATTCGTCGCCGATCTCAGGGGAATATCCCGAGATGTCGATATGAAAGTCTTTCAGGGTGGTTTGTTTGCCTATCAGATGTTTTAGCGCACGATTATAACGCTCGACCAGTTGAGGCGAGGAAACCTCGATGAGGTTGCCAAACATCAAGCCTTTCTCGATGAGGCGTTTCATCACCCCTTCCCCTCAATATACCGCCGCTTTGCCTCTTCCTGACGTTTGAAATCCCGCACCATGCCGTCAATCGCCACTTCATCCGACTTGTCGGCATAACGGAATTCGCTGTCGGCGTAGCGGTTGATCTCTTGGATCACCATTTCAACCGTAATGGGCGTCATCAGCCCCTTAATCATTGTCAGCTTTTCGTCATAGGGCTTGAACAGAAACAGATCGGGATTTTCCATCCATGTATCCGGCAGTTCAAAATCCATCGCCCGCACCTTCACGGCATCAGTGATGTTCTTGACCGCGCGCCCCGTAAAGCGTTCATCTGCCTGCTGAATTGCTTTCAGGTAGGCCCCGAGTTTGGCCAAGGTATCCAAGGAGCCGATATCACCCTGCACTTTGTCCCAGACCTTCAGCAGACCATCTTCGTGCGGTTTGGAATAGCCCTCAAAACTCGCCGTAACCGCGCGCTTAATTTCTTGCGCGGCGAACAGGTCATGACTTCCGACAGGAATGGCGTGGTTTTTTCCCAATAGAAGCGAGAGAATGTCGATATAATCTTCGCGACTTTGCGGACCATCAACCAAAAACCGTGCCCCTGCCCGCTGCCGCAGGGCGTCATCGACATTCTCGGGGTAATTTGAGAACATCCCAAAGGTGCAATTCCCGCGCACCACGGTATTGGCCCCAGCGAAGGCCCCCATGAATACAGCCGTGACTTCCAACTGACCCGCTGAGGATTGACGGTCACCGCGTTTTCCGGCGACTTGATCAATATCGTCGATGGTGCCAAAGCCAATCACACCGGGATCTAGCACATTATCAACAAAGGCCTTGGCGTTTTGGCCTGATTTGCCCTGATACGAGTCGATTTGATCAATCGAGAAGTTCTGATAGCGGAACGGATAGCCTGCGACTTTGCAATAGTCGTTCAGCAAACCTGCCATCATCTGGATCAGCGTGGTTTTCCCCGTGCCGGGTTTACCGTCGCCCATGAAGGTGAAGATAAATCCGCCCAATTCGGCAAAAGGATTGAGTTTTCGCTCAAAATCATAGGCCATCAGCATTTTAGCCAAGCGCAGGCTTTGGTATTTGGCGATGTGGTTGCCGACAACCTCTGACGGCTTCTTGAATTGCATCGTCAAAGCGCCACCTTTGGTCGCACGCGCAGGTTTGAACCCGGCAATCGACAACGCATCTGCCTCAACACGCCACGCACCGCCCGTGAAGGCCTGCAAGCGGGGGGCTGCCTCGGCTCGCAGGGCGACGCGTTGCATCAGTGCCTCGCAAAACGCGCCGATCACCGCAATCATACGGGGTTCATCACTGGCGAGGAGGGCTACATCTTGATCCAACTCCCACAAAGCACCTTGCAGGGCCAAAGGCGTGTTGTCGGTGAGGATTTCTTCCACCGCGCCGACTTCGACCGTCGTCGCGCCCATTGACGGGGCGAGCAAAAACGCCGTGGCATTGGCGAAGGTATGTAGCGCCATCAGTGCTTCGGCAGCCAACAATTCGGTGAATTCCGACCGTTTGCCTTCCGGTAAACGCCCCTCAAGATTGGCCTTTTTCAACTCCGCCAAGCCGGATTGCGCGGCAAACGTTTCCGCCATCGCCAGCGCAATCGCCAAACCACGGCGCAGACTGTGCAGAGCCGAGGCTTGCACCGGGGAGACCAGACCGTCGCCCAAGCTTTCCACCCGCTCCAACACCCGCACGCCGCCGGGGCGGGCGGTGCTGCGGGTCACCATGCCGGGGGTGGTGGAGCGGAACATTGGCCTTGTGCCGATGCCGGGAGAACGTTCGGGCTTGGTCTCGGTGACCACCGCTTTTGCCAAACGCGGCGCGTGATCAAAGCCGGTCAGCAGGGCCAGCGCCGGATCATACTGTGCGCGGATGGTTTCTTCCCGCAGTTCCATCGTATCACGCGCGCCGGTCATACTGTCTCC
The DNA here is from genome assembly GCA_964387655.1 of uncultured Cypionkella sp. Taxonomy (GTDB): domain Bacteria; phylum Pseudomonadota; class Alphaproteobacteria; order Rhodobacterales; family Rhodobacteraceae; genus Cypionkella. The sequence continues at coordinate 15,152 of CAYLYV010000021.1, read as the reverse complement.
AATCCCTATCTATTCAAACACTTAAGCTTTGCTTCATCGCGCGGGCATAATCCGGTCGCCCGCGCCGACCACGAATTTGCGCACATCGCGAAAACCCAGAGGGTTGAGATCGGCCAACACCTGATACGGGCGCTCGGGCAAGATCACCATACGTTCGATCCGGGTCGCGCCGCTGTCCGATGCAATCGGGTCCAGTTTGAACACCTGCCGCTCGGCGCTGGAGAACCAGCCGTCTTTAACCTCCTCCTCGCGGTCAGAGATCAGGTCTTCCACCGTCCAGACCAGCGCCCAATCGTCGCCGTCGGGCGCGTTGGCATCGGCGAGCACCTGCGCAATCGGGCCGGATTGCAGGGTGAAATCGTGGCTGTGCATCGGGCCAAGCGTGATCCGGCGCAGGCGTTTGGGGTGTAAGCCCGCGAAATCCTTGTCAAACCCCTGCGCGATGGTCAGCAGTTTCAGCCCCAACGCCGATTGCGCCATCAGATGCGCCTGCGCCATCGGCCAGCGGCGATCATCATTCGGCAAGGGCTTTTTGCCGCTGTCTTCGACATCCATCAGATAGACCACGGGCAGGTTGGCTTGGGTGTCATAGACCGCCCAATGCAGCAGAAAATGCTTCCGCTCGGCCCCATCGCGGCGGACATCCTCGATCCATTGGCAATCGGGATCATTGCGCGGCCAGAAGACGCCGCCCGTGGCCAGGGCTTCGTAGTAAAGCCGCTGGCTGAGCGCGAATTGCAACTGGATCGGCACGGTCAGATCGCGCACAATCTGGCGCACCATGCGGTCTTTCAACTCGGTTTCCGAGGCCATACCGCCAAGGTGTTTTTGCACCTGTGCGGCATCCAGCGCCATCATCATCAATTCCTGCGCCACCGGAAAACCCGAGTCGTGGCGATCAAAGGTCAGCCGTGGCGAGCCTTCCGCGCGCCCGGTCATCAGGTATTTGTAGTTCAGCGCCTTGAAGGTGCCCGTCAGCGCCGCCAAATACCGCCCCAAAATCCGCGCCTCGGTGCGGGTCAGACGGCCTTCGGCCTCGACTTCACCCGCGAGACGGACAAGGTGGCGGGTGATCCGCTCAAACTTGGCAAAATACCGCCGCGCGGTGAGCGTGTCGTAGAGTTCTTGATGGTCAGTCGTCAGCTGATCTTTGACCGTATCGGCCACCGCTTACTCCCCATACGCGTTCTTGTCGTGCTTCTCGACGATCTTGGCAAACCGCCGCGCGAAGCGTTCATCCGCTTTGGCTTTCTGCTCCAGCACCTCGCGCGCGAAGACCATGTGGCCTTCGTGGGCTTCCAGCATGTCGGCCATTTTCTGATTGGTGGCCGCCCCGATCGCGGCCATCGCCACCTGCGCCTCTTGGTCGGTTTTCACGCCGATTTCGTTGATGCGGTGGGCAACGTCTTGCTGCTGTGCTGTCTTCAAGCTGGCGGTCAAAGCATCGTACAGCACCACGCGTTGCTTGGTGTCCGTTTGCAGTTTGTTGATCAAAACCAACTGGGTGGCGGCCTGATTGGTCAAACTATCAACCCAGGTTTTCCCTTTTTCAATATAACGCTCCAACGTCTGCGATTTCGCCAGTTGCACCTGTTCATCCTGCACCAGCGCGTTGTAGCGGCCGTTCAGAGTGGCGAGTTCGGTTTCCAACTTGGTGCGGGCGCTGGCGTCCTGTTCCACGGAAATCTTATTCTCAAGCTCGATGATCTTCGGATCCATCGCGCCCACTTCCGCGCGCACGGCCTCCAGCGCCGCCACGGTCGCTTCCCGCTCGGTCAGGGTGCCACCAAGGTTGGCCTCTACCGTCGCCTTCTGGCCATTCAGCATATCCAGCTGGCCCTGCAACAATCGCACGATGATGTCCGACTTTGAGATCAAATCCTGCAACTTGCTGTCAATCGAGGCCGTGCGCATCCGCTCTTGCCGCATCGATTCCGATTTGGCGTTGGAAAACATGCCGATGAAGCTTTCCATCCCGGTCTTAGAGCGCATCTCGTCGAAGTCCTTGGAAAACCCCGCTGTCACATCATCCAAACCCATGATCAGTTCGGCAATATTGGCGTTCATCAGGTCGGTGTGCTTATGGACATCCTCCAGCGAGGCATTTTCGATATCAACCGAGGTGCCGGCATCCAGCTTGGCGCGCGCTTCTTCGATCCGCCCGGTGATCGCGGAAATCTTCGCCTGCGCCGCCGCAACCTGTGCTTGGCTTTCCTTGATCTGCGTGTCGAAATCGGCCATCGAACCCTCCGTTATGAATGTCGTGCCATGATATAGGCATGTTAAGTCTAGTTACATCACCTCGGCTTGGAAAATACGCATTGCTCCGTGCGTGGTGGCGCGGCACTCTGCCCCGATGACCGATCACGCCATCCTTGCCGCAGTCGCAGCCCGTCGCCAAGAGCTTATTGGCCTGACGCAGGATCTGATCCGTATTCCGACGCTGAATCCGCCGGGGCAACATTATCGTTGGATTTGCGATTACCTCGCGGCGCGGTTAGAGGCTGCCGGATTTACGCTGCAATTCATCCGGGCTGTAGGCGCGCCGGGGGATAGTGAGGCGTATCCGCGCTGGAACCTGATCGCGCGGATAGAGTCAGGGTTGCCCGGCGATTGCGTGCATTTCAACAGCCATCACGATGTGGTCGAGGTCGGCCACGGCTGGACGCGCGATCCGTTTGGCGGCGATTTGGACGGTGACCGAATTTATGGTCGTGGTGCCTGCGATATGAAGGGCGGTCTTGCGGCGAGCGTCATCGCGGTTGAGGCGTTTCTGGCCAGCGGGATAGCTTGGCGCGGCAGTATCGAGATTTCGGCGACGGCGGATGAGGAATCGGGCGGCTATGGCGGCGTGGCCTATCTCGCTGAACATGGCCATTACGCGCATGTGACGCATGTGATCATCCCCGAGCCTTTGCACAAAGACCGCATCTGTCTGGGCCATCGCGGCGTCTGGTGGGCCGAGATTGAAACCCATGGCCGCATCGCCCATGGCTCGATGCCGTTCCTGGGCGACAGTGCCATTCGCCATATGGGCGCGGTGCTGGAGGAGATCGAGCATCGGCTGTATCCGCTGCTGGCGCGCAAAACCACCGCAATGCCAGTGGTGCCGGAAGGCGCAAAGCAATCGATGCTCAACATCAATTCGATCCACGGCGGGGCGGCGGATCTGGCCCCCGGCGACACATCCCTGCCCGCCCCTTGCGTGGCGGATCGCTGCCGCATCATCATCGACCGGCGCTATCTGATCGAGGAGGACTTGGCCGAGGTGAAGCAGGAAATCACCGATGTCATGGTGCGCGTGAAAGCCCAACGCCCAACGTTTTCCTATGAGATCAAGGATTTGTTCGAAGTTCAGCCCACCATGACCGACCGTGATGCCCCGATTGTCACCTCAACCGCAGCCGCGATTGAACGGGTTTTGGCGCGGGCGGCGGAATATGTCGTCTCTCCCGGCACCTATGATCAGAAGCATATCGACCGGATTGGGCGGCTGAAAAACTGTATCGCTTACGGACCGGGGCTTCTGCATCTGGCGCATCAGCCGGATGAATGGATCGGCGTGCAGGATATGGAGGACAGCGCCAAGGTGATGGCTTTGGTGCTACAAGACCTGCTCGGCTGATTTCATCTTGGCGAAAATACCCCGGGGTCCGGGGGCAGCGCCCCGGCGCGCTCAATTAAACCGGAATGTTGTCGATCAGGCGTACGCCGTCCAGCCAAACGGCAGCCAACATGCGGCGGGGTCGTCGCATGTCATCCGAGGGCATCAATGTCTCGGCATCGCGCAATTCGATGTATTCCACCCGTTCAAACCCGGCATGCCTCAACTTTTCCGCCGCTTCACGGATCGCCATCCGGTCGGACTGGCCAGAGCGGATATCCTCTGCTGCGGTGGAGATTGCGGCAAAAAGCACACCGGCAATTGCACGGCCTTCTGGCGTCAGGCGGCTGTTGCGGGAAGACATGGCAAGTCCATCCGCCTCACGAATAGTCTCGCAGCCGACGATGGTGATCGGCACATTCAAGTCGCGCACCAGCTGCAGGACAACCTGCAACTGCTGCCAGTCTTTCTGGCCGAAGTAACCCCTGTCGGCCATGGTCATGCCGAAAAGCTTTGTGACCACGGTCGCCACGCCATCAAAATGCCCCGGACGCATCCGGCCTTCCAACGGTTCGGACACACCGCCGACCGACACGGTTGAGGTGAAGCCTTCGGGATAAACCTCCCCCGGATCTGGCGCGAAGATCACATCGACGCCGACGCTGCGCAGCAAAGCCGCATCTGCTTCCTCGGTGCGGGGATATTTCTTCAGGTCATCCGGATTGTTGAACTGCTTGGGGTTGACGAAAATCGTCACGATCACCCGCTGACAGTCCGCCTTGGCAGCACGGGCGAGGCTGAGATGGCCCTCGTGCAAAGCCCCCATTGTCGGCACCACGCCCACCACCTGCCCCGCAGCTTTCCACGCCCGCACCAACACGCGCAGCTCGGCGATCTTCCGAATGATCTGCGTCAAGGTTGTTTGCCCTTCACAACATCCGCAAAGGAATGTTCTTCGGCTGGGAATGTCCGCGCCCGCACGTCGGCGGCATAATCGGCAATCGCCTCCGAGGCCAAACCACCCAGATCCGCATAGCGTTTGACGAACTTCGGCCGGAATTCGGTGAAAAAACCCAGCATGTCATCGACCACCAGCACCTGCCCATCGCAAGCCACCCCCGCACCGATGCCAATCGTCGGGATACTCAGCCGCTGCGTAATCCGCGCCGCCAGCCCCATCGGCACCTTTTCCAAGACCACCGCGAAGGCTCCGGCCTCCTCAACCGCCAACGCATCTTCCATCACGTCATTGGCCTCACCGTCACGCCCCACAACTTTGTAACCGCCCAAGGTGTTCACCGACTGCGGCGTCAGCCCGATATGCGCCATCACCGGGACGCCGCGCTTGGTTAGAAACGCGATGGTCTCTGCCATATGCGCGCCACCCTCCAACTTTACGCAAGGCGCACCCGTCTCAGCCATAAGCCGGGCCGCGTTGCGATAGGCCTGCTGCGGGCTTTCTTCATAGCTGCCAAACGGCATGTCGATGATCGCCATGGCTTTTTGCAAGCCGCGCACCACCGAGCGGCCATGCAGGATCATCATTTCCATCGTCACGCCGATGGTGCTGGGCATGCCATGCAGCACCATGCCGACCGAATCGCCAACCAGCGCCATATCGCAATGCGCATCCACCAACCGGGCCACCGGAGTGGTATAGGCCGTCAGCACCACCAAGGGTGCCTGACCTTTGCGGGCGCTAATATCGGGTGGCAGCACCGGGCGAACGGGGGAGGTTGCACTCATCTGATCGGCTCCGCGATAACTTTGTGCCAATCATATGGGCACAAGCCAAAGCGGACAGCAAGATTATTACGCTGCATTGCAGCGGCAATCCCGCTTGACGCCGCCATGATCTGTGGGCGCTATGCAGGCGAAGCAAACCCAGAGGCGCTCATGTCGAACATTGAACGTGTTACCCGTGACGGCATCCAACCCGAAATCACCCGCCCGGACCCTTCACGAATCGTGGCGGGCGACCCTGTCCACACCACCTGGAACATCGAAGACCGCGATGGGCTTTACTGCGGACTCTGGCAATCCACTCCGGGCATATGGCGGATCAGCTATGTTGAATGGGAATATGTCTATATTCATTCCGGCCACTCGGTGCTGACCGATGCAGACGGCAACACGACCGCCTTGAAGGCCGGGGACAGCTATATCATCCGCCCCGGCTTTTCCGGCACTTGGCAAGTGATAGAGACCACGCTGAAAGACTATGTGATCAAAGCCTAAAGCAAAAAGGCCCTGCGTTTTGCAGGGCCTTTTGATAAATAGCGCTTGGCGATCAACCGTTGCTGGTCGCCCCGTCAGCCGAAGCCAGTTCTGGCAAAGGTGGGCAATCCGCCTCATCAATACCTTTGCGCTTGCACACCGACAGCCGCTTTTTCTCTGCCTTAGCGGCGTTCTTCGCATCAAGTTCAGCCTGCTTTGTGGCAGCGGCAGCCGTGGCCGCCTCTTGCTCAACCAGCATCTGCTCATCCTGCGGCTTGCGCGCGATGTTCTCGGGCGTTTCCGGCACAGCACGGCCCCAAGCGTCATCCATATAGGGGCCTTCGATAGCAAGGCTTTCTTCCAGCGAGCGTACCTTCACCCGCGTGCCCAAGTCGATGCGGTCATAAAGATCCATCGCATCTTGGTTGAACAGCCGAATACAGCCCGCCGAAGTGGCATGACCAATGGTCTCATTCTGGATAGTGCCGTGAATGCGGAACATCGAATCGCGTCCGCCGCGGTAGAGATACATCGCCCGCGCCCCCAACGGATTGTCGAGCCCGCCCGCACGACCGCCCGCATATTCCGCGTAAAGATCAGGCCGGGTGCGGATCATATTGGCCGTCGGCTGCCAAGACGGCCATTTCGCTTTGCGCCCGATCACGCCATTGCCACGGAACGACAGACCTTCACGGCCCACCGCGATGGCATAGCGCAACGCCCGGCCGTTTTCCTGCACCAGAAACAGCTTGCGCGCGAAGGTGTCGATCACAATCGTGCCCGGCGCGTCATCGGCGGTATAGTCCACCTCGGCACGGGCACGATCTGCCGACAGCAGTTCGGCATCGACGGGCTGAATATAGAACCCTTCATCCTCGACCCCTTCATAACCGGGCACGACCGTCGGCGTCACGGATTTCGGTGTCGGAGTGCCGCAAGCTGCAAGCAAGCTGAGCGACAATGCGCCAATCAGGCGAAAAATGGAGCTGTTCACGGGGCAGAGTCTCGGATGTGAGGAAAATTATCCTTGCACCTAGAGCCTGCGGTTGAGCTTCCGTCAAGCCCCGTGAAATGGTTGAAAATGGAAAAGGTCCGAAATCTGCCGATGCAGGGTGATTCTTTCTGCCTTGCCGCTGATTCTCGGATTTGGGCGCGTGATTTGACCGCTGAAAAGGGCGTGAAATATTCGGGAACGCTTTTCACCCCAATGCGTTATCGTGAACGGATCGCTGCATCTTGCGGCGCAAAATTGAGGGAAAGAAAACATGGGAATTGAAAGTTTGCTGATTGCCCTGCTGATCGGTGCGATTGCAGGCTGGCTCGCCGGGCAGATCGTGTCTGGCTTTGGCTATGGCCTGCTGGGCAATATCGTGATCGGCATCGTCGGTGCCTTCATCGCTGGGGCAATCTTGCCGCGCATCGGTTTTGGCCTTGGCGGTGGGATTCTGGCGGCAATCGTCCACGCGACCATCGGTGCGGTGATTTTGCTGTTCCTGATCAAGCTCGTGAAACGCGCTTAAACTTCGGTGGTTTGAGCAGTGGTGATCAAGAGGGCCGGGGTTTCCCCGGCCCTTCGTCATTATCCCACCACGTTGAACGCCGGTCCATAAGGATATTTGGTGATATCCTCATTGCCGTCCTCGGTGATGAACAGAATGTCATGCTCGCGGTAGCCGCCCGCGCCGGGTTGGCCATCAGGGACCGTCAGCATCGGCTCCATGCTGATCACCATGCCCGGCTGCAACACCGTGTCGATATCCTCGCGCAGTTCCAGCCCCGCCTCGCGACCATAGTAATGGCTGAGCACGCCGAAGGAATGGCCATAGCCGAAGGTACGGTATTGCAGCACCTGATGCTCCTCGAAGAAGGTGTTCAGCTTGGCCGTCACTTCGGCACAAGAGGCGCCGGGTTTCAGCAGGCTGATGCCATATTCATGCGCGGCCACGTTGATTTCCCACATCCGCAAGCTGGCAGGATCAACCTCTTTGACGAACATAGTACGCTCAAGGGCAGTGTAATAGCCCGAGATCATCGGGAAGGTGTTCAGGCTCAGGATATCGCCGCGTTCTAGTTTACGGCTGGTCACCGGGTTGTGCGCGCCATCGGTGTTGATCCCCGACTGAAACCACACCCAAGTGTCGCGGTACTCGGCATTAGGGAAGCGCTTGGCGATCTCAAGTTCCATCGCGTCGCGGCCCGCCATCGCAATGTCGATCTCGCGCGCACCTTCTTTCACGGCTTCCCGGATCGCGAAACCACCGACATCGGCCACCCCGGCCCCATGACGGATCAGATCCAACTCGGCCTGAGATTTCATCATCCGCTGTTCCATCGTGCCGTGCGAGATATCAACGCCCCGCTTCGGCTTCAGGAAATGGTTCAGCTTTTCCGATTGCAGCAGCGTCAAATGGTCGGCCTCACAACCAATCACCCGACCCTCACCCGTCACCGACAGAATCGCGCGCCAGTAATTGTCCCGTTGCCAATCGGTGTAGGTGATGTTGTCGCCATGACCCCGTCGCCACGGCTGGCCCGCATCAATCCCCGCCGAGATCGTGACGCTTTGCGAAGCCGTCACCACCAGGCCATAAGGCCGCCCAAACGAGCAATACAGAAAGCCCGAGTAATAGGCGATATTGTGCATCGAGGTGAACACGCAGGCCTCGACCCCATGCACCTCCATCAGATCGCGCAAGCCAGCAAGGCGCGCGTCATATTCATCGGCGGCAAAGGGCAAAACCCGCTCGCCTTGGTGGAAACGATATTGTTCTGGACGTGTCGTCATCTTCAGACCTCATGCTTGGAGTCTGGGCGGTTGCCCCGGAACCCCGAAAGGTCCCGGCGTGCAGGACGAAAGCCGATAGCCCTGCAAGCTTTGGGGAACACCCCTGTAGCGACGCCATCGCCACGGCTTGGTACACGGTCTGAAAACAGAGTAAATCCCGCAGGCCCGCTTGGCAAGCCTACGGAATTCGCGCGAATTCCGTACACGATTTCCGTATCGGAAATCGCCCTTCGCTTAAACCGCTTTGCCCGCGAAATCTTCCGGCCCGTGCCGTTCTGGCACCTGCTCGGCCTCATCCCCCCAGTTTTTGTTGACGATCCGGCCGCGCTTCACACCTGGTCGGGCTTCGATGATATCCGCCCAGCGCTTGAGATTTTTGTAGATCCCAACATTCAGAAACTCCGCCGAGTTGGCATAGCTGCGCCCCAAAACCATGCTGCCGTACCACGGCCAGATCGCCATATCGGCAATCGAATAATCGTCACCCGCGATAAAAGGCACTTCTGCCAAACGGCGATCCAACACGTCCAACTGGCGCTTTGTTTCCATCGCATAGCGGTTGATTGGATATTCAAACTTTTCCGGCGCATAGGCGAAGAAATGGCCAAAACCGCCACCGACAAACGGTGCCGATCCCATCTGCCAGAACAGCCAATTCATCACCTCAGTCCGCGCAGGGCCACTGGCCGGCAGAAAAGCCCCAAACTTATCGGCCAGATGCACCAGCATCGACCCCGATTCGAACAACCGCACCGGCTCGGACCCGGTCAAGTCCAGCAGCGCCGGGATTTTCGAATTCGGATTCACCCTAACAAAACCCGAGCCAAACTGATCCCCCTTGCCGATATTGATCAGCCAGGCGTCATATTCTGCGGCATAGCCTGCGGCCAAAAGCTCCTCGAACATGATCGAAACTTTCTGGCCATTCGGCGTCGCCAGCGAGTAAAGCTGAAAGCCATGCTTGCCGCGTGGCAACTCTTTATCATGTGTGGCCCCGGCAATAGGGCGGTTGATATTGGCAAACTGGCCACCATTGGCGGCATCCCAAGTCCAGACTTTCGGCGGAACATAAGCTGTGATCGACATCGGCAAATCCTTTTGGGGCGGCCTGCCCCGGACGCCAAGAGGTAAGCACAAATCCGCCCTGCGACAAGCGCGCGCGCTTGCACAAAAAACCACAGCCCCCATCTTAAAGATGCACAACACAGGAGAATGGCATGCAGTGCCCTGTCGACAATGAGACTTTGGTGATGGCTGACCGCAACGGCGTCGAGATTGATTATTGCCCGAAATGCCGGGGCGTCTGGCTGGATCGGGGCGAGTTGGACAAGATCATCGAGCGTGCCGCCAGCGTGCCGACCGCTGCCCCACGTGAGGCAGCCCCGGTCTATCAACCCGAGCCGGGTTATCGGACCGAATCCGGTCGCCAAGCGCCACGCGACGAGCCGCGTCGTCGGCATGACGACGACGATGATCGCTATCATGGCAAAAAGAAGCGCCGCGAAAGCTTTCTCGGCGATCTGTTTGATTTCTGACTGCAGGCCGCGCCCTGCTTCCTTCTGCTGCCCTCTGGTTTGACCGGGGCAGCGGATTAGCCGTCGTCGGTGCATCGCTAGCCCACCCGTTGTAGGGCGGCAGGGGCGCGGAATGACGAATAGGGCCAAGCCTCTGGCACATCGACCAATCCATGCCGCACCGGGTCCATCTGGCAGCTGCGCATATGCAGGGCCATATCGGCGGCATCGGCAATGCGGTGGTGCCAGAAGCCACGCTGCCAGATGCCTTGCGCCGTACGGTTGGTGCGGGAGCTGCGGATATTGAGCGGCAGACTGGCCGAAAACCGCGCTTTAATCAGACGCCAACGCCCGCCTGCATCATCCTCCCCGGCGGGCAGCGTCCAGATCGTGTGCAAATGATCGGGCATCACCACCCATGCCGCGATCTGAAACGGGTGTTCCGCCCGCGTCAGCCGCACCGCTTGGCGCAGGCGTTCGACTTCCAGCACCAACAGGTCATCGCCGGGCCGATTTAGGGCGACGGTGAAGTAGTGGCTATGCAGGGCGGTCGGGCGGATGTGATATGTCATCCCAGCAGCCTGCCACGCCGCCAGTTAACATAGCGTTACCGCCAAACCATCGACCCGAGATTAAACCGCAGCCCTTAAACCGAGCGCGTGATCCCGCCGTCCACCCGCAAATTCTGCCCGGTGATATATCCAGCTGCATCCGAAGCCAAAAAGCTGACGGTCCCGGCAATTTCCTCGACCCGGCCATAACGCCCCATCGGAATTCGCGCGCGGAATTCTTCCTTCTCTGGCAAGCTATTGATAAATCCGGGTAGAACATTGTTGATCCGAATGCCCTGCGGCGCATATTTATCGGCGTAAAGCTTTGTAAACGCCGCCAAACCCGCCCGCGCCACGCCAGAGGTCGGAAACGCCGGATCGGGTTCAAACGTCGCGAAAGTGGTGATGTTGATGATCGAACCACCGCTGCCTTGCGCCTCAAAAATCGGCGTCACCGCGCGAATCGGGCGCACGGCTGACAGGAAATAAATGTCGATGCCCTGATGCCAACCCTCATCAGTGATGTCCAACAAAGCGGCCCTTGGCCCATGCCCTGCCGAATTCACCAGCACGTCGATGCGGCCAAACTTCGCCATCGCGGCATCCACCACGCGCTGCACGTCATCGTTGCTCTGGTTCGATCCCGTCACGCCAACGCCGCCCAACTCTGTGCCCAAAGCCTCACCCTTGCCCGACGACGACAGGATCGCCACCGCAAAGCCATCTGCCGCCAAACGCCGCGCCGCCGCCGCCCCCATGCCCGAACCGCCCGCCGTGATCACCGCAACCTTTTGCATTTCTGCCTCCATCTGTGCTTTGTTGGAAGCTGACACGCACATCCGCCAAACACCACCCGGATTTCACATGCACGCGGGCCCGAAGAACCTGATCACCGATGTCGCGGGCCTGCGGGTGGGCCACGCGCAGGACGCAGGCTTGCGTTCAGGTTGCACCGTGCTGACAGCGGATCGCCCGTTCACCGCCGCCGTCCATATCATGGGCGGCGCGCCCGGCACGCGGGAAACCGATCTGTTATCCCCCGACAAGCTGGTGCAACAGGTTGATGCGCTTGTGCTTTCCGGCGGATCGGCCTTTGGCTTGGATGCCTGCTCGGGTGTCGCGGACGCTTTGCGCGCGCAGGGGCGTGGCTTTGCGGTGGGCGATCAGCGCGTGCCGATTGTGCCGGGGGCGATCCTGTTTGATCTGCTGAATGGTGGTGACAAGGCTTGGTCGCGCAACCCTTATTACGCGATGGGCCAGCAGGCCTTTCTGGCCGCTTCCGAAGGTTTCACGCTTGGCACGGCTGGCGCCGGATACGGCGCTGCGACCGGATATTGGAAGGGCGGGCTTGGTTCCGCCTCGCTGGTGTTGCCTTCAGGCCTGACGGTAGGCGCGCTGGTGGCGGTCAACGCTTTGGGTGCGGTGACGGTGAATGATGGTCCGCATTTCTGGGCCGCCGCATGGGAGCGCAACCACGAATTCGGCGGCCTTGGCCCCAGTCCGCAGCTTGCCGCCATTGACGCCCCGCTGCCGCGTAAACGGATGGGAGAGGCCACCACCATCGCCATTGTCGCGACCAACGCCACTTTGACCCAAGCGCAGGCGCAACGCATGGCCACCGCCGCCCATGACGGCATGGCTCGCGCCATCGTGCCCTCGCATACACCGCTGGACGGCGATCTGATCTTTGCCGGAGCGACCGCAGAAAAGCCAATGGGAGACCCAATGACCGACACGTTCCAACTCGGCCATGCGGCGGCGATCTGCCTTGCCCGCGCCATCGCCCGCGCAATTTATGAAGCAACGCCGATGCCGGGAGATTTGCAACCCTGCTTCCGCCAACACCACGGCGGCTAGACTACCACCGCTTCAACGCAGCTTCGTCCTCATCGCGGGCCACCACCCATTCCGCGCCATCGGCCGACAGCTCTTTCTTCCAGAATGGAGCCCGCGACTTCAGATAATCCATCAGAAACTCCGCAGCCGCAAAGGCATTCGCCCGGTGCCGCGCGGCAGTGGCGACCATCATGATCGCCTCTCCGCCCGCCAACCTACCATAGCGGTGCACCACCAAAGCATCGACCAAAGACCAGCGCGCTATGGCTTCCTCAACCATGCCTGTGATCGCTTTTTCGGTCATGCCCGGATAATGCTCGATCTCCATCGCAGCCAAAGCGCCACCGTTGTCGCGCACCAAACCAGTGAATGTGACAACCGCCCCAGCCCCCGCCACCCGCACCGCAAAGGCGTTGGACAACGCGCCCAGATCAAACGGCTCGGCCTGAACCGACACAGACATCTCAGCCCCCCGTCATCGGCGGGAAGAACGCGAGTTCACGCACCCCAGCCAAGGGTGCATCAAAGCTGGACAATTCCTGATCCACCGCCACCCGCAAGCTCGCCAGATCGCCAAACGCCCAGTCATAGCGTTCTTCGCGCACGCGCAACTCGGCAATCAAATCCATCACCGTGGCGGCTTTAGTCTCAATCCGCTCGCGCGGCACTCCGACCCGCTCGCGCACCCAAGCGAAATACAGTACGTCGATCATTTGTCTTCCCGCAAAAACGGCAGGGCTTTGCGGAAGTAATCCAGCCCGGTCATCGCCGTCAAAAATGCCGCAATCCACATCAGCACCAGCCCGACATCTCCAGCGACCGAGGCGCAATCGCGCTTGCCACAAGCGCGGATCGGGTCAGCCAATCCTTGCATGACGGCATCGGTATATTGCTGGGGCGTCATGCCATGCATCGCCACCCCATTGAGATATTCAACCCGGTGCCCAGAAACAGCACCGCAATCGCCACCATCTGCGCTGTGGTCTTCCACTTTGCCAACTTCGTAACTTTCAGCAGGCCCGCCTTGACTCCCAGAAATTCACGTAGCCCCGAGACAAACACTTCGCGGAACAGAATGACTGTGGCGGGCAGGATCAACCAAGGGTTCATCCCAGAATAGCCCGTGAGCACCAGAATAGCGATCACCACCATCGCCTTGTCGGCAATCGGGTCCAGCATGGTGCCGAACTTGCTTTCCTGTTTCCACAACCGGGCGAGATAGCCATCAAACCAATCGGTGATCGCAGCCCCGACAAACAGCGTCAGCGCGAACCAATCCGCCCAAGGCCGTTGGAAATACAGAAACATCAGCGGCACACCGGGGGCGGCCAGCAGGCGCATCACAGTCAGGGTGTTTGGGATTGACCATTTCATGCGCCAAGTCGTAGCCCAAGTCACACCTCGGGGGGAAGCGGCAATTCCGACCGGACGCGGGCACAAAAGCGTCAATCCGCCGAAAAACCGGGCAAATATGTCAGTCGGGCAGTTGTCAGTCGGGCACGGGTGCCCAGATCACATCATCAATCCGCGCCGCCGCCGTCGCCAGCATCACCAGCCGATCAAACCCCATCGCGATGCCGCTTGCGGCGGGCATGATCGCAAGGGCGGCTAGAAAATCCTCGTCCACTGGGTAGCGTTCACCATACACCCGGGCCTTTTCGTCCATCTCCAGCCCGAAGCGACGGCGCTGCTCATCCGGGTCGGTCAACTCGCCAAAGCCGTTGGCCAGTTCAACCCCACAAGCGTAAACCTCAAACCGTTCCGCCACCCGTGGATCGCTTGGGTGCTTGCGGGCCAAAGCCGCCTCGGCGCTGGGGTATTCGTCCAAGATCGTGATCCGCCCCATGCCCAGATGCGGCTCGACCAACTCGCCGAGAACGCGGGAAAGCATATCCGACCATGTATCATCTACGGCCACCCGCACCCCGACGCGCGCCAACTCTCCAGCCAACACCTCGGCCACAGGTTCGCCATCCGGCCTAATCGAGGCTAATAGATCCACCCCCGCATAACGCTGAAACGCCTCAGCCACCGACAGCCGCTCTGGCTCCGCAAACGGGTCGCAACTCTTGTCGCGAAACCGCAGCCAGCCGCCGCCAATTTCCGCCGCAAGCCGACAAAAGGCGATGACATCTTCCATCAGCACCTCATAGCCCTCATCGACCCGATACCATTCCAGCATGGTAAACTCAGGCGAGTGCAACGCCCCCCGCTCGCGGTTGCGATACACATGTGCAAACGCCGCAATCCGCTGCTCTCCGGCCGCCAGCAGCTTTTTCATCGCGAATTCGGGCGAGGTGTGCAGATACATCGCCCGCCCCACCCCATCATTGCCGATAGCAGTCGTCATAAACCCATGCAGATGTGCCTCATTCCCCGGCGACAAAGCCAAGGCCGAGGGGTCAATCTCCACAAACTCCCGCTCCGCCATCCACCCCCGCAGCGCTGCCTGAATCCGATTGCGCGCCAGCAAAATACCCCGCCGATCCGCATGCCGCGTCGGGTGCCACCATGCCATTTCGCTATTTTCGCCTGCCATCTGGAGATTTCCGATCAAACGCGCTAAAGCCACCGCAACGCTTTCGCCCTTTACCCTCAGGGCCACTCAAGAACAAGGAACCACCCCGTGAAAGTCATCGCCTCCT